>JAUNIR010000108.1 GCA_030523345.1 Lachnospiraceae bacterium
TGCTAGATGACATGCCAATGATGGATGACATGCCTAATTTGGAAGCTGATGAACAGACAGAAGATATGTCTTCTGTTGATGAGGATGCAAGTAGTCTTGAAGATGATGATATTGCAGCTCTCCTTCAGGACATTGAAAATATGGGAAAAGAAGAAGCTAGCGCTAAGGAATCTGAAGTGTCAGCTTCTGAAGATATGGAATTAGCAGATTTGCTTTCTGATAGTGATGATATGGATATGTCCGAGATAGGAGATATTCTGTCTAAGGACGAGAATAATGTAGCACTTGATGACAGCATTGGGTTTGCTGATGATCCTGATTTTACAAGTGGAATGCTCTCAGAAGAAGAATTGTTTGGAGATATGGACGACATTATTTCTGAAGAAGAGGAGGGCGGAAAAAAGAAAAAGAAGAAAAAGAAGGTAAAAAAATCAAAGAAGAACAAGTCAGCTGATGACGTTGATAACCTTGAAGAGGAAGGTAATCCTTCAGAGAAAAAACCAGGGTTAATTTCTAGAATTATAGATATGCTCACAGTTTCAGATGATGAGGATGATGATCTGGAATCATCTGTAAAATTTGAAGAGTCAGCTGTAGATATTGCTATTGAGGGCGCCGAAGAAAATGATGCTATTTTAGCAGAATTAGAAGAAGAGGGCGGAAAAAAGAAAAAATCTAAAAAGAAAAAAGATAAGAAGGGTAAAAAGGCAGACGAAGAGTCCGAAGATGGAGCTCCATCAGCTAAGGATGCAAAGAAGGCAGAAAAAGAAAAGAAGAAAGCTGAGAAAGCTCGTCTAAAAGCCGAAAGAAAAGCTCAGGAAGACGCGTTACCTAAGAAAAAGTTACCTAAGAAGAAAGTAATACCAATATGTATTCTCTGCTTCTCATTGGGTGTTGTAATAACTCTTTTAGCATTTTTTATGCCATCATCTATGGATAAAAAGAAAGCGAAAGAACAATATGATCAGCACAATTACGAGGCAACATATAGTCTTCTTAAAGGCCATAGCTTAAGTGATAAAGAACAATTGATGTACGACAGAACAGTTACGCTTTTACAGGAAGAAAGAAAGCTGGATTCGTATAATAATTATATGATTCTTGATATGAAACCAGAAGCTCTTAATGCATTAGTACAGGGTGTTAAGAAATACGACGAATTATCGACTAAAGCAACCGAACTAGAAGTTATGCCTGAGCTTAATGGTATTTATACTCAGATTGTTGCAGAATTAAATAATACGTTCGGACTTAGCGTTGATAAGGTTAATCAGTGGCTTAGCATTGAAGATGTAGAGGAATACTCATACATTATTAATTCATATGCAACAGGAAATACAAGTGCAGTAATTGACGGTATGGAAGCAGATATGAATTTTGACGTAGCACCAAACGTTAATATCTGGGATAATTCTGTTATTTCAGCGGAAGAGGCGGAATTTAATGATAGCAATAATTGATTATGATGCAGGGAATATTAAAAGTGTTGAAAAGGCTTTAATGTCCCTTTCAAAAGATGCAATCATAACGAGAGATAAAAATAAAATAATGTCAGCAGACCATGTTATTTTACCAGGAGTAGGTAATTTTGCGGATGCAATGGAAAAACTCAGCAAATATGAACTAGTTCCTGTAATTGATGAGGTTTGTAAAAAGGGAACACCATTCCTAGGAATATGTCTTGGACTTCAGCTTATGTTTGAAAGCAGTGAAGAAGCACCAGGAGTAAAGGGTCTTTCAATTCTTAAGGGAAATGTTGTGAAGATCCCAGAGGGTGAATATAAGAAGATTCCGCATATGGGATGGAACGATTTGACGCTTAAAGGTGACGGAAGATTATTTAAGGACATAAATGACAATCCATATGTTTATTTTGTTCATAGTTATTATCTTAAAGCCGAGGATGAGTCAATTGTAAAAGCAACGACAAATTACAACGTATTAATTCATGCATCTGTCGAAAAAGATAATATTTTCGCATGTCAGTATCATCCTGAGAAAAGTTCAGATGTTGGTTTAAAGATGCTTAAGAATTTTGTAGAGATTAAATAAATGTATACGAAGAGAATTATTCCTTGCCTTGATGTACATGATGGAAGGGTCGTTAAAGGCGTTAATTTTGTAAATTTAAGAGATGCAGGAGATCCTGTAGAAATAGCGGCGGCTTATGATAAAGCAGGCGCTGATGAGTTGGTGTTTCTTGATATTACGGCTTCAAGTGATAGAAGAAATACAGTCGTAGATATGGTGAGAGCCGTTGCGGAGAAAGTTTTTATACCTTTCACAGTCGGTGGAGGAATACGTACTGTAGATGATTTTAAAGCAATATTAAGAGAAGGCGCTGATAAAGTGTCTGTTAATTCGGCAGCCATAGATAATCCGAATCTTATAGCGCAAGCAGCTGATAAATTTGGCTCACAATGTGTTGTTTTGGCAATTGATGCAAAACGTACAGAGGATGGATTTCATATTTTTAAGCATGGTGGAAGAATAGATACAGGAATAGATGCGATTGAGTGGGCAATTAAAGGTTGCGAACTTGGAGCAGGAGAAATTTTATTAACTAGCATGGATGCAGATGGCACAAAGGCTGGATATGATATTGAGCTTACAAGAAGAATATCTGAATGTGTATCAGTGCCTGTGATTGCATCTGGAGGAGCTGGATCTAAGCAGGACTTCTACGAGGCATTAACTACAGGCAAGGCGGATGCAGCATTAGCTGCTTCCTTGTTCCATTATAAAGAACTCGAGATAATGGAAGTAAAACACTATCTTAGAGAGAAAGGTGTTTCGGTAAGAATATAATGTCTGCATTACCAAAAGGATGGGAATCCGCTTTATCAGGAGAATTTAAGAAACCATATTATGCGCAGTTATATAAAAGCATAAAGAGTGAGTATAGTACGAAAGTTGTTTATCCTCCATCAGATGAGATTTTTACAGCTTTTAATCTAACTGATCTAGATGATGTTAAGGTATTGATACTTGGACAGGACCCATATCATGAACCTGGACAGGCACATGGACTTAGTTTTTCTGTAAAGCCGGGTATTCAGATTCCTCCATCACTTCTTAACATATATAAAGAACTTCAGGATGAACTTGGAACCTATATTCCAAATAATGGATACTTGACTAAATGGGCAAACCAAGGTGTTCTTATGCTAAATACTGTATTAACGGTTAGAGCGCATAATGCAAATTCTCATAAGGGAATGGGATGGGAAGAGTTTACAGATGCGGCTATAAAGGCATTAAATGAACTGGATAAACCTGTAGTATATATGCTTTGGGGATCACCAGCTCAGAAGAAGGCTTCTATGCTTAATAATAAAAAACAACTTGTCTTAAAGGCACCACATCCTTCGCCTCTCTCATCGTACAGAGGATTTTTTGGATGCAACCATTTTATTAAATGTAATGAATTTTTGAAGGCCAATGGTTTAGTAGAAATAGATTGGCAAATTGAGAATATATAATGAATAGAATTGTTAGAAATGTGATTATTGGAATAGTCGTTGCCCTAATTGCTGTTTCCTCTATCTTTATAACGTATTACGTAACAATAATGAGATCTCAGGATAATGCGGTTGCAATACTTGTTTCAGATGGTAATGCGGCAATGGATTCGGGATACTACAGCTCGGCAATAGACAAATATAATGAGGCATTGGAGTTTGAACCGGAGAGTAGAGAACTTAAGGATGCAATAGCTCATGCTTATATATTACTTGCGGGAACATTAGGTAATGGCCCTGAGGCAATAGCTGCATATCAGGACGCTCTAACGTATAATGCTTCAAATACAAATGCATATTGGGGTATGTCTTCGATTTATGAAAATAATGGTGATGAGGACAATGTGCTTTTAACTCTTCAGACAGGATATGTTAATACTAATGATATTAATATGAAGATTAAAGCGGATAATATTGAGATAGAAAGAGCAAGAATAAAGGCTGAAGAAGAAGCGTTGGCTCAGGAAGAAGCTGAGCGCCTAGCACTTGAAGAGTCGCATAATGAAAAGCTATCGAAGCTTATTGCTTTGTTTCAAGTGGAAAAACCTGATATGGATGCTGTTAAGGATATGATCCGTACTGAAGAATTTGTGGACATGGTTGATGAGGTAATTGGTAAAGACAACTCATTTTATTATGGCGACAGAGACGAGAATGGTAAAAAATCAGGTAAGGGTATAGCTGTATATGAAGATGGATACTTCTATTATGGGGATTTTGCTGATGATGTAAGAAGCGGTAGTGGTATTCTTATAAGGGCTGTATATTCGGAAAGTTCATCTATTGGCTCATATATATTTGAAGGAGAATTTTCTGGAGATAAGCCTAACGGTAAGGGTACAGCAACATCAAGTTACTTTAAGGATAAAATAAGTGCAGAAGGTCTTGCAAAGCAGGTAATCACTGGAGAATACGCGGATGGACTAGAAAATAGTACTATGAAGCTTATAGGAACGACCAAAAGCGGAGCGACAGTTAATTATACATATAAGGCTAAAGATGGTATAGCAGAAAAGTCAAGCAAAGAGGATTCTGGAATTAAGGGACAGTATATAATTGCCAAGTCGGAAGATGGGAAATCAAATCTGACCTCAGATGGTTCAAAACGAGGCGTGGAAGGATTTGTGGAATAAACGAATTGGTTAACATAAAATTATGGAGGATATTATGAAAAAAGAGGCATTTGTAACAAAAGAACAGATTGAGGAAATTGTAAAAACTTACCCAACACCTTTTCATATTTATGATGAGAAGGGACTTAGAAAAAAACTAAGTGATGTTAAAGAGGCTTTTTCATGGAATAAAGGATTTAGAGAATATTTTGCAGTTAAGGCTAATCCAAATCCATTTTTGATTAGCATTATGAAAGAATATGGATGTGGTGCAGATTGTTCATCAATGACAGAACTTATGCTTGCCAAAGAACTTGGATTTGATGGTGAGGCGATTATGTTTTCATCAAATGATACGCCAAGAGAAGAATTTGCATATGCTAATGAAATTGGAGCAATTATTAACCTTGATGATATTACACACATCCAGTATTTGGAAGACACAATCGGTACTTTACCAGAAACTATGAGCTGTAGATTTAATCCAGGTGGAGTATTCGAATTAAGTAACGGTATTATGGATAATCCTGGAGATTCGAAGTATGGCTTTACAAAGGCACAGTTATTCGAGGGATATGGATTATTAAAAGATAAAGGCGTTAAAAACTTCGGTATTCACGCTTTTCTTGCTAGTAATACATGTACAAATGACTACTATGCTGATCTTGCAAAACAGCTTTTCAAAATTGCTGTAGAGCTTAAGGATAAATTAAATATTTCACTTAAATTCATCAATTTGTCAGGTGGTGTAGGTGTAGCATATAGACCAGACCAGGAAGATAATGACATCATTGAAATTGGAAAAAATGTTAAGAGAGTATATGAAGAAATCTTAGTTCCAGCAGGACTTACAGATGTTGCTATATATACAGAAATGGGTCGTTTTATTACTGGACCACATGGAGCATTAGTTACAAAGGCAATTCATAAGAAGAATACATACAAGAACTATATTGGATGTGATGCTTGTGCTGTTAATCTTATGAGACCTGCAATGTATGGCGCATATCATCATATAACTGTATTAGGCAAGGAAAATGCTGAGAGAAATCATATTTATGATGTAACAGGATCTCTTTGTGAAAATAACGACAAGTTTGCTATTGACAGAGAATTACCTAAGATTGATACAGGGGATTATCTATTTATTCATGATACAGGTGCTCATGGATATGCAATGGGTTATAACTACAATGGTAAGCTTAAGTCAGCAGAGTTGCTCCTTAAAGAGGACGGCGGCGTTCAGCTTATTAGAAGGGCTGAAACACCAAAGGATTATTTTGCAACTCTTGATTGCTTTGACATAATAAAAGGATTGTGTTAAAATCTCGAGAGCGCAGGAGTGGCGGAATGGCAGACGCATCAGACTCAAAATCTGACGAGGGTGACTTCGTGTGGGTTCAAGTCCCATCTCCTGCAAAATGAGGTAAAAGGGGTATGCTTATGCATAGCCCTTTTATTTTTTAACAATTTGTTTTGTTTTTTATATCATTATGATATAATGTGAAATGATTTTTAATACCGTAGAAAGGCACATTTTAGATGGTTAATGTAGCGCTTGATGCTATGGGCGGAGATAACGCACCTTTAGAGGTTATAAAGGGTGCAGTAGATGCTTTAGCTAAGAATAGTTCCATAAAGATTTTCTTATGTGGAGATGAATCAATAATTAAGGAAACACTTGATACTGTTTCAAAGGATTTTGATTCTGAAAGATTAGAGATTGTTCATTGCAGTGAAGTTATTGAAATGAGTGAACCTCCTGTTAATGCAATCAGAAGAAAGAAGGATTCATCAATAGTACGAGGAATGACTCTTGTAAAGGAGGGAACGTGTGATGCATTTGTATCCGCCGGATCAACAGGAGCAGTTCTTGTAGGTGGACAGGTTATTGTTGGTAGAATTAAAGGTGTTGACAGAGCACCATTGGCTCCACTCATTCCTACTGAGAAGGGTGCATCTATTCTTATAGATTGTGGAGCTAATGTTGATGCAAGACCTAACCAGCTTTTACAGTTTGCTAAGATGGGTGCCATATATATGGAACATGTCATGGGTGTTGAAAATCCAAAGGTCGGAATTGTAAATATTGGAGCAGAGGAAGAAAAGGGAAATATGTTAGTTAAAGAAACATTCCCACTTCTTAAAAATTGTCCTGATATTAATTTTGTTGGTTCTGTAGAGGCTAGAGACATTACAAAAGGTGAATGTGATGTTATTGTCTGTGAAGCATTCGTAGGTAATGTAATTCTTAAGTTTTACGAAGGTGTTGGCTCGACTCTTCTCAATGCAATCAAGGGTGGATTAATGAGTAGCCTACGCGCCAAGATAGGTGGATTGCTAATAAAACCTGCATTAAAACAGACAATGAAAAAGTTTGACTCTTCAGAATATGGTGGGGCACCATTACTCGGACTTAATGGACTCGTTGTTAAAACTCATGGTAGTT
>JAUNIR010000109.1 GCA_030523345.1 Lachnospiraceae bacterium
AACACTGGGGTTGTGGCGGTTTTTAACCCACCATTACCCCTGAAGAGCCATAATTATTTGTGATTATCGCTATAACAAGAGTTATATTGACAATACAAAAATATACAGGCGATATTACATAAATTCTAAGGGGCAGAATATGAGAAATCGGAAGAAACAATATAGGACAGATATGCCGAAGAATGTAAAACCGGCTAATCCGATCTATCGAGATCATATCAAAAGAATCATAAGCATTATCATATGCATCCCTGTATTTATCTTAGCGATCATTCCTATGATCATCACAGCAATCCTGATTAAAATCGACAGTCCAGGTCCGGTATTATTTCGCCAGAAAAGACTCGGTCTTGGCGGAAAAGAATTCGAGATGCTGAAATTCCGCTCCATGTGCGTTGGAGCAGAACACACCGGTTCTGGTGTATATTCCGGTGCAGGAGATGCAAGAGTAACCAAAGTAGGAAGAATCATTCGTGCCACAAGTATTGATGAACTGCCACAGCTCATTAACATCTTACGTGGAGATATGTCCTTAATTGGTCCAAGACCACCTCTGACCTATCACCCATGGCCGATTGAAGAATATACAGAAGAACAAAAACACATGTTTGACGTACGTCCCGGAATTACCGGCTGGGCACAGACCCACGGTCGTAAGGACGTAGAATGGCACCACAGAATTGAACTGAACAGATGGTATGTAGATCACGTATCCTTCTTCTTAGATCTTAGAATCTTCTTCCGAACCATCTTTAAGGTTCTTTCCAATGCAGATAACAAGAACATAGGGGAAACCCTCAAAAAAGAATAAGAATAGAATCAGAGTCAGGAGTATAATTAATGGCGTTAAAACTAATGTACATTACCAACAAGCCTGATATCGCCTTGATTGCTGAAAAAGCAGGTGTGGATTATATCTTTATCGATATGGAATGCATTGGCAAGAAGCAAAGACAGGGAGGGATGGACACGGTACAGTGCCGACACACCATCGACGATATCAAGGCCATTCGCTCTGTGATTAAAAAAGCACACATTATGGTTCGTGTGAATCCAATTCATGAAGCTGGTGTATACGATGGCATCCACTATAACAGTTCTCAGGAAGAGATTGAACAGGCCATCCAGGCAGGAGCAGACATCATCATGCTCCCATACTTCAAAAGTGTAGAAGAAGTTAGCCAAATGATTGATCATATCGGTGGAAGAGCAAAAGCCTTCCCACTTCTCGAAACACCAGAAGCAGTAGAAGTTATCGGCGATATCCTTAACCTTCCAGGCATTGATCAGATACATGTAGGAATCAATGATTTAAGCCTCGGAATGAACAGTGGATTCATGTTTGGATTATTAGCTGATGGAACGGTAGAAAAGATCGCAGACAAATGTAAAGAATATCATATACCATTTGGTTTTGGCGGCATCGCATCCTTAGGAAAAGGAATGCTGCCAGCAGAATATATCATCGGAGAACATTATAGAATGGGATCCGAATTCGCAATTTTATCCAGAAGCTTCTGTAACTGTCGTCGCATGACAGACTTATCCGAGATTGAAAACATCTTCACCAAAGGAATTCAACAGATTCGCACGCTCGAGGCAGAACTTTCTGATCGAAAAGCAGCCGGAGATGAAACCTATTTTCAGGAGAATCGAAAAGAATTAGCCCGTCGCGTCGAGTTAATACAGGGACAGATGAAAGTGCGAATGGAGCAGTAGACACACAAAAGAAAAAATGAATTATCATGAATAAAGTAGCATAAAATACTCCGGTTCTGTATCAGGATCGGAGGTTTATCATATCATAGCAAAAATAGGAAAACTATAGTAAGAATAGAAAATGTAGTAAAAATAGAAGAACATAATAAGAATAGAAAAATGTTCTTAAGACAAAGAGGAAAAATAATGAATCTATTAATTACAGGCGCATGGCAAGGATATGAAGAATGCAAAGAAGCCATTATCAAGATGGGACATCAGATCCATTTCCTGCAATGGGAGAAAGACGATCTTCCCCTCGATGCCGCATGGGTAGAAGGAATCATCGGAAATGGAATCTTCCTTCATCATCCCATCGAGAAATTCGTTAATTTACGATACATCCAGATCACAAGCGCCGGTTACGACCGCGTCCCAATGGACTATGTAAAAGAACATAACATAACGATCCATAACGCCCGAGGCGTCTACAGCATCCCTATGGCAGAATTCGCCATGACCGGCGTACTTAACTTATACAAACAGACCCGATTCTTCCAAAAGAATCAAGAAAATCATCTCTTCGAAAAAAACAGAATTCTGATGGAACTGTCCGGAAAAAACGTATGCATCGCCGGTTGCGGCAGCGTAGGAACCGAGTGCGCCAAAAGATTCAAAGCATTTGGCTGTCAAATCATGGGCCTAGACCTTTTCCCAAGGGAAGATACATGGTATGATAAGATGTTAGGCATGGAAGAATGTGATAAGGTATTACCCGAGGCGGATATCCTCATTCTCACTATGCCGTTGACGAAAGAAAACCATCACTTCATGAATCAGGAAAGACTCAGCATGATGAAAAAAGGTGCCATCCTAGTAAACATCGCCCGAGGAGGTATCGTAGACACCGCAGCACTGATAACAGCACTGGAAAATCATCTTGGCGGAGCAGTCCTTGATGTCTTCGAAGAAGAACCTCTTACGGCAGACAGCCCTTTATGGGATATGGAGCATGTGATTGTTACTCCACATAATAGCTTTGTGGGGGAAGGAAATCGAAAGAGGTTAAATGAGGTGATAGTGGGGAATGTTTTAAAAGCATAGTAGGTATTGATAATGAAAGAAAAATTAAAACGATTTAATGATAAATTGAATTGGGGAATTAGTAACCATTGTAATGAAGAGGTAACGGTTCTTTTAAAATTAAAATATCTAGTGTTAATAACAATTGATTATATCAGATTAAATATAACCATCACAGATTATTTTGATTTTCGTTTTTTTGAGAAGACATATAATGAAAAAAAAGAATATCTTACATCTAAAGAAGCTTTAAGGTATGCAATAAAGTTTGATTCTTTAGAAAAAATATGGAAAAACAAGAGCAAGACAGATATGTATAAACAATTGGCTGTGTTTTTGAAAAGAGACCAATTGGAGACAAAAGATTTAAATTATGGAATGTTTTGTGACTATGTAAAAAAACATCCGATTTTTTTATATAAGCCAGATGATCAAGAGGGTGGTATTGGAATACAATTAGTTAATTCCAAAAGTGAAGAAGTTAATGATTTATATGAATCACTAAAAGATAAAAATGGCATTATTGATGAGGTGATTTCCCAACACCCAATATTGCAACTATTATCTCCAGGATCAGTTAATACAGTGAGAGTATTTACCCTAAAATGCAAAAGTGAAATTATATATATAGCAGCTGCATTAAGAATGGGGAATGGAAAAAGTGTAATTGACAATTTCACTTCTGGAGGCATGGTAGCTGGTGTTGATATCGAGAAAGGTATAGTGATAGAAGATGCTGTTGATGCTTTTGGTAAAAAATATACATCACACCCGTATACAGGAGTTAAAATTAGAGGATTAGAAATTCCAAATTGGAAATGTCTTAAAGAATTTGTCAATAGTTGTGCTCAAAAATACGATTTGAATTACGTGGCTTGGGATATTGCCATTAGGGAAAATGATTGTGTATTAATTGAAGCTAATCCGTGTGGAGGTGTCCATATTATTCAAACACCTGGAGTTGGTGGGAGAAAGAAACAGTATAAGAAATAATATAAAAATTTTAAAGAAAGTAACAATGATAAGTAGTAGAACATTTATTTTTTCAGAAGGGTAGGATTAATTGATATGGCATTTTATTCAAAAAATGAGATGAAAGAATTATTACTAGAATATCCACAATATAGAGAACAGTTATATAATCGTGGTTTCCTGATTTCTAATATAAGATATGATGAATTGGAAGAGTATCCATTTTATTCCAATTGGACATGTACAAAAGTTGAAACAGATGGTAATCATTACTATATTTATATAAACAAAAATACATATTTATATACATATATTAGTGATAATCGAACATATTTCTTAATTGGTCACGCTTATAATCCATATACCATGATGTATTTAGAAAATGATATCTTACAAGATTTAGCAGATTGTAGAAAAAAAGGAATTGAACAATATTGGGACAAAGAAAGCGAACTTACCGGCGTTTTTTGCTTAGGTTATTTCTCCAAAGGAAATGTATTCTACTCAACCGATTGCTGTGGCATGCAGTTAGTGTATCATGGTACCGTTGATGGAAACTTTTTCTTAACATCACATAGTAAGTTAGTTGCTGATCTTACAGGAATTCAGCAGACAAAATATATTAAAAAACTTGTGAGCAACCGTTTCTGGCATTATTGGGGAACATGGCTTCCAGGAGATTTATCACCATTTAAAGAATTAAGTCGTATGGTTCCAAACTGTGCAGGGAAATATAATGCAAAAAATCAGGAAATAACTGTAAAACGTTATTATCCAACTCGTGAGATTAAAGAATTCACAACGGAAGAAGAATATGTTGATTGCATTCACAATCTTGGAGATATTATGTCTAAAAATATGACATTAATTGCCCAGAAATGGCCAGATAAAAAAGTATCTATTTCTGTTACCGGTGGACGAGATAGTATGACAGCTCTTTCATGTACAAAAGGAAATTATGATAAATATAGTTATTTTAGCTATATTTCAAATTATGATGAATCTGTTGATGCTTATGCAGCAAGAGATATCTTGGCTCATTTGGGATTAGAGCATGAATTGTATGAGATTCCAGAAGAATGGGATGAATACAAAAATCTTGATGCTTTCAAAAAAGTTATGGAATGCAACAATGGATGTATTGGTGCTAATAATGAGAATGATGCCAGAAAGCGTTTATATTTCTCTATGAACCCTCCTTGTGATATGGAAGTAAAATCCTGGGTGAATGAGATGGGAAGAGGATGGTACTATAATAAGTACAATAAGAAACACTTCCCCAAATATCCGAATGCAAGCTATTGGAGAGCAATGCATAAGGTTTATGCGACGCCTTACCTTATCCATGAAACAAATAAAGTATTCAAAGATTACCTTAAAAAGTATTATAGCAAATCTACATTTGATAAAATGGATTGGCTTGAAATGTACTTCTGGGAGTTTGCATGGAGTGGTGGTGAAGGTGTATTCCTTACTTCAGAACACAGAGTATCCTATGATATTACCATTCCATTCAATAATCGAAAATATGTTGAAATGATGCTTAGAGTTCCAGTTGAAAAAAGAAAGGTTGATGATATTCCTGTGGATCTCATTACTTATATGGAACCTAGAATTGCAGAAACAGGTATTACAGTTCATGATATTTCTCATACTAGCATGAGGGCTTTGATTGTGAGAATATATTTAGAGATTATGTCTAGAGTACATATTTAAAATTAAAAGAAAGTAATCTTTCAAATATATCTATAATATTAAAAATAGTCTAGTTTAATGCTATGTTTATGTGAAGGATAAGGATTAATTATAATTATGGGAGAGATAAAGATCACTTTTACTGGTGACATAATGTGTAAAAAAGAATTTGTTGAGGCAGCCTATAATAAGGGGATATTTAAGTTTGATTCTATGTTAATTGGAATGAGGGAATTTCTGTCTCATTCCAATTATGTAATTGGTAATTTGGAAACCCCTATTGCTGGTGAAGAATTTGGCTTTACAGTAGAAAAATATATTTTTAATGCTCCGATTGAGTTTGCTAAAAGCGTGAAAGATGCAGGTGTTGATTTTGTCGCTACTGCAAATAATCATTGTTTGGACAGAGGAATTGAAGGATTAATTCAAACAAATAAAAATTTGGATTTGTTGGGGTTTGAGCATGTTGGGACTAGAAATAATCCTGATGATCCTGCTAATAAGATTATAAATATTGGTCACGTGAAAGTAGGGATGCTGGCATATACATATGGAACCAATGCGGATGAGAATAAATATTGGTTAAAAAAAGAAGATTTATACCATGTGAATATGTCTCAAAATCAGGAACTGCATTTTAAATTATGGCGACGAATGTACCTGAGCAAATATAAAATTATTAGACGGTGCTATCGAATAATTGCCATTCTCATGGGGCAAAAAAATTTAGGATGTCCAGCTGATAGAAAAGAGTTTGATTTTAAACAAAAAAAGAGCATTGCAAAAGAAATTACTCGATTAAAACGAGCAGGGGCAGAGATGTTTATAATGAATTGGCATGCAGGTGGACAATATAATATGGAACCTGCAAGTCGAGTGAAAAAATCTGTTAAATATCTAAAAAAACTAGGAGTAGACACAATTATTGTTAATCACGAGCATTGCGTTCAAAAAGGTGATTTTTCTGATGCTAAAAATGGTAATGTGGTAGTTTATTGTCTTGGAAATTTTCTAGGGGGGGGCTGGCGTATATTATCCTCCATTTGATAGGATGGCAGAATATTCAGTTTTATTACATATGTATTTAAACGAAGAAACTTTGCAAAAAAGATATACATTCACAATTTGTAAAACTGTTATGGGTAAAGATGAATTATGTACTACTAAACTTCTTGTCGATTTGATTAATGAAGAGAAAGATGTGAAAAATAAGAAGCGTCTATTGCATGATAATGAGGTTATATATGCTAAATTTTTAGGGAAAAAAATTGAACCTATACCATTATTGTTAGAGTATGATTGTTTATAAAATATTGAAAAGGATACAGTTATGATTAAAAAAATCATCAAAAATATATTGAAAGCATTACATTTATTTTTATCTGAGCATGAAATGATGGGTAGGATTAGATATTATAGGAATGCTATAAAAACATATTTTAAGGAAAACCCACAAAATGAATTGACAAAGATTGAAAAAAGAGAAATACAGAACTATTGGAATTCGTATGGTATAAAAATCCGCGATTTTTCTTGGTTTAAATGGTATTATGGGGTGACAGGGATAAAAAATCCACGCTTTATCCCATGGGATATTTTGGATGA
>JAUNIR010000110.1 GCA_030523345.1 Lachnospiraceae bacterium
GATCATGCTTATCCTTTCGTTGTTATTGTTCCATCTAACTTGGTATAAGCTGCTTTATAGCATTTGTCAATTTATCAGTTTGTCTCATTTTTTCCTCTTAAAGAAAAATATACCGGTATATATGATATCTTAATTTATTGACCAATAGCCTCAGCGAAAGAAGTTCCAGAATAAAAGCTGTTATATCCTTCAATATCATAACTAGAATCCTGTTCATTAGCCCATAAGTAACCGTAATCCTCTGTCAAGAAATTGTCCGATTCATTAATAAGTCTTTCCTTTGTATCTGGCCAGTCTTCACCTTCAACATATTCTCCGCCAATACCTATCATTTTAAAAACAGCATCTTCTGAATCATCACTTCTTTCCGACTTAACCTCAATACTAGGGTCAATATAGTAACAATTCAAATCCTCATCAGTGCCAAAATCATATACTACATAGTACTCTTCGCCTACTCCCTCAGAAGAAATAGTAACTATCTTCCCATTTTTAGGTAATACATACACATGTGTTCTTTCATTTCCTAATGGTGTAATACAATCTATCTGATTTGTTTCACTATCGAACATACACGCCGTCAGTTCATAAGCATATTCACTTCCGGCCTTAACAATAAGTAGCTTTTCATCCTTATAAAAAGTATAACTAAATTCTGAATTAGTATCCAGATATTCATTTAAACTATATATTGCATTTTTTACTTCGCTTTCTATTTCAGCAGAATTTCCTGAAGGGCTCTCTTTTTCTGAAGTTGTATCCTCATCTCCTGATTCTTTTGTTTCAGATGTTTCATCAGCTGAAGAGCTCTCATCAGTTTTTTCAACGATATTTTCTTCTTCATCATTATCTACTGTTTCTTCACGGCTTTCACTTATACTTATTTCTGCAGTATAACTTTTTCTGCACCCACATAGCAAAGATGCTGCTAATGAAACCAATAATAATTCTGTTATAATAACCTTTATTTTCATTTTTGCTCCTAAAATACAAATCCTATTGTTTCTTCTTCAGTCCCATAACATATTCCTGTTAATGACTTTTGTATTCCAATTACATCACTCTTAACCAATACCTTTGATTTCTTTGATGTTTCTGCTTCGTACAGGTCCCCATCTTCAACAAAATATATCTTGCCATTGCTTTCGCAAACTACTGGATCTATATCGTCAAGATCATTACAAATAGTTTCATATTTTCCTGATTTTGTAACATATATAAGTTCATCTTCTTCATTAACTATATACATCTTTGACAAATCACTGTTAGTAATAACTGACTTAATTTTGTCAGACGAATAAATTGCTTCGCCTTCCGGATTTCCTGCGAGTTTCTTAACGTAGAAAAGTGTATCATCTTCTGCATATACCATTGCTTTTCCATCTGCAGCAATTGAGAAATCTTCATAGTCTGAATTAATTTTTACTACATCATCTCTCTTATCTGTAATCATGCAAATTCTATAATCATAATCGACAAATACAGCGTCTGCAAATGTATCAATACTTAATCTCTTTACTCTTTCTCCAGACCAGTTTATAGCGCTAGATGTAAAATAATCCACTTTTGATGAATATAATTTATTAGCCTCTGCGTCTCCTGCCTTATAGCAATATGTCTTTCCGTCTCTTTCATATACAATCTCATCTTCACTGCAGTTTACATAGACTCTTGAGCCTTTAACCTCTGCTGATATTTTTTGAGCTTCTTTTCCGTTATAATAGAACAATTTGTCTTCAACATAGTTGCAATAAATTATATTCTTTCCATTGTTTGTAATGGCCATTGGATAACAACCATCTTTTGCAATCTTTACAGGTTCTTTATTTATTCCTGCTACATATAACTTATTGTCATCTTTGCTTGAATATCCTGCAACATATGCTGCTGTTTTACAATCTGGTGAGGCTACTACTGAATCAGGAACTACATCCTTTGCAATAACAGTACTTTCCTGCTTAGCTACATTATAGATATATATGTCTGCGTTTTCTCCATCGCCCTCATCATTTTCCACTACATATAAAATATACTTACCATCATCACTTATAGATATCTGGCTTACATAGTTATTAAGCGAATCGAATTTAACAGGCTCAATCTTGTTATCTATGTACCAAAGTTCAATTTCAACCTTTTTACCAGAGCCTTCTGAAGTACACTATACCATTGCACTTCTATCGAAGTTTTGTACATATGATCCTTTCTCTTCCCAACTCTTTGTCTGAGCCTTCTGATTGTACAAAACTCCATATTCACAACCTACAGCTTTTGAAGAAATTCTGTAAACACTTCCTTCTATGCCTTCGCTCTTCCCAAAAAGCATACTAGCTACCACAACAATAATAATTAATACGGTGAGTACCGAGGCAACTCTCTTTGTAAATTTTTTTACTTTTTTCTTATCATCAATAGATTCATTTTTTTCGTTAATATCAATTTCTAGTTCTTCATTTGTCACTTCTTCACTTAATTTCTTTACATCATTATTATCGCTCATTTTTTTCCTCCATAATAAATCTTTGAGATGTTTTTGCCTTACATTAATATAGATAGTGTACATACTCAAAAAGTTGCAGCCAAATCAAAAAAAAATTAATTTCCTACATATTCTCCTGAATACTTAACATATGCATCTTTATATCCTATAGCTTTCACACCTGCTAAAGCATTCTTTGCTTCATCTTCACTTGAATACATACCTGAAGTTACAACATACCATTTGTCGGGATTTAAGTTACTCCAATCTGAAGAAACAACTACTTTTGCATCATATCCATTTGTTGCCAAAACACTTGCCACATCATTAGCATCCGCTTCATTCTTCACTCCACAACACCAAATTCCATAAAATGATGCATTAGTATTACTTTGATTAGCGTTTCCATCTGTTTTAACAAATGACATTTCTGATAGCACTACACCATAAAATGCATTTTTATCTTTTTTTAGATGAAAAGTAACCTGATAATTTCCCTGATTTTCAACATATCCTCCCCAATATCCACAATAAAGGATCTGCTCTACATCATATCCGTCTTCACATTCAAACACATTCTGACTAATTACTTGATATTTACACTCGTCCTCTCCAAAACTAACAACTCGTACAGGATGTGCATAATCCCCAATTATCTTTTTCTCTGCAAACATTCCCGTTTCTGGCAACGCATTCTCATTTATGTCAGACCCAAATATCTTTTGTGCGACTTCCTGAACCTCGTATCCACCAAAGATTATTCTTGTCTCTTCAATACTATTTTCTAGTCCTTCAGTATCACAAGGCGTTGTTACTGTAGCAAGTATTGCCTTTTCAGTCTCGTCACTTGAAAAATCTATGGTTTTTTCGCTTACGTCTTTATAATTCCAATACAAGCATGTATATTCCCAGAATTCTATTTCCTTTATAAGCTGTTCACAATTTTCTTCAAGATTAACTGTTTCTGAATCAACAATCTCCTCTTCAGTTTCACTTAACTCTCGTTCGATAGAATCATCCTCTTCAGATTCTAATTCAGTATCAAACTCTTCTTCCATCTCGCTTTCTGTATTATCTACGGATAAATCAACTTCTACTTGGTATGACTTTTTAGCTCCACAGCCACACAATACACATGCTATTGTAAATCCAATAACTATTTTTGGTATAAAATTACTTCTCACAATCAGCTGGCCTTTCTTAATTTAAATATGCGTCTAATGCCTCATCAATTGTAAAATATCCATCACTTACCCTACCCGATAAACTCACTTCGTAATCATCATTAATATCATTAATATATTTTTCATATTCTGCTCTAGAAACATTCATGACCTGACTAGGATTTGTTCCAACACAATAATTGTCATTTAATGTTGTTGTATATTTAATACATTCAAATGAAGGCCCATATTCACCCATGACATATTCATACACATAATTCTCTTCATAGCGATTTCCAATATTTTTATGTGCCTTAATCTTTGAATTTCCTTCATTATATCTAATCTCATCCGCAGATGTAATCCAATCTCCACCATGCAAACTCGAGTCAAAGGTATCCCATGCATCACCATTATAATAGGAAAGTACTGTAATCACCGCTCCCTCACTCATTAAGATAAGTTCTGGATATTCATCACCATTTATATCTGAAAATCTAAATAATGTTGCTATATTACTATAAGACCCCCTAGTTCTTTCTATTCTATCCTTATAGTTAATTAACATATCCTGTAAATCATCAAGCTTCTTCTCATTATTATCAGCAATCTCTACTTCTTCAGTAGTCTGTTCTTCATGGTCTACTACATCAACTTTCTCTTCTTTATCTTCTAGTTGTACTGTTTCTTCTTCCTGTTTTTCTGCTGTTGGCTGTTCATCTTCTTTCGCAGGTTGAGTCTGTGTAGCTGCTGTCTGTGCACTGTCAGCTGAACTACTAGTTTTCGCCTTACAACCCACAAGTGTAGTTACTATCATTCCTGCCATTAATAATGTAAACATTTTCTTTTTCATATCAAAATTCTCCTTCTGTTAAAACTAGTGAAATACTTTTTATCACCTTTATATTTATATAGATAATTCGACTGTTTAAAAAGTTGCAGTAAAAAATCATTTTTTTTCGACACTACTTATAAAAATTTTTCTTTTTGAATCATAAATTGTATTATTTACTATCTCACCATCAATTTGCATAAGTTGCCCTTCTCTAACAAATAAATAATCTTTTACAGCTTCTTTCCCTTCATTAACTATGTCAAGTTTTCTAAAGCCTTCATTTTCTACTGTTTGAAGACAAAACTTACTTTTCCCCTGCTCATATACAACATCACTTATAACTTTTCCTTTCATTCTATAACCTCCTTTTGGTTGCTTACATTTATATAGAGCGATTAAATATAGGAAAAGTTGCACTAATTACAATTTTTTTGTGATGTAGAAGAATAGAGACGTTAATAACTCTATAATGTTTTTGATATCTCCGCATTCATACATAAAATCCAGTATAATGGATACCATTTTACATTCGAATAATTATAACTCGTTCAACTTAAACTATAAAGTATTATGGCATCCAATATTCCCTATTTGTCGCAAGCGGCAAAGACGCGCCCTCATTTCAATTTCTCACATCCAAACTCAATTCTGGCAAAAAAGTAGCCGGCATCTTTGCCGGCTTTTCTTTTTCTAAACAAATATTATACCATATTTGATATATATCTTGTGTTATATACAGTAGTAAGATTCTACTAATTTACAAGGAACAACTATAATAAATTGTGTTATCAGCCACATAATTACAAGGTTCAATCCAATAAATGTCACCTTATCCGCTACACGCACAATCAGTATCATAGATACCCGCATTGTTATTACCATTGGAAAATCAAACCTTCCATCACTATCGACATCACTATCCATTAGTAAATTGATGTAAAAATGAGAAAAATCGAGAATTTTTATCCTGATTAGAACTAAATAGACTGTTCATTTTTTTACTGAAACGATCTGAAAAGCTTGAATTTACAAGGAAAAACCTCAGTCGATACCAATATCTACTGAGGTTTTTTAGCAGCGGCACAAGGATTCGAACCTTGAAATGACGGAGTCAGAGTCCGTTGCCTTACCGTTTGGCGATGCCGCTATATATGTGAACGTGCCTAAGCACGTTGTCAACGAATGATATTATACTAAAGTTACCATTAAAATGCAACAATAATTTATTATATAATAAAATATAAATTAATTACGTTTATTTATACCTCATATGCTATATAATAATCTCAAATATTAATACACAGGAGATAATACAATGTCTATTACAGATTATACAGGATATTTATTTGCTCATTTTATAGGTGAACAGGATGCTAATCAGGAACAGATTTATTTTTCTGTTAGTGAGGATGGTCTTAATTTTAAAGATTTAAATAGCTGTAAGCCTGTACTTATTAGTAATATTGGCGAAAAAGGTGTAAGAGATCCCTATTTATACAGATCACCAAAAGGAAATAAGTTTTACCTTATTGCTACAGATTTAAGTATTTATAATCGTGGCGGATGGTTTCAAAATGAACAGGGTTATTATGATGCAAGTACAACAGGAAGTAGTAACCTTGTATTATGGGAATCGGAAGATTTAATTAACTGGTCTGAGCCAAGACTTCTTCCAGTTGCTCCTAAAAATGCTGGAATGGCATGGGCTCCTGAAATGATTTATAACGATGAAACAGAGGAATTTATTATTTTCTTCTCATCCAGCATTATGAATCCTGCAACAAAAATGAAGGCTAAGCCTAATGCAATATACTATGTTGCCACAAAAGACTTTGTAAACTTCTCTGATACAAAGATTTTTATTGATAATCAGTCAGATCCTGATGGAAAATCAAGAGAAATAATAGACACTACTGTAATAAAAATTGGTGACTACTACTATAGTGCATCAAAGGATGGTGACAATGCTGAAGCTAATGGCGGCATAAGGATTTTGCGTACAAAAACACTCCTTGACGCTAACAGCTGGGAAAAGGTTCTAGACCTTGACGAATTAAACCTTAGTATAGATGGCCTTGGAATTAAAAGAATGGACAATGGAGATTTAGAAGGTCCAGAGTTATTTATGTATAATCCAAAGGACTGGGCTGACAGTAATGTTCCAGAGTACGGTTTAATGGCGGATAGATTTCAAGCTGACTTAGGCTACCTTCCACTGAAGACTACAGACATTGAGGATAGAGATAATTCAAAAGGATCATGGACTGTACTATCTGATAAGGATTATTCTTTTGATAAATTAAAAAAGCGCCACGGAACAATTATGAATATAACTTCCGCGGAGCTTGAAAAATTAAAGAATCATTATAAATAAGCTAAGAGAGTGTAAAATTTCAATTGGACGATGCTACGCTTTTAATTTACATCAATCCCAGACACTTCGTAATTAATGTCAAATATAGGATTAGTATATAATTTATGAAAGCTTGAAAGAATTC
>JAUNIR010000111.1 GCA_030523345.1 Lachnospiraceae bacterium
TTGATGATTGTACTTCGTTGAAATCGGTCCATTTTGGCAGCGAAATTAAAACAATAAAATCTACGATATTCAAGGGATGTGTAAATTTGACTTGCATCACTGTTTCAGAAGATAATACAAGATATGCTTCGGCAAATGGTTGTTTGTATAACAAAAGCAAAACTCTTCTGTATATGGTACCAAACGGATTGCAAGAAATCGTGATTCCATCGGGTGCTGAGGAGATTAACTCCCGTGTAATTTTTGGCAATTCAAATGTAGAAAAGGTAGTGATTCCAGAATCTTTGACAAAATTAGGAAATCAAAACCTGACAGATTGTCCAAACCTTAGAGAAATCATTATTGATCCGGCAAATGAATCTTATGTTATGTATAAGGGTGTTTTGTATGATTATGCCAAAACGAATTTGATTGCAGGAACCGCAAATCTTACAGAACTTTATGCATCTGATTTTGCAGACTCATTAGAGAAAATAGAAACATATGCATTTTATAATAATCCTTCATTAAGTTCTGTAGAAATTCCAGATAGTGTTAAAAATATAGGTCTTTATGCTTTTGGGTATTGTAAAAAATTAGAAAATATAACTTTGCCAAAAGGAGAAGTTACTTATGATAGCTCTGTATTTTCAAATTGTATTAATTTGAAAAATCTTACAATTCCAGATGGCGTCACCGATCTTGGAATATCAATGTTTTACGATTGTAGTAGTTTAGAAACTATTGTTTTTCCAAAAAGTCTGACATCCATCTCTTCCTATGCATTTTATGGATGTTATAATTTGAAAAGCATTACTATGTCAGAAAAAATAACCACGATAGATGAGTATGCATTTTATGGCTGTGATAAATTGGAAATAACGGATTTGCCATCTGATTTACAATCAATCGGAGAGAAGGCTTTTTACCATTGTAGAAATATAAAGACACTGACAATTCCAGACAGTGTTTTAAGTATTGGGAATAATACATTTGGATTTTGCTCTAATTTGAATGATTTGAAATTAGGGAAAGGCTTATCAAGCTTGCCAGCCAATGCTTTTTATAAATGTGAATCGCTTTTAAAAGTTGTGATTCCACAAAATATAAGATCCTATGATGCAACACCATTTTCAGACTGTAGAAATTTAGAAAGTATTGTGTTTTTAGGTGATAACTCATTTTCAGGAAATATCATAAGTGGAAACGAAAAGGAAACTACAATATATTATCCAGGAGAAAATAGTAGTTGGAGTAACGTGAAGGCGAATGATTTTGGAGAAAATATAAAACTCTATCCATATTTCGGTGGAAATTATGAATCAGGCATTCATGATAGTCATGTCATTATTAATGGTGGATGGAAAGATGCTGCTTGTTATGCTCTTTCGGAAGGAACTTTTTCTTATACAAATTCTTATGATATATTCCGTCAATATGCTGTGCAGGAAGTAGGAGGAATCTATTTCCTTTCCAATGATAGATTAATGTTTTTGGCAGAGAGTGATGGTACTTTAGAAACAGTTAAGTATTATGGAGAGATTTCAAATTGTTATGAGAGAGATGGAATTCTTTGTATCAGCTCTGGCAATTGTATATTCCGATATGATTTAAAACATAAAATGGAACTCAGCTCCATCCTATTGCCTGATATTGATTCCATTCAGGCGATTGGCATGGATCAACAAGATAGATATTATGTTGGACACCAAGAAGGCGAAGAATGCTATCTTAGTCTTTATAATTCGGAGGGTGAATTATTATCGCAAATAAAAGTGGAGCATAAAATATATTCTTTTGCGGGAATCAATTCCCAATCGGATACTTTTTATATGGAAAGCGATATTGCATTTGAGTCTCATGGATTAAATTATTGGGGAAATGTGTTGACGATAGGGAAAGTGAAAGATAATAAGCTATCTCTAATAGATACATCCTATTATTCTTCTGATACATTTATTGAAAAAGAAATTGCTGGGCTTGAATTTTTATCTCAACAATATAAATATTACCATCAATCCAGTG
The DNA here is from genome assembly GCA_030523345.1 of Lachnospiraceae bacterium. Taxonomy (GTDB): domain Bacteria; phylum Bacillota; class Clostridia; order Lachnospirales; family Lachnospiraceae; genus UBA2868. The sequence goes on from JAUNIR010000111.1 coordinate 2,005, forward strand.
CACAATTATTAAATGATAAATATCTTGTGACCACAAGTAATGTTCATTCACGAGTTCGTGTGATTAATACCGATGATTTATCCGATGTAATAAATGTTGACCGTGAAATTAATAAGAAAGCAATTTTGAATAATAGTTACGATACGACAGGAGTTGGTAGCAAGACATTACTGCTCCAAAAACATAATTCCGTCTTAATTGCTGATAATGATAAAACGTTACATGAATATGATTTGAAAACTGGAGAAGAGTGTTACTCTTACAAGACGGCTCACCCTGTATTTAGCCTTATGGCAATGGGAGATTATACGATTGTAATTGAAAAACAGGACGACACTTTCTATATTGAAAAAATGAAATTCACTGATCCGGATAAGGTTACCATTTCGGGAAATCAGACCATGAAAGTGGGAGAAACCCAGCATTTGCAGATAAATATGGCATATCGTAGCATTCTTAGTAGCAATCCTTCCGTAGCAGATGTGAACAAAGAAGGATATGTTACAGCATGGGCGAAAGGGAAAACTACTATTACTGTAGAGACCCTTGATGGTCGAACTGCCACATATGATATTGAAGTGATGGATAATAGTGCTCCTGTGGTGACAGAAACATCACATTTGGCATATGGAATGATATCAAATAATATTTCTGCTAATGACTATTCTAGTGCTGCTAAGACAGTAAAATCCTATCTTGTCGAGAAAGCAGATGGTACTTTTGAAAGGATTGAATTCATTGAAAATACAGGAGTAATTATCGAAACATACTCTTCAGACTGGACTTATAAATCCAGAAAAGTTTTACAGGCAGAATTACCTGTTTTTGGCGGATTTTTCAATGGAAGTGATGCCTACTATATTGTATATGGGCAGGACAATGATTCGAATGATGATAATCTGGAAGTGATACGACTTGTAAAATACTCAAAATCCTGGAGTCGTATTGGAGAATTATCCCTAAAAGACATTGAAGTGAAATTACCATTTCATAGTGGTAATCTCCAAATGACAGAGACAAAAGGAAGATTATATGTTCACACATGTAATGAGTTCTATAATGGGCATCAAGGAAATATCTCTTTTGTGGTAGATGAATCGAGTATGAAACTTGTAGAACAACATTTGGGTATTTACCATTTTGTATTCGTGTCCCATTCTTTTAATCAGTTCATTCGTACGGACGGAACTTATGTATATCGTGTTGATCAGGGAGATGGCAATCCAAGGGCAATTAACATTAGTCGATGTGATGTGGATGAAGAACAGCCGATTACATCAGATGGCCATATAGGAGGAATGAAATCTGTAATAAATCATCATGCCTATGAAATGAAAGGGCCATATGGTAGGAATTTTACAGGAGTATCGATTGGTGGATTAGAGTTATCTGAAAACAATTGCTTGATTGCTGGTAACTCGGTTGATATGAGTCTATATGCTGATGATGAGATTGGAGATAGTCAACGTAATATTTTTGTGACGATTACGGATAAAGATCTGACAAAAACGAGGGTTGTATGGTTTACAGATTATAACAATGATAGTCATGTTCTTGTCCGCAATCCACATTTGGTTAAATTATCTGAGGAACAGTTTATTCTGATGTGGGAGGAATATGATCAAAAGGCCAAAATTGAAAACTGTAATTTTGTAACAATTGATGGTAATGGAAAAACGATTGCCAAGCATTCCTCTAGAAAAATCAGGTTGTCTGATTGTCATCCATTATTAACCAGCAATGGCAGGCTGGTTTGGTATGTGACGAATCGGACAAATATGAAGTTTTATGAGATTAACCCATTTCGATTGAGTGAAGGATCAACGGTAAATCTTGGCCAATGTGATATTACACTTTCCCTGGAAACTCAAAAAGGAGATAATATAGAAACTGTTTATTCTGGAAATCCAATAATGCCTACAGTACAGATAAAATACCAAGATATTATTTTGCTTCAAGGCGTAGATTATGACCTTACCTATCAAGATAATTGTAATGCAGGTACAGCGAAAGTGATTATTGATGGAAAAGGTGAGTATGTAGGTAGTATTACAAAAACATTTAAAATTCTGAAAAAATCGCAGAGCATTGTTATCGCACCATCTAGCATCAATGTGAATAAGGGAGATTGTGGTTCATTCACAGTAACTGGCAAAGGAACGATTACTGCCAGTGTAAATGATGGAAGCATCCTCTCATTAGATAGCAAAAACACAGTGGCTGATAAAACAACGTTCAATTATACAGGTTTACGTACGGGAAGTACTGTTATTACAGTATCAGTCTCTGGGGATCAAAACTACAATTCGGTAACATCTACTGTAGTTGCAAAAGTAGTCTCTCCTGATTCTTCAAAAAATCTGCAAGATATGCAGATTATTTTCACAAAAATTGGAGATATCTCCTATGCAGACAGGAACAATTCCTGGGGACTTCTTGATGGCAATACATTGTTGGTAAAAGGTGAAGACTATATTGTTGAGGATTACTTAGATGCAGTTGATCCATCACAATTGATTTCTTTTCTGAAGATAAAACTAAGAGGATGTGGAGATTACTCTGGCAGCATTGAAAAATATATCTATCCTATTTTGCAACATCCTGTTTTACATTCAGCAATAACCGATCAAAAGGGTACACTTTTAAAATGGAGGGAAGAAACAGGTGCTGCCGGATATTACATCTATCGTACAAAAGGTAGTAGCACTGAAAAAATAGCGACAATTGAAAAAAGTACAGTAACGTCTTGGTTAGATAAATCGGTTACAAATGCTAATGCGGGATATTCTTATTATATTGTTACCTACACATATAATCTCTCTGGAATGGTTAAATCACAAGCATCGAATAGCTTAAAAACACAAGCTTTGATTAAAAAGGAGAATACGATTACAGCTTCAAATCAAACAGTATATTACAGTAATTCTGCCAAGACTATTTATCTTAAAGCAAGATGCTATGGATCTGCAGCATTAAAATATACCTCTGATAACAGTAATATTTCTGTAAATTCAGCTGGAACAGTAGTTATTGGAGCGAAATATATTGGAAGTGGAACAATAACAATAGAAGCTTCCGAAACCTCGGAGTATAAGGTGGCTCGTAAAACAATAACAATCACTGTTCTTCCAGGTAAAACTACTATATCATCTGTATCCAGTAAAAAAGCCAAAACGATACTTGTGAAATGGAAGAAAAATATCGCAGGGAATGGTTATGAGATTTATTATGCTACCAATAAATCATTTACCAAAGGTTTAAAGAAGGTAACTATTAAAAAACAGAAGATAGTTAGTAAAACGATTAGTAAGCTTGCAAGAAAGAAGACCTACTTTGTTAAAGTCCGCACATATAAAAAGGTTGGAGCGAAGACCTATTATGGACCTTGGAGTTTAGTGAAATCATGTAAGGTTAAATAAAATCTCATCTTAAGCAATTATTTATCTTTTCATTCTATTTTCTCTAGAATATAATAAAGATGTATCGCTATGCTTAGAAGGTTAGAATTGGTAGGGAGAGTGCAATATGATTACAATTACAAAAGATAATATTATTGCATATATGAAGAAACACATGCCAGATTTGGACACTTCTGTTCCAATGACCATCTCCATGGTTGGGGAAGGAAGCGCAGAAGAAGATGGAGATGGCTATGTGAATTATATTTTCCGTGTACAGTCAGAGAAGGGATCTTATGTGGTAAAACAAGGATTGCCAATGGGACGTATGACAGGAGCTCCGATGAATATGGAGAGAAATAAACTGGATTATGATGCCATGCGTATCTTTTATGCCATTGCACCGGAATATGTGCCATTTTTGGTATTCCATGACGAAGACAACAATGTGTTTGTTATGGAGGATGTTTCTTATCTTAATGTGGCAAGATTCCAGTTTAATAAGAATGTTATCTTCCCAATTTTCGGCAGACAGTGCGGAGAATACCTTGCAAAAACCTCTTTCTACACCTCTGAATACTATTTAAGCCGAGAAGAATATGCCGATTTACAGAATCGTTTTGCCAATGTACAGATGCGCAAAGTCATGGAAGATGGCATGTTTTTAGACCGTTTTGGCATGGGTAGTGATACATCTCTTGGAAAAGAATTTGAAGATTTTTGCCAGAAGATTAGTACTGACCGAGATTATGTGACGGAACTTTATAAGATTCGTCGTTCTTATATGAGTCATGCGGATGCACTGATTCATGCAGATTTCCATACCTCCAATATCTTTGCTTCCGAAGATCAGATGAAGGTGATCGATATGGAATTTGCCTTCATGGGTCCATTTGGTTACGATCTTGGATATCTTGCAGGAAATTTAATCTCACAGTATTGTGCTGCTTGCTATAAACCATTTGATTCAGAGATGGAACGCATGGTGATGAAGAGTTACTATCTTTCTACCATTAAAGCACTCTATGAAACATATTTTAAAGTATTTGATGAGTGCTGGCATAAAGATGTGAAGGAACGTTATGTGGGTCAGGAAGGTCTTCTTCAGAGTATTCAACAAGAAACTTTATTGGAATCCATCGGCTATGCATCCATGGTGAACTGGTTCCGTGCTGCAGCTATGATTACTTATCCGGATTTTGAAGTAATTGAAGATGAGAATAAAAAACGTAATGCCAAATCATTATCTTTGGTTATTGACTGGCAGATTATGTTTGCCAGATATTCCTATCGATCTGTAGATGATTTGATTGATACAATCTTATTTGTGGAAGATGAGTATCGAAAACTAAGGTGAACCCATTTGTCAAGACAATTTTTTAAAAAAATTAAGTTGGATTTC
>JAUNIR010000112.1:0-2140 GCA_030523345.1 Lachnospiraceae bacterium
CTTTTTCTACAGTATTCAGTGCCTTTTCACTGCTTATATTGATAATTAATGGTTTACAGACAAGTTGTTGCACCCTAAATTTTATCATGTAAAGAAAATGTGCCATACAAGATAAAATAATACTTAACTTTTTATTTTTTGTAATATTAAAAAAACGAAAGTAAAATCCATATATCATAATTTTTATCCTTATCTAGTTTATAACAAAATATTCGTCAACATATTTTCAACATCCTGCACAGTTTGATCCTTACTAAACATCTTACTTCTACTTTTTGCTTTAACGGCATACTGCTTCATTAAATTATCATCATCTAACAAACTTTTAATCCCCTGATACAGAGCATCTTCATTATTTTCTGTCACTATGCCAAACTCATTGTTTTCTCCCAGCATTTCTTTCATTCCAGACACTTCAACAGTGCATACGGGCACTCCAAGAATCAATGCTTCTGTAGCAGCAGTAGAAAATCCCTCTGCGAAACTAGAGCATACAAAGACATCACTTTTAGCAACATATTTATATGGATTTGTATCATATCCTAAAAGTGTTACATCTTTTTCTAAACCTAATTCTTTTATTTGCTTTTTTAATTGTTCTTCCATAGGACCGACTCCTAATATATAGAGATGAACTGTTTTTTTGTCATTAATCAATCTGCTCATAATTCTAATAAGTCGTTCATATCCTTTAGATTTTTTAAGGGTTCCTACGGCTATTATTTTTATTTTATCATCTTTTTCTAACTTTGTTTCCAATTCAAAAGACTTCTTAATAATCTCATCTGATTCAATCGTATTATGAACAACTTGGCATTTATCATACATATTTATGATCGATGTAAAATCTCTCTTTACATATTCTGAAACACATGCAATTTTGTCAAATTTATTATAGCATTTTTTTGCTTCATCACCATTTCGAAATGAGTAACTTACATTTTCCAATGTATGTTGCTCAACATGTATCCATGAAATCAACTTCGTATGAATATTTTGACAACCGCTAATTATTCTAGAACAAGGTCCTTCCAGATAAGATATCTCTAAATCATATGTATCTTTGATCAATAGTTTATGAAGTTGTTTTGGTGTTAATAGCTTCATAAGTTTACTATTTGCAGGAATCATCTTTTTAAAACATGTAATATATCTTACATCTTTTGATAAAAATTGTTCATTCACGCCTCCAGCAAATAAGGACATCACTGTAATATCGAATTTAGTTTTATCCATATTATTTACAAGGTTAATCAGAACTTTTTCTGCCCCGCCTTGTCCAAGATCATGGATTAAAAATAATACCTTTATCATAGATTTTTCACCTGTTGTTTTCTCCTAATCAACATTCTTGCTCTTGATGGAATTAGACCCGCAATTAATGGTTTCATACACTTAATATAATCCACTAGACCCAAATGAAACTCTTTGCATCCCAACCAACGAACGTAAACTTCATTCATACGATATATATACTTTCTACGATTAGATGCATTTCGATCATTACGCATGCCATATAAAGGTTCCTGAATATTATAGCATCTAAATCCTTTTGCATATAATTTAATCCACAAATTTACATCTTCGACACGTAACATCCTATGATCCACTGTATATCCTCTCACAAGATCCATACATTCTTTCTTCAGCATTACTGGTGCATGGCATATCTCACTATTTAAAACAATCTGCTCTGTACCAGGTGTCTCCAATACATGATTCCTTCCCCAAGTTCCAGTTTCATCATAGAAAAACATAGCGGTGCTAACAATTGCATATTCACCCTTCTCAAGTCTTTTTACCTGTTTTTCGAATCTCTCTGGAACACAAATATCATCACCATCCATACGTGCAATATAGTGTCCTGTTGCTTTTTTCAAGCAATGATTTAATGTATTATTGTTACATCTGTTTCGATCATTTTTTAATAATATAATTCTTTTATCTTCACTTTTTAATTGCGATGCAACATCATATGTATTATCTGTAGAACCATCATCACACATAATCAATTCCCAATTGGCATAAGTCTGATCTTGTATAGATTTAACAGCCTCCTCCAATGTGTTAGCGCAATTATAAATACCCATAATTACAGATATTTTTTTATCACCATCCATCTTATTATCTCCTATTGAAA
>JAUNIR010000112.1:2150-6665 GCA_030523345.1 Lachnospiraceae bacterium
TACTGATTTAAAGTAACTGTCAAAGTTTCCTCCTGATAATACATTTCCATAATAGTCGTAAGCAAAGAAAAGTATCATTACAAGTCCTATCAACAGAAACTTACTTTTTCTTTCAAAACATTGTAGAATCACCGGAAGTGCTAATACTTGGAACATTAAGAAATATGTAGCAAGACGTCCAAAATAAATCGGATTTCCAAACATCGATATAAGCATCAGTTCCGCATTCAGCATAGCAAGATTTAATATGATGTTTTGTTCTTTTTTCGTATTTTGTCCCCAATATCGATAGGTAAAAAACGAAAGGGCAATCGGAGCCCACACAACACCAACTCGGAATATATTTATCCCTTGACCAAGCAATTGTTGTTCATTATATTCTCTACCCATCATTCCTATAAAATCGACAGCAGTTCCAAGCCATGTCTGCATAGAGAATGTTATTGCTAAGGTAATTATGAAAACCAGAAATGTTCTCCATGTCCATGGTCTAAACTGCAGAAAAGGCACGATAAAAAACATCATAGCAAATGGATGGAAAGTCATCGCCAATAGAATGAATAAAACATATTGTACAGGTTTCTTGTTAATCAAGCGATCTACGGCGATTAGGCTAATCGCCATGGCGGTACTTTGTTTTATGGCAGCCATCATAAATCCAAAATATCCCATTGTAAAAAACAAAAATACGGATAACCAGATATTATCTGTATACTTTCTTACAAACCAGAGACTTATGCCGATGGATATTAAGGAGAAAAACATAATAAATGATTGTGAAGAGAATCCAGCCATCTTCATTAATCCTTGTACTAACATAAATCCTGGATAACTTCCAATCGAATAATTAAAATTCTCAAATACTTCTGAAGATTTTAACAAATCATATGATTCCATATAAGTATACGTATCATTATAATTCGTTCTTAATCCTGCAAATATAATAGCAACAATAGCTAATATTATAAAAAAAACTTTTTCTTTATAAAAATAACTTTCTTCTGTTTGGTCATATACCGAATTATAATTGGATAAAATCGCTAACAGAAAGCATATTCCATATAATGGCAATAACTTAAGCATATGTATTCACCCTCATGCTGTATATATTTCTTCCAATTCTCTTCCGACTGCTTCTGCTGTATATTTCTGAGCCTTCTTATATCCATTTTCTCCATACTTTTTACGTACTTCTTCATTATTATATAAATATAAGATATTCTCTACATACGCATTCACATCATCTGCATCCACTTTATGTCCTGTAGTTCCATCTAACACAAGTTCATTGTGTCCTCTATTTTTTGATGTGACAACTGCTTTCTTACAAAGCATTGCCTCTAGTATATTAAGAGGCAATCCTTCTCTATGACTACAAGAAACCACCATATCGACTGCAGGTGTTATTTTTTCAAGATCTGTACGGTATCCTAGCAGTTTCACATGCTCTTCAACATTCAGTTCTTGAATTTTCTCTCTAAGTTCATCTTCTAGAGGTCCATTACCTGCCAATAAAACTCTCAGATTAGGGATGTTTTTTTTCAATTTCCCAGCAGCTTCAATCAATACTTTCTGATTTTTATTCTTATTTAACTCACCAGTGCATAAAACAACAAAGTCATCCGAAGTTAATCCTTCTTCTACACGCATATCCATAGCTTCCTGGTCGGATACTTCATGATATCGATCAGTATATACACCCACACCATGAATATGTTTAATTCCCGTATGGAACTTTTTACCTGCCAGACGATAATCCTCTTTAGTTATCGTAATTAAGGTATCACAAAATCTTGCCATAAATAGTTCGATTGGATAGAATGTGAGCCAATTTTTCTTTGGTGCACCTTTATAGAAATGAAAACCATGGGCTGTATAGAATACTTTGCTACCTTTTTTTCTGGCCTTTCTACTAGCAAGTCGTGTAACGATTCCACCCATCGGAGTATTACAATGAATTACTTCATAATCGCCATTATCTACAATCTTTTTTAACTGACGATAAGCACGGATATTATCGGTACTTTTTGGTGATCTCGCAAAAGGAACATCATATACTTTTTCGACAAAATCAAGCTTTAATCCATTTTTTTCTGCCAGATTATCTCTTGCTGCCACATGTACTTCATAACCATGTTCATGAAGCATAGATACTAATGGCTTATGAAACTGACAGATATGAGATTGCACTGTCGCTGTTAATAATACTTTTTTATTCATTAGAATCTAACCTCTAAAAGACAAAACCTGCTATTAAAAAAGCGATACACGAAGCAACTGCGGCAATCATGGCATATGGTAACTGGGTATACACATGATCCATATTTTCAATTCCACATGCTGTAGATGTGATAACTGTTGCATCTGAGTAGAAACATGCATGACTACAGAATGTACCACCACAAACAATTGCTGCAATTACAATTAAAAGATTTGCTCCTGTCGCTGCACCTAAAGGAATAATAATTGGTGCACATACTGCAGGAATTCCCCAGTTACTTCCGGTAATAAAGCCAAGTACCGCTACTACAATAAATGCAATCATTGGATAGATGTTTGCACTTACAAATGGTCGTACAATATCGATAACATATCCTGGAAGATTGAGATCTGCGGATGCCTGTCTCATCCATAAAGCTGCAACAATAATCATCAACGCAGATACAGAATCTGCAAATCCCTGCACCCAAAGATCACAGAATTCTCCACCTTTCATTTTCTTTCTTGGTAAGTAGATTACCGCAGCAATTAAGATTGCTGCAACAACTGCAACAAACATATCGTCTGTCACCAACTGAACAACAATTAATGTTCCGATTGGGATGATAAAGTCAAGAATATTTGTATCTTTAGCTGCATCATCATTTTCTTTTTTGTTGAATCGCTCACTGGCATCACTATATACTTTTCCTGTTGTTTCAACACGGTTATAGGCTTTTTTCATTGCTCCTACTTTAGGAATAATCCCCATAATAAACATAGGAACAATAATTACAGCAAATATTGCATAGAACATAAATGGAATAGCATGTATATAGGTTGCCATAGCACTTCCATAATTCAAAGCAACAATTTCTTTATTCTCATAGAATACTCCAGCGAAGAAAATTGCCCATGTGGAGAATGGAAGAAGTACACATACTGGAGCACCGGTAGAGTCAATAACATAAGCTAAAGATTCTCTTGGAACTTTTCTTTTATCAGAAAGATTCTTTGTACATGCACTGATTGTCATAATATTTAAATAATCATCTACAAAAATAATGATACCAAGTAACCAAGATACTAAAAGTGTGCTCTTGCCATCTTTACATATTTTTCCTAAAAAGTTTGCAATTGCATGTGTTCCCTTTGCTGCGGTGATTACTGCAATCAAACTACCGAATAATCCACACACAACAATCAACCAGACTGTGTCATAATCTGTAATTACAGAAAAAAGTGAATCATTTAATAATGTAATAATACTTTCATGTGTTTTTATAGCGATAATTGCATAGGATGTTACACATCCTGCAAATAACGCTTCTGTTGTTCTTCTTGAAATAATCGCAATAACGATAACAAGAAAAGCTGGTAAAAGTGTTATAATCCCGTAAGTCATTTTTTATCCCTTCTGCACAATTATATTGAAAATATATTTTATTATATTTAGGTGTTCATTAATTAGTTTCTGTAAAACCTTGGAATTTCATGATGTAGCTTAATTTCATTTAAAAGGCTATCTGTAACATTTCCAAAAAATGGTTGATCATATTGATATATAACAGAACCAGGAAAATCAATATTATATTCAATCACCACAACTTCATTTTGATCATTTACTGTAACATCCCATGCAATAAATGAAAAATATGGCATTTTTGATGCACCATCAATTACAGTTTTTCTTACTTCATCCCACATTGGAACTTCTGTATACTCATATTCTTCAAGTTTTGACTTATGCCCATATAAATCCCAGAAATGTGATTTCAAATGTCCCTCTTTCGTTATTCCGACAGCACGAACAATTTCTTTTCCATTTACAAAAGCAACATCTGTATGATATCCTGGCAATCCAAAACGAACCATTGCATTATCCAGTATCTCTACCTTTCCATTATGAAACAAAGTATTTATTCTCATAATATTTACAGAACTACTATTAAATTGATCAAAAAATTTATGTTGCTTGACAACTTCCTGTACGAGATAATGCTGTAGATATTCATGGTCAGTTATCAGTTTTTCAGCATCAGAATTGGAAGTAATGTGATGTTTTTCAACAGCTCTCCCAAATGCACCAAAGCCTGGTTTAAAAATTATATTCTCTTGTTTTATCAATAATTCCTTGATATTACTATTATAAATATCATTTATCAAATTTCCATTTTCATCATAATATCTATCATTTATCCTTTTAAAAATAATTTTTGGAAATGTAACTGAAGGTATAAACTGATAAAAATAGCATTTATCTCTCCAAGCATATTTTTTATTTTGATCATTAAGATAAGGAACTATTACTTCATC
>JAUNIR010000113.1 GCA_030523345.1 Lachnospiraceae bacterium
TATCTTCAAGTATCATTTTAAGACAATCATCGATATTATTAAATGCTGTATTTCTAATTAATTCTAATCTAGGCATTTTATCTCTACTTGGTTCTATATAATCAGATATATATATTATTTTTTCAAATAATGACATATCTGGTTTGCCAGTAGTATGCCATCTTATAGAACTAAGTATATCTTCATCATTTATATTATATTTGTTTTTTGCATAATAAGCGCCTAATTTTGCATGTAGTAAATCAGGTTTAAATGATTCTGCATCTGATATATCTATATCAAATTTTTTGGCTTTTTTTAGCATTTCTTCACCATCCATATATTTTGCACAATCATGAAGTAATCCTGCTAATATTGCCTTATTGACATCAATACCATATTTCATAGCTAGACATCCTGCTGTATAGGATACACCTAAGGTATGTTGATATCTTTTAATACTTAGTTTTTTATTTAATGCGTTTTGAATTTCTAAAATTTTGTTATTATAATTAATCATATTTAAAATTCTTACCCTACATGATATATTAGATGTTATTTATTTTTTATAAAAACAGATTTAATACTTTTTTCTACATTAGTTATATCATCTTCCTTATAATAAAATAAGAATAAAATAACTAGCATTATAGTTCCAACTGATACATACATATCAGCAACATTAAATATAGGGAAATTTATAAGACTAAAATATATAAAATCAATGACATAGTTAAGTGTCATTCGATCAATCATATTACCAATTCCACCTGCAATTATAAGTGTCAACGTAACTATCATCAAATTATACTTTTTATCATTTGGAATATTATAGATTATAAATAATAAAACTATTGAGAGTATTAACGCAATAAATAAAAATAATGACTGATGTCCTTGAAGCATTCCAAACGCAGCCCCAGTATTACCATTAGGAAGATAATAAAATTGCAAAACGCCCTTTATTAGATCTATTCCATTAGTATCTTTTAATTTATCTACGGCCCAACTCTTAGCTAATTGATCAAGAATAACAAGAGCTATTATACTTAATATACATTTTATAATTCTTTTAATTCTAAAAGTATTCAATTCAATTTCCTCTGTATAAATGATTATCTTCTATGTATTTTAATACTTTCTCAGGTAACATATTTTTAACCTGATCATAACATCCGTTACGAATAAGTCTTCTAATTTCGGTTGAAGAAACATCTGTTTTTTCAACATCTAAAATAACTGTATTTGCATTATATTTTTCTTCATAAAACATACATATTTTAGATATTTCATTTTTATCTGTAGTATCTCTTACCATAACTGCTATATGACAGTTAGCAAAAATAATATCAGGGCATTTCCAACTTTCCATATTATTTAGTGTATCTGCGCCTATTATAAAATATATAGTGTCATTACTATATTCTTTTCTAAGCTCTAAAAGCGTTTCATATGTGTATGTATTTCCTTCTCTTTTTATTTCTATATCTGAGAATTCAAAATATGGATAATCTGAAATCGCTATTTTCGTCATATCAGAACGAATATCTTTAGATAAAATATCGATATCTTGTTTTAGATATGAAATTCCACTTGGAACAATTAGAACTTTATTTAATTTTAGTTGTTTATAAGCATTATCCGCTAAATACAAATGCCCATTGTGGATTGGATTAAAAGTCCCACCAAGAAAGCCTATTTTAGCCATAAAAACACCTGTTTCTTTTATCTTGGAAGCATTATCTGCTGGTTATCTTTATCTCTTTTATATAAGATGATTTTTTTACCAATTACTTTTACTACTGTTGCACCTGTATTTTCAGCAATTGCTTCAGCAATAGCTCTTGGATCATCTATACAATTTTTTAATACCCCAATTTTAATAAGCTCTCGTGTATTAAATGTTTCATTTACCGCATTTATAATTTCTTCTGTAAGGCTTGCTTTACCAATATTTAAAATGACATCTAAATTTGATGCAAGACTCATTAAATATGCTCTTTGTTTACTAGTAAGTGTTTGTGACATAAGTACCTCATTATAAAAACAAATATATTATTTATAGTAATCAAAGCTATGACCATATATACGTACTGTGTCACCGTCTTTGATTCCTAAATCTTCAAGCATTTCTAATATACCATTTTCTTTCATAAAATTTTGGAAGAAAACAAATCCTTTTTCTGATTCAAGATTCGTATAGCCAAGCATTCTTTCAATACGAGGGCCTTCAATAATGTATTCATCTTCTTTTTCGTCATATTCGACTGTAAATGGTTCAGATGCGCCATCGTCTCTTGTGACAAAATATTCTTGTTCAAAAACAATAGGTTCGCTATCTAAAGTATCAAGCAAATTAGACATATAATATAATAGATCTCTAATTCCTTCGCCGGTCATTGCTGATATTTTAAACACTTTAATACCTTGTGGCTCAAATTCGGCTTTTATTCGTTCTATAGGGTCTACATACTCGTCAGATCCATCTGGATAAATAAGGTCAGCTTTATTTGCTGCAATAACCATAGGTCTGTTTGCTAGATCTTCATTGTAATTTCGTAGCTCTTTATTTATTGCATATATATCTTCTACTGGATCTCGGCCTTCTGAACCAGCAGCATCTACCACATGAATTGTTGCCTTAGTACGTTCAATATGTCTTAAGAAATCATGTCCAAGGCCTACTCCTTCGCTGGCACCATCAATAAGTCCAGGAATATCCGCTATAACAAACCCTTTTGCATCATCTAAATCTACAACACCTAAATGTGGATTTATAGTTGTAAAATGATAATTAGCAACTTCTGGACGTGCATTAGAAACTTTTGTTAAAAAACTTGATTTACCCACATTTGGATATCCTACAAGTCCTACGTCTGCTATAACCTTAAGTTCCATTGCTACATATAGTTCTTGTGCTGGCTGTCCTGGCTGGGCATATTTAGGAGCCTGCATTTTAGGTGTAGCGTAATGTTGGTTACCATTGCCGCCCTTACCACCTTTAAGAACTGTTACTCTTCTATTATCACCAGACATATCTACAAGAACTTTTCCAGTTTCAAATTCCTTTAATACAGTTCCCTGTGGTACTTTTACAATAATATCTGCTCCATTTTTACCACGTTTATTCTTTTTACCACCTACAGCACCATCTTCTGCACAATATTTACGTATATGTCTAAAATCTGTAAGTGTATTTAATCCTTCGTCAACTTCAAAAATTACGTCGCCGCCATTTCCGCCGTCGCCGCCATCAGGACCACCATTTGGAACATATTTCTCTCTTCTAAAAGAAACATGTCCATCGCCACCTTTACCAGATCTTATATATATTTTAGCTCTGTCTGCAAACATTTCAAAAACCTCGAAATTATGTAAACCAACCCATATTTTTCAAATTAATATAAAAGAAAATAAAAGCCCCCGAATAATCGGGAGCTTTAAATTACTGATTACTGCTCAACAGGATATACAGAAGCCTGCTTCTTATCTCTGCCTTTACGCTCAAATCTAACGACACCGTCAACTAAAGCGAATAATGTATCATCGCCACCGATACCTACGTTCACACCTGGGTGAATTTTAGTACCACGCTGTCTGTAAAGAATATTTCCAGCCTTAACAAACTGTCCATCTGCTCTTTTTGCTCCAAGTCTCTTAGATTCAGAGTCACGACCATTCTTTGTTGATCCTACACCCTTCTTATGAGCAAAAAACTGAAGGTCCATTCTTAACATTGTAATTACCTCCTGTGTTTTTACGAAATAACTAATTCTAAATACTTCTTACCGTACTCTTTTTGAATTTCTTTTAGTCCTAGCACTAAAGCATCCATCAATAATTTGGCTTTCTCATCAGGAATCGAATTAAATTCATATCTGATTTTATCACCGTCATTATATGATTTAAAATTACATTCTGTGAGTTTTTCAATAGAATTTGCTGTATTAATAACTAACACAGATACAGCTGCACAAATAACATCATTACCTTTGTAACCATATCCTGCATGTCCTGTACATGAAAAACTATAGTAATTATTATCTTTTAAAGACACTTGTGCTTTGATCATATTTACAAACTAAGCATTAATAGCATCAATCTTGACTTTAGTGTATGCTTGTCTGTGTCCGTTTTTCTTATGATATCCGCTCTTTCTCTTATACTTGTAAACAATGACCTTTTTACCACGACCATTCTCTACAACAGTAGCCTTAACTGATGCTGACTTAACATCATCGCCTACTAAGAGCTTATCACCTGAAACGGCCAAAACTTCATCAAAAGTTACAGTAGCACCTTCTTCAAGACCAAGCTTCTCAACTGAGATAACATCGCCTTCAGAAACCTTATACTGCTTTCCGCCAGTTGCAATAATTGCGTACATAGCCTACCTCCTATATAAATTACTCGCTAGCTTCGGTGTGTGTTTTTAGCAACACAACTTAAACCCCACTAAGCGGCATACTCATATATATTACAAAACATCTTATGTAAAGTCAAGATAAATATATTGTTAAAATAGATTTTTTCTTATAGTTAAAACATTTTGATTATTAATATAGTTATAACTAATTGCATCCATATTTTTCTTGACTATAAATATTCCAAGTCCACCAATTTTTCTTTCTTCTGCAGATAGTGTAACATCTGGATCTTCTTTTTCTAATGGATTATATGCTTTTCCACTATCTATAAAAGTTATTTCTACAGAATCACAATCTGGTATTTTGTTGATTTTAACGGTAATATCCCCTTCTTTACCATCATATGCATAAAATGCAATATTAGAAAACAATTCATCTATTGCAATATCTATTTTCATCTGTATCTTTAATGGACAGTCTATTTTTTCAAGATAATTATCTATAAATTCTGTAACTATCTTTTGATTCTCAATAACTGCTGATACTGTTATTTCCTGTTCATTTTTAGTATTTCCGTAGTATTCAAGACAAAGCATTGTAATATCATCAAATTGTGGAGAATCTTTTACAAATTCGTCAATTGTACTTTGAACATTGAATAAAATGTCTTTACAACCTACATTTGGATCTTTATTTATTGCATTAAGCATTCTATTTGTCCCAAATAGCTCATTTTTAGAATTTGTAGCCTCAGTAACCCCATCCGTATAAATAAACAATCCATCTCCCGGTTGTAATTGAATTTCATAATCTTTATATTTAAGATTTTCCATTCCTGCAAGTACGAATCCATGTTTATCTTTTAATAATTCATATCTTCCATTATGTTTTATCGCAGGAAATTCATGACCTGCATTAGCAGCCTTGATCAAACCAGTATTTATGTTTAGTATTCCAAGCCAAACTGTTACAAACATTTCCGCTTTATTATTTTCGCAAAGTTGTTTATTTACAGTAGCCAATATTTCTGCAGGAGATAAACTTTCTGTATTCATTTGACATTTTGTTTTAATAAGAGTTTTAGAAATAACCATAAATAAGGCTGCAGGAACACCTTTTCCTGAAACATCTGCCATTACGATACCTATATGGGAATCGTCAATCATAAAGAAATCATAAAAATCACCACCTACCTCTTTTGCAGGTGTCATTGCCGCAAATATGTCGAATTCATTCCTATCAGGAAAAGGCGGAAATATACTTGGTAACATATCTGCCTGAATCTGTGTTGCAACATTTAATTCTGCACCAATTCTTTCTTTTTCTGCTGTAATACTTGTGACCTGATTAATATATTGAACTACTGTTTGTTCCATCGAATAAATTGTGCTAGATAGATTTTCAAGTTCATCAGCAGATACAATGTCATTTAGTTCATCAGTAATTGTGGCATTGTTATTAGCAAATTTTGTTAAACATTTTTCGATTAAATGTAGCGGATTAATAAGTGTTCTATTCATATAAAAATAACTAAATAAACAACTAATAGCCATAAATATTAATGATATAAGAATTGTTCTTATAATAAACATTCGCAATGTAGATTCTATAACTTCCATTGCAATATCAACAAAAAGAAGTGCAACTGTATTTCCACTCTTATTTTTTATTGGAAGAATAGATGATGTTAAATATCCATATTTAGGGCTTTTTCTAACAATATAGTTGTTTTTTACTCTTTCCCCATTATTATATGCATTCATGGCCACATCAAGATAGCTGGATATTGGATCATAACTTCCAAACTCCATGCCAGATGAATCATATACATATCTCATAACGCCTGTTTGTTCAGGAACAACTATATATATATATTTCGCATTAGATGCAATTAAAACACCATCTAGATAATTGCACAATCGCTCATAATAGTCATTGGTTTCCCAGTTTGTTGTATAATATGTTATTTCTTCAGAGTCAATGTTATTAAGGATAATATCTCCAACAGAATAACCATTTTCATTATATAGTCTTGTAATTGTATTTTTGTATTGATAATAACCAACAAGGCATGTTGCCACACACAGAGAAATACTAAGTAAAATAATATTTAATAATACTTTTTTACTTAATCCCATTCTATATTTTTTCATCTAAATTATTCTCCTTAACGTATAGTAGACCATCACATTGACAATACTGATTTCCACAATATCTGCAATATGATTTCAATTCATGCCATGGACTTTTAAATACTTGAGTTGGCTTAAAGCCAGATCTATCAACTAAT
>JAUNIR010000114.1 GCA_030523345.1 Lachnospiraceae bacterium
TGAAGCTTGCTATAGCTGAAATCCTTTTGAAGGAAGGTTACATTAAGAAATATGATGTAGTTGATAACGGTAACTTCAAGGATATCCGCATCTCACTTAAGTATGGTGTAGATAAGGATGAGAAGATCATCTCAGGACTTAAGAGAATTTCAAAGCCAGGTCTTAGAGTATATGCTGGTAAGAACGAACTTCCTAAGGTTCTTGGTGGACTTGGTGTAGCTATCATCTCTACAACAAATGGCGTTGTTACAGACAAGGAAGCTAGAAAAGCTGGTCTTGGCGGAGAAGTAATCGCGTTCGTATGGTAGTTCGAGACGCAGTAGTGCAATGCACGAAACGATTCGGAGATGTTATTAGAAATATAACCAATTAACAAGAATATAATAGGAGGTACGGGCATGTCACGTATAGGAAGAATGCCAATCGCTATTCCTGCAGGTGTTACTGTAGAAGTAGCAGAAAATAATAAAGTGACTGTAAAAGGTCCTAAGGGTACACTTGAAAGAGTAATGGTACCTGATATGGAAATCAAAGTTGAGGGCGCTGAAGTAGTAGTTAATCGTCCTAACGATTCAAAGAGAAATAAGTCTTTCCACGGACTTACAAGAACACTTATCAATAACATGATAATCGGTGTTACAAATGGATACGAGAAAGTTCTTGAAATCAACGGTGTTGGTTACAGAGCAGCTAAGCAGGGTAAGAAGCTTACACTTAACTTAGGTTACTCACATCCAGTAGAAATGGAAGATCCTGAAGGTATCGAAACTGTTCTTGACGGACAGAACAAGATTACTGTTAAGGGTATTGATAAAGAAAAGGTCGGCCAGTACGCAGCTGAAATCAGAGACAAGAGAAGACCTGAGCCATACAAGGGTAAAGGTATCAAGTATGCTGATGAAGTTATCAGACGTAAAGTTGGTAAGACTGGTAAGAAGTAAGAAAGGAGCGTGTGAAAAATGGTTAGTAAGAAATCAAGATCAGAAATCAGAGTTAAGAAACACAACAGAATGCGTAACCGTTTTGCTGGTACAGCTGAGAGACCACGCCTTTCTGTTTTCAGAAGTAACAATCATATGTATGCACAGGTCATTGATGATGTGGCTGGTAATACAATCGTTGCAGCTTCAACACTTGATAAGGATGTTAAGGCTGAACTCACAAAGACAAATAATGTTGAAGCAGCAGCTTTACTTGGTAAGGTAATTGCTAAGAAGGCTATGGATAAGGGAATCAACACTGTTGTATTTGACAGAGGCGGCTTTATTTATCAGGGTAAGGTTCAGGCATTAGCCGAGGCAGCTAGAGAAGCTGGCCTTGAGTTTTAAGAAGGGAGAGAACACATGAAGCGTACAATTATAGATCCTACAAGCTTAGAGTTAACAGAAAAGACTGTAGCTATCAAGCGTGTAACTAAGGTTGTTAAAGGTGGACGTCACATGCGTTTTACAGCTCTCGTGGTTGTAGGCGATGCTAATGGACATGTTGGTGTAGGTTTAGGAAAAGCTACTGAAGTACCTGAAGCAATTCGTAAGGGTAAAGAGGATGCTTGCAAGAACCTTATCGAGATTACACTTGATGACAATAAGAGTATTACACATGACTTTATCGGAAAATTTGGAGGAGCAAATGTTCTTTTAAAGAGAGCTCCAGAAGGTACAGGTATCATCGCTGGTGGTCCAGCTCGTATCGTTTGTGAAATGGCTGGTATCAAAAACATCCGTACAAAGTCTCTTGGCTCTAACAACAAGCAGAACGTAGTACTTGCTACACTTGAGGCTCTTAAGCAGCTTAAGTCCCCAGAAGAAGTAGCTCGTCTTCGTGGTAAGTCTGTAGAAGAGTTAGCAAACTAGTAGGAGGACTTAGAAATGGCAGATAAGAAGATTAAAGTAACACTTGTTAAGTCAACTATTGGTGCTATTCCAAAGCATAGAGCTACAGTTGCAGCTCTTGGACTTAAGAAGCTTAATAAGACAGTAGAACTTCCTGACAATGCCGCTACAAGAGGTATGGTACAGCAGGTTCGTCACTTAGTTAAGGTAGAAGAAGCATAGGAGGAGCCACAAAATGGAATTATCAAATTTACAGCCAGCTGAGGGCTCAAAGCACAGTGATAATTTTAGAAGAGGTCGCGGACACGGCTCAGGAAATGGTAAGACAGCCGGTAAGGGACACAAAGGTCAGAAGGCACGTTCAGGTGCACCAAGAATCGGTTTCGAAGGTGGACAGATGCCTTTATACAGACGTATTCCTAAGCGTGGTTTCTTAAACAGAAACACAAAGGATATCGTTGCAATCAATGTTTCAGCATTGGAGAAATTTGAAGATGGCGCTACAGTTGATATCGCAGCACTTTTAGAGTCAGGCGTAATCAAGAACGAAAAGGATGGCGTAAAGATCTTAGGAAATGGAGAGTTAACTAAGAAGCTTACAGTTCAGGCTAATGCTTTCTCAGCATCAGCAGTTGAAAAGATTGAAGCTCTTGGTGGAAAAGCAGAGGTGATCTAATGCTTGAAACAGTAAAGAATGCTTTTAGAATCAAGGACATTAGAAACAAAGTATTATTTACATTATTAATGCTTGTAGTTGTAAGACTTGGTTCTCAGCTTCCAGTGCCAGGTACTGACAGAGGATATTTTGCACAGTGGTTCGCTAAGCAGAACGGAGATTTCTCTGGATTCTTAAATGCGTTCACTGGTGGATCATTCGAAAACATGTCAATTTTCGCACTGAATATTACACCATATATTACTTCATCAATTATTATGCAGCTTTTAACTATAGCAATTCCAAAGCTTGAAGAGATGCAGAAGGATGGAGAAGACGGAAGAAAGAAGATTGCATCAATCACACGTTATGTGACTGTTGGACTTGCTTTATTCGAGTCAACAGCAATGGCAATCGGATTTGGTCGTCAGGGATTATTACAGGAGTACAATGCACTTAACGTAATCACAGTTATTACAGCTTTAACAGCTGGTTCAGCATTCCTTATGTGGATTGGTGAGCAGATTACAGAAAATGGTATTGGAAACGGTATTTCAATAGTACTTACTATTAATATTGTTGCGAGCATGCCACAGGATTTCACATCATTGTTTGAGCAGTTCGTAAAGGGAAAATCTTTTGCAACAGGCGCTTTAGCATTCGTAATTATGATAGCTATTGTACTTGGAACAATTATCTTAACTGTTATTCTTAACGGTGGAGAGAGAAGAATCCCAGTTAGTTATGCAAAGAAAATCCAGGGTCGTAAGACTTATGGTGGCCAGTCATCAAATATACCTTTAAAGGTTAATACAGCTGGTGTTATTCCAATTATCTTTGCATCATCAATTATGCAGTTACCAATTGTGATTTCATCATTTTTCCAGGTAAGATCACAGGGATTTGCAAAGTTTATTCAGGTCATGAGCTCATCACACTGGTTTAAGCCAGCTGATTTGTTCCCAACAATCGGAGCTTTGATCTACATTGTATTAGTTATATTCTTTGCTTACTTCTATACATCAATTACTTTCAATCCAATTGAAATAGCTGATAACATGAAGAAGCAGGGTGGTTTTATCCCAGGTATCAGACCTGGTAAGCCAACAAGCGAGTATCTTACAAAGATTCTTAATTACATCATCTTCATTGGTGCAATCGGACTTTTAATTGTTGCTTTAGTACCAATCGTATGTAATGGTTTATTTGGCGCAAGCGTTTCATTTGGTGGAACATCACTTATCATCGTTGTAAGTGTAATCCTTGAGACACTTAAGCAGGTAGAGTCACAGATGCTTGTACGTAACTATAAAGGATTTTTATCTGAGTAGTAATACTTAGTACAGTTTTTAGGGCAAGGTCTCAAGGGACCTTGCCTATAAACTGTTAAATAGGGAAAATATAATTAGATTATAGAAAAAGCCCTAAAATAAAGAAGAAAACGAACATTTGACTTAACTAGTCAATGATACAATATAACAAAATTATTAATTTTTTATAATGTTTAGAGGAGAAAATTATGAAGATTATTATGCTTGGTGCACCAGGTGCAGGTAAGGGAACACAGGCTAAGCAGATTGCTGCTAAGTATAACATTCCACATGTTTCAACAGGAGATATTTTCAGAGCTAATATTAAGGAAGGCACAGCTCTTGGAATGGAAGCTAAGTCATATATGGATAAGGGCCAGCTTGTTCCAGACGAATTAACAGTTAAAATTCTTCTTGATAGAGTTGCTAAGGATGATTGTAAGAATGGATATGTTCTCGATGGATTCCCAAGAACAATTCCTCAGGCAGAAGTATTAGATGAGGCAGTAACAAAGCTTTCAGAGAAGATTGATTATGCAATCAACGTTGATGTTCCAGATGAAAATATCATTAGAAGAATGTCAGGTAGACGTGCTTGCGTAAAGTGTGGAGCTACATATCACATCGTAAATGTACCACCTAAGAAAGAGGGCATTTGTGATGCATGTGGTGAGGCTCTTATCGTAAGAGATGATGATAAGGAAGAAACAGTTAAAGCTAGACTTGCTACATATCATGAGCAGACACAGCCACTTATTGATTACTATAGTGCAAAAGGTATCTTAAAAGAAGTTGACGGTACAAAGGATATGAACGATGTATTTGCTGATATCGTTGCAATTTTAGGATAATAAATAAGTATTAAGTACATAGTTAATTGGAGGCATTCATGGGTGTAACAATTAAATCAGCTAGAGAAATAGAACTCATGCGGGAGTCATGCAAAAGACTCGAATATGTACATAATGAGCTCGGAAATCATATAAAGCCAGGTATTTCTACATATGAAATAAATAGAATTGGCGAAAGATTAATTAGAGAGCAGGGAGGTATTCCAAATTTCCTTAATTATAATGGATATCCTGCTTCGATTTGTACATCAGTCAATGATGAAGTCGTACATGGTATTCCAAAGAAAGAGGTAATACTTAAAGATGGCGATATTGTAAGTCTTGATGCAGGACTTATATATAAAGGATATCATTCAGATGCTGCAAGAACACATTTTGTAGGGAATGTATCAGAAGAAGTAAAGTTATTAGTAGAAAGAACAAAACAGTCTTTCTTCGAAGGAATCAAATTTGCAAAAGCAGGAAATCATTTATACGATATCTCGAATGCAATTGATGATTATATTTCGCAGTTTGGGTACGGAATTGTAGAAGCTCTTGTAGGACATGGTATTGGCACAAAGCTTCATGAAGATCCACAGATTCCGAATTTTAGACAAAGAAGAAAAGGATTACTCCTTCGTCCAGGTATGACACTTGCCATCGAACCAATGATTAACCTTGGAACATGGGACGTCGAGTGGTTAGATGATGACTGGACAGTAGTGTCAGCAGATGGATCACCATCAGCTCACTATGAAAATACAGTTCTTATAACTGAAGGAGAACCTGAAATATTAACATTAGGTAATTTTTAATTGATTTATATACAAAGGAGAAATTTTAATGTCAAAATCTGACGTAATCGAACTTGAAGGAACAGTAATTGAAAAACTTCCAAATGCTACATTCAGAGTAAAGCTTGAAAATGATCATGAAGTATTAGCACATATCAGTGGTAAGCTTCGTATGAACTACATCAGAATTCTTCCAGGAGATAAAGTAACATTAGAAATGAGTCCTTATGATCTTTCTAAAGGCAGAATCGTTTGGAGAGATAAATAAGAGATTAAAAATCAGAAATATTAACGAAATTTAGTAAATATTTTTGTTGCTATTTACGAAATTTCGTAATATAATAAAACTCGGTCTTTTTTCAGAAAGGAGGTATTTTACCATGAAAGTAAGATCATCAGTAAAGCCTATGTGCGAAAAGTGCAAGGTAATCAGAAGAAAAGGAAAGATCAGAATTATCTGTGAAAATCCTAAGCACAAACAGGTGCAGGGTTAATAATTCTGACGTAATCATAGATAGTGTCTCACACGAGCCTGTCTACGATTGATCCCGCGAAAGCGGACAAACCCCTAGTTCATCCGGCGGTTATGGATGACATCTATAAGGGGCGGCACTCCTTGAGGGTGACCCATTCAATTAGTAACCGACATGCCAAAAGAGGCAAGAAAGAGAGGAAAATTATGGCTCGTATTTCAGGTGTTGATTTACCTAGAGACAAGCGTGTCGAGATCGGACTTACATATGTATACGGTATCGGCAGAAAGACTGCAACAATCATTCTTGAGAAGTCAGGCGTTAATCCTGATACACGTTGTAGAGATCTTACAGATGATGAAGTTAAGAAGATTGCAGAAGTAATCGATGCAGATTACATGGTAGAAGGTGATCTTCGTAGAGAAGTTGCTATGAACATCAAGAGACTTCAGGAAATCGGATGCTACAGAGGTATTCGTCATCGTAAAGGTCTTCCAGTTCGTGGTCAGAAGACAAAGACAAATGCTAGAACTCGTAAGGGTCCTAAGAGAACAGTTGCAAACAAGAAGAAGTAATTTAGTTAGGAAAGTAGGTTAGTTTTATTATGGCAAAGAACGTTAAGAAAGTTACAAAGAAACGTGTCAAGAAAAACGTTGAACGTGGACAGGCACATATCCAGGCAT
>JAUNIR010000115.1:0-4108 GCA_030523345.1 Lachnospiraceae bacterium
AATACTTTACTATGATAGGGACTGTTAATATCTACCTTTGATTTTTCATATCCTCCTGCTGAATCTGCATAAAGATAATAATGACACGATAAATGTCGAATTTTATTATATCTATAATAAAAATACGTAAATCCTACAGGATTCCACATGTATACTTTATTCCATCGCGGAATAATCCTAGTATTAAGCATTCGTTTTAGTTCATATGCTGGGGAAATAAATGAAATAATCTTTTCAATCCTATTATATGACATATAATAGTGTGTTTTTTTCAATAAATAAACATTACAAAACACATGTTCCAAATATCCATTATTGTATATCTGTTCTATTTTATCCTGAGAGCTACATAGAACTAAATCTACACTTTCATCTTTTAAAATCGTATTTCTAATTTGTATAGCTTGCATAAGATTATATAGCGAACTTACAACAATCACACTACTCATATTCTTTTAAATATTCCTCATTCAACTACATCATATAATTAAATAAATCTATTGCTTCCAAAAGACTTTCTTCGCTATCTTTACACTTATACACAGCAGACAAAATATCTCCTTTATACCGTTCTATTTTGTCTCCGTCCCACAATTCAGCCAATTTATTACGAAAATAATTAAAATCTGAGTTGTAATCTATGAGAATATATCTTAAATGTTTACTTGAATCATAACTCTTATAATATGTCAATTTTTCTTTGTCAATTTGAGGAAAAAATTCCCATTCATCATTTGATGCAATACTATATATACTTTCAATTTCTTTAGTCAAGAGCATACTCTGTTCTCCAATCTGACTTATCATGATATACCGGTTGTTCCTCCTTTAATAACATATAATTACCTAGAACAAGAACATCCATTTCAGTCCTCATAAAACACTTATATGCATCATTAGGTGTACAAACAATAGGTTCTCCCCGGACATTAAAAGAAGTATTTATTACAACCCCACAACCAGATAATTCTTCAAAAGCACGAATTAGTCCATAATACTCAGGATTTGTATCATCTGACACAGTTTGTATTCTTGCACTATAATCCACATGTGTTACAGCCGGAATATCAGATCGGGCAATATTCACTATAGGAAGCATATCTTCACTATATTTACTCATCAAATAATCCTTATCAAATTCACACCTTCTATTTTTCTGTACATCAGCACATAAAAGCATATATGGACTCTCTATATCAAGTTCAAAATAATCCTTACACTTTTCTTTTAATACTGATGGGGCGAATGGCCTAAATGACTCTCTATATTTTATCTTTAAATTAAGAACCGACTGCATTTTTTTACTCATAGGATTCCCAATAATGCTACGATTTCCAAGAGCTCTTGGGCCATATTCCATTCTTCCCTGGGACCATCCAATTACCTTATCCTCTACCATCATTTTTGCGGTGTCGAAATACAAACTTTGCTTATCATTATATTCATGATAAATATATCCACTCTCTTCAAGATACTTCTTTATCTCATTATCTGAAAAATTTGGTCCTAGATATGATCCTTTTTGTGAATCAGAATTATTAACAACTCGATCCACCTTGTTATTACCATATATGGAATATAATGCACACCCCAATGCGCAACCCGCATCTCCAGCCGCAGGTTGAACCCAAATATTCTTTACGATACCGTTCTTTATCAATTTTCCATTTGCGACACAATTGAGTGCAACTCCTCCTGCCATAACGAGGTTATTTTCACCTGTTATTTCAAGAGCATGTTTTGCTAGATTCTCAACTATTTCCTCGGTGATTTTTTGGACGGAAGCAGCTATATCCATTTCACGCTTTGTAATCTTTGATTCCTGTTCTCTTGCAGGTCCATCGAACAATTCAGCCATTCTTTGATTGGTCATCTTTGGTCCTTTATGAAAATCAAAAAAATCAAGATTTAATCTGTATGAACCGTCATCTTTTATATCAATAATATTATCTTTAATTAAGTTATAGTATTTTGATTCACCATATGGTGCCAATCCCATAAATTTATAATCGCCAGAATTTACCTTAAAACCACAGAATGACGTGAAAGCACTATACAATAATCCGAGCGAATGAGGATAATCTATTTCTTCTATTATTTCAATATCATTTCCTTTGCCATGTCCGATTGTTGTTGTTGCCCATTCGCCCACACCATCTATAGTAAGTATTGCAGCACTTTCAAACGGAGAAGGATAAAACGCGGATGCCGCATGTGAGACATGGTGCTCACACACATTCAGGGTATCATTTTTACCAATTATACCGAATTCATTTCTAATCAATTTATCTACATATAATCTAGAACGAATTAGTCCTTCAAATTTATTCTCCACTAAATATTTTGAATCGCTCCCCAGCGAAGAAACGCTATGAATAAATCTATCAAGAGTTAACAATGGATTGTCGTAATACACTACATCGTCCACATCCATCATGGTTATTCCCGCAGTTCTTAAGCAATAATTTATAGCATTCACCGGAATACTATTATCATGCTTTTTTCTTGTAAATCTTTCTTCCTGAGCAGCTGCGATAATTTCATTATCTTTAACAATCGCAGCTGCAGAATCATGATATAATGCTGAAATTCCTAATACTATCATCTTGCTCCTTTATGTCTCATACTATTAATTACATATGGTAATATTTTTTTCTCTATAATTCTGTTTCCATGTTCATATACATGACAATTATCATAAAAGACATTATTTATGTCATTAAAAATATCCGTAAAATCTAGCAACCAATCCTGATCTTCTTCTTTTACCAATTCTATTGCTTTTGGATAATACTTATTACGTGTAATCACCCTCAAATCATCTTCCATATTAAAATTCTGTGGCTGAAGAATCCCAATAAAATCAGCACCATAGGTTTCACTTACTGATTTCATTAGCTTTTCACAACGAACCCAATGTTCACCTCTTGAAATAACTCTATCTGGACTCACTCCATAAAAAATATTTCTTACTATTCCTTTTTGTAATACATCCTTTGAATCTAAAATGCCCCTATCTGCTATTCTTTTAAAGATTCTCCTGTTGTAGCTTAATACAAAGGGATTTCTTTCATCATGATAATACTCTGAAAAATCGTTTACCCCACTATAACTAATAACAATATCAGGATTAAAAAGATATCCATCCCTTATTAATTTCATCAATTCCTGACTAACTACCTGTGAGTTTACACCAGCACAAACAACTCTAACATTTTTGTTGATTTTAACTAAATCTTTGTACAAAAATTCTGACCAGCTTATTATATTTCCAGTGGAAGGATCAGTTGTTGAACCACCTAATGTTAACACAGTAAAAGCATTGGCTATTGATTCATCTACCTCTCCAAATATAGTATATCCATCCATTCCATTATTGGATTTTGTGGTGTATCCAACTAATGCATCATATGAATTCAATCTACCTGCTAATCCTTCATATTCTACACTAATTATCTGATCAAGACCAAATCCTATTTCTATTAATTGACCCTCATATTTACGCAATAGTTTTTCTTCTGATATAACAACTACAAAATCTTTTATATTCTCATATAAGAAATCTGTGATTTTTTTTCCATTTCCTGAATTGTATAAATCAACTCTTCCCCAATAATTTTCTTTTCTACTAATCTTCGATTCTATGAATAGCGTCTCATAATCATTACCAACTAAAGCTATTTTCTTATCAATTTCATTTATGATATTAATTGTTTTGAATACATTTATTTTTCTTTTTAGTTTTTTTCGTATTTGATACGTATCTATTTTTAATGTCATAATCCATTCAACTCCATGGCAAATTCCCGACAATTATTCTCTGCTTTATATTCTTTTTCCCATCTATTTCTTGACGCTATTCTCATTTTTGATACATCATCTTTAGACATTCTAGATAGTCTCGTGATTGCATCTGATAGCTCATACGGATCAGGATTTTCTGAAATTAATAATCCATTATCACTGACGAGATTTGGCATATTACAGATATTTGTTGATATTATTGGTATTCCAAAAGACATTGCCTCTATAACAGATACTGGATTTCCTTCAGTATTGGATGTTAAAATAAATGCATCTATACTATTTTCAAAATAATAACTATATA
>JAUNIR010000115.1:4118-6579 GCA_030523345.1 Lachnospiraceae bacterium
TCAAAGTATATCCCTTGAAATCATACGAGATATTGTGTTTTTTACTCAATAATTGTATGGCCAATTCTTTCATATCATCTAATAATGGACCATCACCGAAATGTTTCCAATCTATTGTTATGTCCTCAATCATTGATAATGCCTTTATAATTAAATCTATTCTCTTTAATTCAATTATTCTTGAGCATGAAACAATATTTATTATATTTGATTTGCAATAGTAGCCAATTCCAAAGGGATTGCATGTACCCAATTTTCTTAAATCATGCTTTTCCCCAGCAATAATGTGATATGTTTTATGATAATAGTCTTTTCCGTACTCAGAGATAAAGAATAATTTATCCAGTTTGTCATCCATACTCTTTTTAAATGGTTGATATCCTGATGGAATTCTATATTTATATAAATCATACCCATGTATTCGTGATATGATTTTCTATTTAATTATTTCATTCTTGTGCTTTGTTATGGCATAACATTTGTAAAAATTCCAATACGAATAATATACCATATTTTCATCGTTAATTATAAGTCCTTCGGATTTTAAAAAATAATAAAATAATTCTGCTTTTATATAAAATTTGATTATCTCAACAATTTTTGCTAAATAACTCGCCTCTTCAGAATTATACATATTTAGTATTTCTCTATATACCTCAATATCAAATATACAATTTAAAACCGATTTTACTAATCTTCGCTTTTTATTTACATCATATGAGACAAATTTAATGTTGCTATTACAATCTTCGCACTCTATTTTACTATCATTATGAACTATTACTATTTCAAAATATTTCTGTAAATCATCCAATTCATTAAAAATAAAGTTTTTATTATTTTTCCATTCATCTAACAATATAACTATCTTTTTCAAAACTATGTGTACTAAATCCTCTCTATATTTCTCTATGATTTTATCATAATTGAAAATAACACTCAACAAATGTATAATTTATATATAGATCATTATTGAAGGAAAAACGATGGCTAAAAAAGTATTATCAATTAATCTGTGGTATCATATGTATAAAAACAAAACCGAAATGCAGCTCAAGTGTTTTAGGAAGCTTGGGTATACTACACGCGTGGGGTATTTTGAAAAAAATGGAAATGTTATTTCTGTATGTATATATGAATCAACAGATGATGGCATTGCTCTAGTATTATCTCACGATGAAAGAGACTATTTTTCTGCATTTAGTTTTCTATTTAATTACTGTATTAATGAAAAGTATGACTTTATTTATATTCGAAGACTGATGTTAAAGATAGCTTTTGCGACTCCATATTTTAAAAAAGTATCTAAAGTTGTTCCAATAGTATACGAGATACCAACATTCCCTATTGATAAAGCTTGGGATATTAAGCTTTCTATTCGAAATACTATTGAATTATTCTGTTTTAATCTATCAAAAAAGTATTTTACATTAATTCCCGTTGTATTATGCGACAATGTTAATGTTCCTAACAACTGGTTGCCATTCTTAAACAGTATTGATATTGAAGAATACTATGTAACTGATGTACCACCATTTGAAAACACAATTAAACTATTTGTATCCTCCAATCTGGCACCAAGCCATTGTCTTGAAAGATTACTTACATCAATTAAATCTTACTCAGGTCCCTACAGAATAGAGTTGACTATTGTATCAAAGGATACTCCATCATACAGATTCATTAAAGAACAAGCAACAATTCTTGGCTTGAACAATAGTATCAACTTTTTATCAGAAAAAACTTTATCTGAAGTAATTGGATTAGGGGGTTCTATGCATATTGGAGTCGGAATTCTTACATACAACGAACCACATAGAACACTTGACACATCTTTAAAAACAAAAGATTACTGTGCTATTGGTCTTCCTTTTTTCTCAAGTTGTAAAGACCTAAGCTTTCCAGCACCATTCCCTTATCATTATGTTATAAGTAATGATACCTATGATATTGATTTGAATACTATTATTGAATGGTATTTGAATATTAGAAAAGATTCTGATTATAAGCAGAAAATGTATGATTATGCAAAAAATAATCTGCAATACGATAAGTTCGCACAGCAGATTATTGATAGACTTGGATTAAATTAATTATCCTTGTTTCCTTTCCTTCGCCTTCTTCTGAAGCTGACCAATTATATACTTTGCTGACACTTCAGCACTATTTCCAAGATTGTATACATATTCATTTGTGAAGTCACAAATCTTGTTATAATACTTGTCTTTATTATCAATCATTTCCTTAGCAACATCGTAAATTGATGATACCTCATCCATTGCAAGAGATTTACCAATTTCATTACGAAGCATGATGTTGATTGGTACTGTATCAATCTTCTGATACTCAGGATTCATAATCTTCATAGGAGTATCGATGAAGATTACAGGTCTCTTTGTTGTATATGCATACTCAAAGCATATTCCAGACCAGTCTGTAACAAGTATTGCTGCATCAAATA
>JAUNIR010000016.1:0-1652 GCA_030523345.1 Lachnospiraceae bacterium
CCAGCTTGCAACTCCTACAGACATATATGAACATCCAGCTACAAGATTTGTTGCTACATTCATTGGCGAAACAAATATATATGATGGATGTGTAACAAGTATTGTTGATGGTGTTGCAACTATCACTTTAGAGAATGGTGCAGTTAAGGTTGGTTGTGATGACTCATTTAGTATTCTGGAATATGCAACTGTATCAGTAAGACCTGAAAAAATGAGATTTTCAAAGACACCTGTAGATGGATTTGAACTGGTGGCTCAGGTTAAAGATTATGTTTATGTAGGTTCAGTACTTAAGTGTATTGTTTCTCTTCCTAACGGTAACGAATTAAAGATAGAAAGACTGGCAGGACAGGAATTGCCTTCAATAGGAAGCAAAATATATCCGTACTGGGATGTGAATGATGCAGTATTAATTCATAATGACAGTTATAAGATTTTCAAGGCACTCGATGAAATTAAGTTAGCTTAAAAACACATGTTAGAAAATACTTATTATTACATTATAAATGAGGAAGTGATTCTGTGAAAAAAAAGAAATCAAAACATGAATTCAGAGCAAATACTTTACCAGCTTTATTAACGGTAGGACCTGTAACTTTGTTAATGGTTTTGTTGATTGCTATTCCGTTAATATATGTTGCAGTTATGAGTTTTTGTTCTCTTGATGAATTCTATAACGTAACATATGATTTTACCTTCGATAATTACATACGTCTTGTTAATGTTGATTATCTGAAGATTTATGCTCAGTCACTAATAATAGCTCTTGTGACTACTGTAATCTGCATAATAGTGGGATACCCATTTTCCTATATCATTGCAAGAACAAAGAGCAAAAAGAAACAACTTTTATATATGTTAGTAATTATTCCATTTTGGACTAACTCCCTTATCAGAGTATACGGATGGAGAAACTTTCTTGGAACAAGCGGATGGCTTAATGGAATATTAATGAATTTACATATAGTCAGTGAACCAGTTGATTTTCTTTTTAAAAGAGGAACAACAATTTTAGGTATGGTCTACTGTCTGATTCCATTTATGGTATTACCACTCTATACCGCTATAGAAAAGCTTGATACATCTCTCTTGGAAGCTTCATCTGATTTAGGTGCAAAACCTGTTTCAACGTTTATAGAGGTAATACTTCCGTTGACATCAAGTGGTATTTTTTCAGGAAGCATAATGATTTTCATCCCATGTCTAGGTTATTTCTTTATTTCAGATATTTTGGGTGGTGGTAACTCAGATGTAATTGGTAACCTGATCGAAAGACAGTTCCAAAGTGGAAATAACTGGCCACTGGGAGCAGCACTATCAATAATATTGATTGTTATAACACTTATTTTAGTAAAGATTTATCAAAAAATGGGCGGAGATATGGAAAGCCTTGGAGTATAGCTTATGAGTAGAAAAGGAAAATCAAAAGCACAAAAGTTCATAAATGTAGGTTTTTGTACTCTAGTATATATATTTTTGTTTTTACCTATATCTGTTGTTGTTGTTAATTCATTTAATGCTACAACAACAAAGCCATATATGTCATGGAAGGGATTCACTCTTGACTGGTATGTTAAGTTGTGGAGTAACACCTCTCTTTTGGAAGCATTTGGAAATACAATGATTATTGCTGTAGTTAGTACGGTATTAGC
>JAUNIR010000016.1:1662-36049 GCA_030523345.1 Lachnospiraceae bacterium
GCGACAATTATTGGCTCTATTGGAGCAATTGGTATGTACAAATATAAATTTAAGGGAAAGTCAATTATTGATGGACTTCTTTATATACCTGTTGTAATCCCAGAAATTGTATTAGGTATATCGCTTCTAACAATATTTGCAAAAGTAAATATTCCTAGAGGAATGCTTACATTGATTCTGTCTCATGTCACATTTTGTGTGCCATTTGTCATATTTAATGTAAGGGCAAGATTGTCGGGATATGATAATTCAATTGAAGAAGCAAGTATGGATTTAGGTGCAAATAGACTGGTTACATTTTTTAATATTACGCTTCCTGTCTTAGCACCAGGTATTATGGGTGGTGCGCTTTTAGCATTTACATTGTCTATTGATGATGTGATTATAAGTTATTTTGTATATGGTCAGACAAAGACATATCCATTGAAGGTTATGGAAAGTGTTAAGAGTGGTGTTGCACCAGATGTAAATGTTCTTTCTACATTGATACTTGTTGGAACAATATGTTTTGTAGTATTGACACAAAGTGACTTATTAAAAAGAAAAAAATGATTTGTTAATGAACTGGTATATGTAAAAAGATGAGAGACGCATATATCTGAAAACATTACAAAAGGAGGAAATATTATGAAAAAGAGATTATTAGGATTACTGATGAGTGTGGCTATGGTCGCTACAATGCTGATTGGATGTGGTGGTGGATCAAAGTCTGCTGAATCTAATGGCGAATTAAATGTATTTGTGTGGACAGAGTATGTCTCAGATGCAGCAATTCAAGCTTTTGAAAAAGAAACTGGAATTAAAGTAAATGTTTCAACATTTTCATCAAACGAAGATATGCTTGCAAAGTTCAAATCTGAGTCAGAAGGAACTTACGACATTTTGTTACCAAGTGATTATGCCGTTGAATACTTAGTAGCACAGGATAAACTTATTGAGCTTGATAAGGAAAAGCTTCCAAATATCGCCAATATCAACAGTGCATATTTAAATCCAAGTTATGATCCAGATAATAGGTACAGCGTGCCATATGAAGGTGGTGTAGCATGTATTGCTGTTAATAAATCAAAGGTCGATAAAGAAATCACATCATATGATGATTTGTTTGACGCTTCGCTTGCAGGAAAGGTCGTAGTACTCGATGACTATAGAGCTATTATCGGTATGACAGCAAGAAGTATGGGATATTCAATGAATGAAACTGATGACGCCAAGCTTGCGGAAATACAAGATAAGTTGCTTACATTTAAGGATAATGTAAAGCTTTATGATTCTGATTCACCAAAGTCAGCTCTTATTTCAGGCGATTGCACAGTAGGTATGGTTTGGTCTGCTGAGGTTGCACTTTCAATGGATGAAAATCCAGATATTGACATCGTATATCCATCAGAAGGAGCATATGTATTTCTTGATAACTGGGTAATTCCAAAGGGTGCAAAAAATGTAGATAATGCATATGCTTTCATTGATTTCATGATGAGT
The DNA here is from genome assembly GCA_030523345.1 of Lachnospiraceae bacterium. Taxonomy (GTDB): domain Bacteria; phylum Bacillota; class Clostridia; order Lachnospirales; family Lachnospiraceae; genus UBA2868. The sequence continues at coordinate 3,145 of JAUNIR010000016.1, forward strand.
GCCGAAGGCGCTAAGATGAACATTGAGGACTTCCCTTATCTTTGTCCAAATGACGCTGCACTTGAGCTTATGGGTGAAGATTATGTGAATAACGTAGCAAAAAATGTTCCTGCAGAGGTTATTTCTGGTGGTGAATTTGTTAAGTATTTAGATTCAGCTGTATTGGCTAAGTATGACGAAATGTGGACTAAGCTTAAACAGTAATATTCGTGTTAGAGGCAAATATGAAAATAGATTTTTTATACCTTAATGAAGAAGATATGATAAAGGCAGGAGTTCTTGATGCAGGAAGATGTATTGAGACAATGAGAGACACGCTTTCGCTATTTGGTAAAAAAGATTTTTTACTTGGTGGGCCAAAAGCAGATGAGCATGGGCTACAGATGAATTTTCCGCAGAAATCAGACATAGAAAATTTTCCTTTGGATGATGGTCCTGATAGAAGATTCATGGCTATGCCAGCTTATCTTGGCGGTAGATTCCATATTGCCGGTCAGAAGTATTATGGTTCAAATAGCCATAACTCTGCGTTGGGGCTTCCAAGATCTATCTTGATGGTTACTTTATCTGATGTAGATACAGGTGCACCAAAGGCTATAATGTCTGCAAACCTCTTAAGTGCTATGAGAACAGGAGCTATGCCTGCCATGGCAGCAATCTATCTTGCTAATAGAGATAGTGAAGTTCTTTCATTAATTGGACCGGGAGTAATTAATAAGTGTGCGCTTATGTGTTACATGGAGGTTCTTCCGAATATAAAGAAGATTAAGTTAAGAGGTAGTTCTGTTACATCTAAAACTGCTCTTGAAATGAAAGAGTACATAATTGAAAACTATCCTCAAGTAAAAGAAATAGAGATATGTGATAGTTTAGAATCTGCTTGCCGCGATGCAGATGTTGTAAGCGAGGCAATGAGTGTATCAAAAGAAAACATGGAAGAATTTAAGCTTGAGTGGTTTAAAAAGGGTGCAACAGTATTTTCTATGGGATCATTCCTTTATAGACAGTACAATGATTTTATGAATACTAAAATGGTTGTAGACAACTATGGAATGTATAAAAAATATTTAAGTAATTTTATTGCAAGAGGTCCTGTTGATGAGCTCGGTAACAAGAGAGAATGGGTCATCATGGGAATCCATTTTGTACATCTTGTGGAAAGTGGAGTCGTCCCTAGAGAACAAGTCACAAACCTTTGCGATATAGTAAATGGTGTATCAAAGGGTAGAGAAAATAAGGATGAAATAGTGATGTGTTCAATAGGTGGTATGCCACTTGAAGATCTTTCATGGGGATATGATTGCTACCAAAAAGCATTAGAACTTGGAATAGGAACGAGTCTAAATCTCTGGAATGAGCCATTTATGAAGTAAATACTTAGTAAGTAATAAAGAAGGGCAATGAGAATTAATTCATTGCCCTTTAAATGTTAACTAAATGCTTGAAAGGAAGTTAATAACATGAGACATGTTAAAGTTGCAGCAACCCAAATGAGTTGTTCATGGGATAAGAAAGAAACATTAATGAAAGCTGATAATCTAGTACGTAAAGCGGCAAAGGAAGGTGCTGAAATAATTCTTATTCAGGAGCTCTTTGAGACACCATATTTTTGTAAGCTTCAAAAGTTTGAATATATGGAGCTTGCAACCACAATAGACGAAAACCCGGCAATAAAGCATTTTTCCAAAGTTGCAAAAGAGTTAGAAGTGGTACTACCAATAAGTTTTTTTGAGAAGGTTGGAAACACACAGTTTAATTCGATAGCAATCATTGATGCTGATGGTTTAATACTTGGAACTTATAGAAAAACACATATACCAGATGGTCTACCGTATGCTGAAAAATTTTACTTCACACCTGGAGATACAGGTTTTAAGGTATGGAAAACAAAGTATGCAACGATAGGTGTGGGTATATGCTGGGATCAGTGGTTCCCAGAAGCGGCAAGATCTATGGCGTTACTCGGTGCAGAGATTTTGCTATATCCAACGGCTATAGGTTCAGAACCAACATTAGGAAAAGATTCGTCTGTGCATTGGAGAAATACTATGGCAGGACATGCCGCTGCAAATATGATGCCAGTAGTAGCATCGAATAGAATCGGAAGGGAAATAGATGAGGAAGCTGAAATAACATTTTACGGAAACTCATTTATTGCAGATAATCATGGTGAAATTGTAAAGCAGGCGGATAATTGTACAGAATCAATATTGGTGCATGAATTTGATTTGGACGAGTTATCGAAAGAACGTCGTGAATGGGGAATCTTTAGAGATAGAAGACCTGAAATGTACAAAACAATACTTACTCATGGAGAATAATTATGGCAAATAGAATTATAGGAACTACACCTAAACAGGACATGTACAGAATGCCTGCGGAATATGAACCGCAAAGAAGAATATATATGATATGGCCACAGCGTACAGATAATTGGAGGGCTGGAGCAAAGCCAGCTCAGGAGGCCTATACAAATGTCGCGAAGGCAATAAGTGAATTTACACCGGTTACAATGTTGACAAATAGCAATCAGTTTGTTAATGCAAGAAATAGACTTCCGGCGGATATTAAAGTTGTGGAAATGAGTTCTAATGATGCCTGGGTAAGAGACTGTGGTCCTACTTTTTTAATAAATGATAAAGGAAAATTGCGTGCATGCGATTGGAAATTCAATGCATGGGGTGGTCTCGTAGATGGTTTGTATTTTCCATGGGATGCTGATGATACTTTGGCAGAAAAGGTTTGCGAACTGGAAGATGCAGATAGTTATAGGCTTGATAATTTTATATTGGAGGGAGGTTCATTTCATGTAGATGGTCAAGGTACAGTTTTAACAACCGAAATGTGTTTATTATCAGAGGGCAGAAATAGTCATCTAAGTAAAGAAGAAATAGAGAACTATCTATGTAACTATCTTAATTGTGACAAAGTATTATGGCTTAAGGACGGAATAGATCCAAATGAAACTAATGGGCATGTAGATGATGTTGCGTGTTTTGTTAGACCTGGAGAAGTTGCGTGCATATATACGGATGATGAAAACGATCCATTCTATGGAGTAGCACAAGCTAATTATGAAGCGTTATTAAATATGAGAGATGCTAAAGGACGAAAACTGAAGGTTCATAAAGTTTGCACTACTGCAAAACCGGTTTTATTAAAAGGTGCAGAGACAATAGATATAGTTGAAGGAACAATTCCAAGAAGGAATGGAGAGATGTGTATTGCATCATATTTGAACTTTCTGATTACAAATGGAGGAGTTATTGTTCCACAATATGATGATGAAAATGATGAGTTGGCTATTTCGCAACTTAGGGAAATTTTTCCTGATAAAAAGGTTGTAGGTGTGAGAACAAAAGAAATAGTATACGGCGGGGGTAACATTCATTGCATAACTCAGCAGGTGCCGGAGACTTAAGATTATAATAACGAGTAATATATTACTTAAAAAGTAGTAGCCAGTAGACAAAATAAGTAAATAAATGGCAACTGGGAGTAATTGTTTAGGTAATACTTTAGATATAAAGTAAGTATATAAAAGCAAAGGCAATGGGGCTGATGATTACATCGGTTCTGTTGCTTTTTTATTTGGAAATTATGGGAGGGATATATATGAGCTATCCAACAATTGATTTTTTATTCTTAAGTGAAGAGGACATGATTAAAGCTGGAGTAAAGGATATGCCAGCATGTATAGAGACAATGGAAGAAGTAGTTAAATGTTTAAACGCTGGTGACTATGTTATGGGTGGTGAAAACCATAACTCTCATGGAAGCCAAGTATCATTTCCTAAAGAATCACCGTTCCCTAATATGCCACTTGATGAGGGTGATGACAGAAGATTTATGGCGATGCCTGCATACATTGGTGGATCAATAGATCTTATGGGAATGAAGTGGTATGGAAGTAACAGTGCAAATAGAAGTAAAGGGCTTCCAAGATCTATTCTTACTGTAATGTTAAATGACAAGGACACAGGTGCACCTCTTGCACTTATGTCAGCAAATATATTAAGCGCCATGAGAACAGGTGCAATACCTGGGGTAGGAGCTAAGTATCTGGCAAGAAAAGATTCTACGGTTTGTGGAATCTGTGGGCCAGGAGTAATGGGAAAAACTTCACTTGAAGCTATTCTTTGTGTTTGTCCAGATATAAAGGAAATAAAGGTTAAAGGAAGAGGCCAGAAATCTTTAGATGCATTTATAGAATATGCAAAGGAAAAATACCCTAATATTCCAACAATAAGGGCAGTTGATACTGTTGAAGAACTGATAAGGGATACAGATGTTGTTTCATTTGCAAACTCAGGAAATACGGACCCAAGTACTTATCCATTTATAAAGAAAGAATGGATTAAGCCAGGAGCAACGATTATAGGTCTTAGCTGTTTTGATATGGATTCAAGCGAAATGGCTGAATGTAAATTAATCGTGGATAATACGCAGTTATATGAAGCATGGGCTGAAGAGTTCCCATACCCAAGCTTTGGAGCAAATAACATTATCGGTTCGAAATTCACAGATATGATTCACGATGGAATTATTACTAAGGAAGATATGTACGATTTAGGGGACATCATTTTTGAAAAGAGACCTGGCAGAGAAAGCGATGATCAGATAATGATTTTCTCAGTAGGTGGAATGCCTGTTGAAGATGTAGCCTGGGGAAAGAAGTGTTATGAAAGGGCGTTAGAGCTTGGAATCGGAACAAAATTAAGACTCTGGGATAAGCCGGATTTAGCATAGTTGGAGGAACTAAAATGAGTGGAACAAGAATAGAAGAACATCCAATACTTGGAGAAACAATAAAGGGAAAAGAAATTACTTTTTCATTTGATGGAAAAGAAGTGAAAGGTTATGAAGGAGAACCTATTGCGGCAGCATTAAAGGCAGAAGGCTTAATGGTTCATAGATACACACAGAAGGAGCATAAGCCACGTGGCATCTTTTGTGCCATAGGAAGATGTACAGACTGTGTAATGATTGTTGATGGTGTACCAAATGTAAGAACATGTATAACACCTTTAAAAGAAGGAATGGAAGTAAAGACGCAGTATGGTGTTAGTGATAAACCATTTGAATAAAAACATATTGTGCATTAGGAGAATGTGATTATGAAAAGATATGATTTGATAATTGTTGGTGCAGGTCCTTCAGGTCTTTCAGCGGCAATAGAGGCGGCAAAAAGAGGAATAGAGGTTATTGTATTTGATGAAAATGAAAAGCCAGGCGGACAGCTTTTTAAACAGATACATAAATTTTTCGGTTCAAAGGAACATAGAGCAAAAGTAAGAGGTTTTGTAATTGGTGAACAGTTACTAGAGGAAGCAGACAAGCTTGGAGTTAAGGTTGAACTGAATTCAACGGTCATTGGACTATATCAGGACAAAGAGGTTGTGGTTAAGAAAGATGACAAGGTTACTCATTATAAAGCAGATGCAATAATTATAGCAACTGGTGCAGCAGAGAACATGGTTACATTCCCAGGCTGGACATTACCGGGTGTGATTGGTGCTGGTGCTGCTCAGACAATGATGAACCTTCATGGAGTAAAGCCTGGTAAAAAAATACTTATGCTAGGATCCGGTAATGTTGGACTAGTAGTTTCATTTCAGTTGATGCAATGCGGATGTGATGTTGTAGCACTAGTAGATGCAGCACCTCGTGTAGGTGGATACGGGGTTCACGCAGCAAAGGTTGCAAGGACAGGAGTACCATTTTATTTATCTCATACGATTGTAAAAGCTGAGGGAGAGGAATGTGTTACTGGCGTAACAATCGCTGAGGTTGATTCATCATTTAAGTTTATTGAGGGAACAGAAAAACATTTTGATGTAGATACAATTTGTCTTGCTGTAGGACTTTCTCCTATGTCACAGCTTCTTAAAATGGCTGGATGTAAAATGGAAGATAACCCAAAGCGTGGTGGACAGGTTCCTATATGTGATGAACATGGAAGCACATCAATACCTGGTATATTTGTTGCAGGAGATGTATCTGGAATTGAAGAAGCATCATCAGCAATGATAGAAGGAAGAATGGCTGGAATTACAGCAGCCGAATTCCTTGGATATATACAGAAAGATGAAATGGGAACAGAACTTGAAAATCTTGATAAGGCACTTGATGGATTAAGACAAGGTATGTTTGCACCATCTAATAGAGGAAAGCTTATTGAAAAAACTGATGAAGGGATTGAGGTATCAGAGAGTTTATTAAAGAAGGGATATGTATCAGATGATGAGATAGAAAGATTCCCTGGTGTTACACATAAGAAAGGTATTCATCCTGTAATTGAGTGTACGCAGAATATACCATGTAATCCATGTCAGGATGCATGTGTTAAGAAATGTATCTCAATCGGAAGTAACATTACTTCTCTTCCAATAGTAGTAGAAGATGGTGATTGCATTAACTGTGGAATGTGTGTTGCAAGTTGTTCAGGACAGGCAATCTTCCTTGTTGATGAGGATTGTGGAGATGGCACTGCGACAGTAACTCTTCCATATGAATTTTTACCACTTCCTAGTGAAGGAGACAAAGGAATAGCACTTGGAAGAGATGGAAAGAAAGTATGCGAAGCTACAGTTGTATCTGTAAAGAGTGCAAAGGCATTTGATAAGACACATTTATTAACTATGAGAGTTCCAAAGGAATATGCGATGAAGGCTCGTTTTTACAAGGAGGCAGAGTAGTATGAATGCTGTAAATGATAGAACAAGAGATATAGGACCATTTGTTGAAGGACCAGATGACGATATGCTTATCTGCCGTTGTGAAGAAATTACAAAGGGAGAAATCAGACGTGCTGTACATGATGGAATGTGGACTATGACAGAGATTAGAAGATACCTAAGAACTGGTATGGGATTATGTCAGGGACAGACTTGTGCAAAGCTCGTTAAGGGAATTGTGGCAAGAGAACTTGGAATTTCACCAGCAGAATTAGAACCAGCTACTTCAAGAGTTCCAATGCGTCCAATAGAAATGCATATTTTTGCAAATGAGGCTAAGGAGGGCGAAGAATATGAAGACTAACGCTCAGGTAGTAATAATTGGTGGTGGTATTATTGGTTGTTCTACAGCCTATTATTTAGCAAAATCAGGTGTTAAGGATGTTATTGTCCTTGAAGGATCTGATCATATAGGAAACGGTGGATCATCAAGAAATGGTGGTGGTGTTCGTCAGTCAGGACGTGATGTAAGAGAACTTCCACTTGTAATGTATGGAATCAAAAATTTATGGCCAACGCTTTCAGAAGAACTTGAAGTTGATTGTGAATACCATCAGGATGGTAACTTAAGACTTGGAAAAAATGATGAGCATGCAAAGATTCTTACAAAGCTTGCAGATAATGCTAGAGCAGTAGGTCTTGATGTAAGAATGATAGATGGTGATGAAGTTAGACAAATTAATCCATATTTGTCACATGAGGTAACAGTTGCCAGCTGGTGTCCTACAGATGGTCATGCAAATCCACTTACAACAACACTTGGATTTTACAAAATGGCAAGAAGACTTGGCGTAACATTCATATCAGGTGAACCTGTTAAGGAACTTCGTGTAATCAAAGGAAAAATCCGTCAGGTAATTACTCCAAATAATGTGTATGAAGGTGAAAGCGTTTTAGTTGCAGCTGGTCTTGATTCAAGGGAGATACTTTCAACAGTTGGTATTGATGTTCCAATGGTTAAGTCGCTTCTTGAAGCATTAGTTACAGAAGCTCAGCCACATATGTTTGATCAGATGCTTGGAACTGCAGAAGCAGATTTCTACGGTCATCAGACAAAGCACGGATCATTTGTATTTGGTGGTTCATCAGGAATGGAAAGATTTAATAAAGACAATGGAACACCAGTAACAAATTCAAAGACAGCACCTTGTATCTGCAGAGGTATTATGAAATACTTCCCAGATCTTGCAAATGCCAAGATTGTAAGAACATGGGCTGGCTGGATGGATGCTTCATATGATGGCGTACCAGCACTTGGTAAAGTTGATGAAATAGACGGATTGTATGTGGCATGTGCATTCCACGGACATGGATTTGGTATTGCACCGGCAGCAGGTCATCAGCTTGCTAAGCTAATAACAACTGGCACAACAGATATAAGCTTAGATGAATTAAGATATGACAGATTTAAGGCAAAAATATAAAGCTAGAAACACCAATAATTGTTTAGAAAGTATATGAGGATTCTCGGTTATGAACAATTTTACTTTTAATATTCCAACAGATATAAGATTTGGCAAGGACCAGATAGAATGTCTTCCTAACGAACTATCAAAATATGGCAATAAAGTACTTTTAGTATATGGTGGAGGCAGTATTAAGAGAACAGGGTTATACGACACTGTCATTAGTCTTCTAGACAAATATGAAGTATATGAATTGCCAGGAATTGAACCAAATCCAAAGCTTACAAGTGTAGAAGAAGGTGCCAAAATCTGTAAGGAAAAAGGAATAGAAGTAATTCTGGCAGTCGGCGGTGGAAGTACAATAGATGCGTGTAAGCATATAGCGTGTGCAGCCTGCTATGATGGTCCGGCATGGGATCTTATGATGGATAGAAGTAAAATAACAAAGGCACTTCCAATAGCAGTAGTTTTAACTATTTGTGCGACAGGTTCTGAGATGAATTCTGGAGGTGTAATAACAAATGAGGATACTAAGGAAAAATTAGAAATTAATTCACCTCTGCTTTATCCAAGACTTTCGATATGTGATCCGACTTATTTATATACACTACCACAGAAGCAGACAGCAGCAGGAACAGTAGACATTCTGTCTCATGTACTCGAGCAGTATTTTCAGCCAAATGACGAAGCATATATTACAGATACACTAAGTGAAGCTGTAATGAGAACTGTTATAAAGTATGGAAAAGTTGCAATCGACAATCCTACAGATTATGAGGCCAGATCAAATCTAATGTGGTCAAGTACAGTAGCATTGAATCACCTTCTCACAGTTGGTAAAGGCGGTGGATGGTCCGTACATCCAATAGAACATGTGGTAAGTGCTTTTTACGACATAACACATGGTGTAGGTCTTGCAATTATTACTCCTAAATGGATGAGATTTGTTCTAACAAGTAATACTGTTGACAGATTTGAACGATATGCGAAAGAGGTATGGGGAATTACAGGAAGTGACAAGTATGCCATAGCAATGGAAGGCATTGAAAAAACAGAGGAATTCTTTAAATCTTTAGGAATGCCATTAACACTTTATGATGCAGGAATAACAGATGACAGAATAAAAGAGATGGCAAAAGAAGCATACAGAACCAATAATGAATTTAAGCGCGCATACGTGAAATTATCTGTCGATGACATAGAAAATATACTTAATATGTGTAAGTAATAACACTAAAGTTCTATAAAAATGGTATATTCAGTGAATTGAAAGTATATGATTTATGGTTTAACATTCGAATTAATCAAAAATGTTAAGCAATGGGGCTTATCCTGTGTGGGATAAGTCCTTTTTTGTTGTTAAAACTAAATGTTTTAGATTGGAGGAAATTATATGAAACATTTAGAACTTCTCGAGCACACTGATACCGTTAATGAACTGTTAGCAAGATATGGAGTGCGTTTTGGTATATACAAAAATAATGAATTTAAGGAACAGCTTTTCCCATTTGATGCAATTCCAAGAGTTATTGAAGAGCAGGAATTTGCATATCTCGAAAAGGGTTTGAAGCAAAGAGTTGTTGCCCTTAATTTGTTTTTAAAGGACATTTATTCAAAGAAGCAGATAGTTAAGGATGGAGTAGTACCTGAAGATTTTATCTTTGCTTCAAGTGGATATATGGTTGAGTGTGAAGGTGTCACACCACCAAAAGATATTTATTCTCACATATCAGGAATAGATTTAGTAAAAGGAAAAAATAATGAATGGTATATCCTCGAGGATAATTTAAGAGTACCATCTGGAGCGTCATATCCAATGATAGCAAGAGAATTATGCAGACGTTCTTCTCCAGATACATTCTCTGAACTTAAGATTGCAGACAACAGAAATTATGCACAGCTTCTGAAAAGAACTTTCGATAATGTTAATACAGGTGGTCATACAGTAATTCTTACACCTGGAAGATACAATGCAGCTTATTTCGAGCATAGTTTCTTAGCCGAGCAGACAGGTGCACACCTTGTCAATGGTTCGGAACTCGTTGTAAAAGATGACAAGCTGTATTTTATTACTGCAGACCAGAAACTCGAGCAGGTCGGAGCTGTTTATAGACGTATATCTGACGAGTATCTTGATCCTATGAATTTCAACCCAGAATCTCTCATTGGAATACCTCATATTTACGACGTTTTTAAGAAGGGAAATGTTGCCCTTCTTAATGCGCCAGGTAATGGTGTAGCAGACGATAAGGGTATTTATTATTTCGTTCCTAAGATGATCAAATATTATTTGGACGAAGAGCCGATTCTTCAAAATGCGCCGACCTATCTGCCATTTTATGAAGAGGACTATAAGTATGTATTAGAGCACTTTGATGATCTGGTACTAAAGGATGTAGCAGAAGCAGGTGGGTATGGTGTTGTATTTGGAAATACAATGACAAAACAGCAGAAAGCAGATTTCCTAAAGCTTTTAGAAAATGAACCACGAAGATTTATTGCACAGGAAGTAATAGATTTTCAGGATATCGATATTCTTGAAGGAAAGGAAGCAGTCCCTAGAAAGGCCGATTTAAGAGCCTTTGTATTGATGGCGGATGAGCCATTAGTGTGGAAGAGCGGACTAACAAGATTTTCACGAAATCCAGATTCATTTATTGTAAATTCATCACAAGGTGGAGGTTTTAAAGACACATGGGTATTATCTCAGTAGAACAGGCTGATCATTTATATTGGTTAGGAAGATACACTGAAAGAGTGTATACAACATTAAAAATATTTTCAAAAAGATTTGATGTTTTAATTGACGGTTTAGAAAACAGTTATGAGGAATTTTGTAAAAGCATAGATATTCCGATTATATATGCTGATAAGTCTGAATTTGTAAAGAATTATCCATTTGATAACAATAATCCAGACTCTATCATCAGCAATTTAATTCGTGCGCATGATAATGCGATTACATTAAGGGAAAGTATCGGATCTGAAACTTTAGCTTACATTCAGCTTGCAATTTATGAAATGAGCAAGGCTGAAAAGAGTAAAGCTCCTATGATTGAACTACAGAAAGTTAATGATAACTTATTGGCTTTTTATGGAATAGTTGATGATCAGATTGATAGTGAAAATATAAGAAATATTATCAAAGCGGGAAGAAGAATTGAGCGTATTGATTTATATGCAAGACTTGGACTTGAAAGAAAAGAATTAGTAAGACAGGTTCATAGACTTATTCCAAGACTTGAAAAGAGTGGTCTTAAATATGACGAAGATAAGTTAAGACTAGTAAATGAACTAATAGAAGAAAATGAGATTGATTATTACAAAATAGTTAGTAATGTAGAATCAATTCTATAAATACTTAGTTGATATATAAGGGGGTGATAGCTGTGAAGCAGCTTCACTTGTCATACGATATGCTTATAGAGTATTCAGAGGAAGTTAATAGATGTAACTTCACTATTAAGTGTATTCCTATAGATTCTCTAAGGCAGAAAATAAGTAATGTAGAAATTAATATCTTACCAGAAGTAAAGTATTCATATGGTAAAGATGGATTGCAAAACATACAAATATATGGTGTTAACGAAAATCCTCATAAATCATTTTGTTTTCATATAGAAGCGGATGCTAAAACAGGTCTGTGTGATTACGAAACAGAATTTAATGACGATTTAGATATGATCTTTTCTCATCCACATGGACTTAATTTGTGTGGAGAAAAATTAAAAGCCTTTTATGATGATAAATGTATATTAGACAGCACGTTAAATAGTTACGAAAAAGCTATATTTATTATGCATGTATTGTCTGATAATTTTAAGTATGTACCTATGTCGACAGATGTAAATACATCTGCAGAAGAGGCATTTGGGCAAGGTCATGGAGTGTGTCAGGACTATGCACATATATATATATCACTTCTACATCGGGCAGGAATTTCTGCAAGATATGTTACGGGCTTTATTGTTGGTGAAGGAGAAAGCCACGCATGGGTAGAAGTTTTGTGTGATGGTAAATGGTATGGTTTTGATCCTACACATAACAAATGTATTAACGATGAATATATAAAACTTGGTATAGGAAGAGATGCAAAGGATTGTATGATAAATCGTGGAATTATGCATGGTGGAGGATTACATACTCAGAAAGTTGTAGTACAGGTTAACGAAGGGTAGAAAACAAAAAATGATAAAAAAAGTCGCATCAGTAGAGCTTCCGGTTGATGAAGTTCTAACAATAAAAAAAAGACGCATTGCGCCAGAAGGAAAAACTAAAGGTTTAAAGCGAATAAGTGTTGTTACTGGTATACATGGGGATGAGCTCGAAGGCCAGTATGTATGTTATGAGCTTGGAAAAAGAATTGAAGAAGAGATAAACAATCTGACAGGTATAGTAGATATATATCCTGCCATGAATCCGCTTGGAATAGATTCTATCACGAGAGGTATTCCTGCCTTTGATCTTGATATGAACAGACTGTTTCCTGGAAACATAGATGGAAATATGACTGAATATCTTGCGGCAGAAATAATAAAAGATGTCTCAAGATCAGATCTTGTAGTAGATATTCATGCAAGTAATATTTTCTTAACAGAAATCCCACAGATAAGAATAAATGAACTTCACGAAGATGTACTTGTGCCATTTGCAGAAAAATCAAATGTTGATTTTGTCTGGATTCACGGAGCAAGTACAGTTCTTGAATCAACATTTGCATATAGTCTTAACAGCACAGGAACACCATGTCTTGTTGTGGAAATGGGTGTTGGAATGCGTATAACAAAAGAGTATGGAGACCAGCTTGTTGATGGTATTTTTTCATTGATGAAGGAACTTGGAATATGGCAGGGCAAAACAAAGAAGCCTAGAAAGCCAATTATTTCAAAAGACCCTGAAGATGTATGGTATTTAAATGCCGCAGCTTGTGGTTTATTTGTACAGAAAGTTAAGCATTGGGAAAAACTGAAAAAAGGAGATTTAATTGGTCAGATAATTAATCCTCTTAGCGGAAAGGTGTTAGAGGATGTTATTTCCCCAGTAGATGGAATACTGTTTACAATTAGAGAATATCCTATCGTTGATGAAGGTTCTTTAGTAGGCAGACTTCTTCGTAAGGAGGCGTACGAGAAATGAAAACGAGAGTGATTTATGAACTTAAAGGTCTTTACAGAGATGATTTAAGAGTTACAGGATATGAATTTGGAAAAGGAAAAAAGAGTATCTGTATTGTAGGTACAATGCGTGGTAATGAAGTGCAGCAGCTATACTGTTGTTCTTTGCTTGTGAAAAAATTTAAACAGTTAGAAGCAGATGGCAGAATCGCAAAAGGACATAAAATACTAATCATTCCAAGTTGCAATCCTTATTCTATAAACATACAGAAAAGATTCTGGCCTATTGATAACACAGATATAAACAGAATGTTCCCAGGATACGATCTTGGTGAAACTACTCAGAGAATTGCAGACGGCGTATTCAAAGAAATAATGGATTATGAATATGGAATCCAGTTTACTTCATTTTATATGCCTGGCGAATTTATGCCACATATAAGAATGATGGATGAAGGCTATAGTAAGGTTGAAACTGCATTAAAATTTGAAATGCCATATGTTGTTGTCAGAAAGGTAAGACCGTATGATACGGCAACACTTAACTATAACTGGCAGGTTTGGGAAACTCAGGCTTTTAGCTTTTACACGACATCTACAACAACAATTGATAGAAGTTCTGCGGGTCAGTCAGTGCTTAGTGTAATGAAATTTTTATCCTCATTAGGGATAATAAAATACAATCATTCTGAGAGTGGCAAAGAATCAGTAGTTGTATATGATACAGATATGATTTCTGTTCAGACAGCAAAGTCAGGAATATTTGAGCCGCTTGTGAAAGTGGGAGATAGTGTCAAAGAGGGAACACCTTTAGCGAACATTGTGCATCCATATGATGGAGAGATACTGGAGACACTATTTGCACCATCTGATGCGAGGGTATTCTTTATGCATAATGATCCGCTTACATATGCTAATACCTCGGTAGTAAAGCTTGTATAAATTATAATTTTTATATGAAACTCCTTGTTTTGTTTAGGGACAGTCTAAAAATAGGCTGCCCCTAATGTTTTTATGTGGGAAATTCATTGTTAGCAGGTGTTTATTTGATATATAATTGAATTAAGTATGTTCAAATGGGGTAATCCGCATGGAGGGCAAATATGCAAAACGATATAAAAGAAATGCTAAATTTTATAGATAGCAATCCAACGGCATATCATACATGTCAGTCTGTAAGAAGTATGTTACTTGAAAATGGATTTGAAGAACTTTTAGAGAGTCATAAGTGGGATATTAAACCTTCAAAAGATTATTTTGTATGTAGAAATGGATCAAGTATTTTGGCATTTCGTATGTGCGATGATTTGTCGGATTATAGTTTTAATATTGCGGCAGCGCATACTGATTCTCCATGTTTTAAAATTAAGGAAAAAGCTGAGCTAACTACAGGAGAGTATTACACAAGACTTAATACAGAAGGGTATGGTGGAATGATTTGTTCATCATGGATGGATCGCCCTCTATCTGTAGCAGGCCGTGTAATTGTAAATAACAATGGCTCTATTGAATCAAGGCTGGTTGCAATTGACAGGGATCTTATGATCATACCGAATGTTGCAATTCATATGAACAGGGATATCAATGAAAAAGCATCATACAATAAGCAAGTTGATATGCTTCCCCTTTTTGGTTCAAAGACAGAAGAAAATGCTTTAATGAAATTAATAGCAAAGGAACTTGATATAAATCTAGACCAGATAGTAGGAAGCGATTTATTTTTATATATTCGTGAAAAGGCCACTGTATTTGGATATAACGAAGAGTTTATAGCTTCAGGAAGACTAGATGACCAGCAGTGTGTATATGGAATACTGAAGGGACTTTTAAACAGTCGAAGCAAAAATTCAATTGACGTTGCGGCTTTCTTCGACAATGAGGAAGTTGGGTCAGGAACAAAGCAGGGAGCCGCATCAACATTCCTATATGATGTACTTCACAGAATTTCAATGTGTGTAGGAAAGGACGAAGAGGATTTTCATAGGGCAGTAGCTTCGAGCTTTATGTTCAGCGCAGACAATGCTCATGCAGTTCATCCAAATCATCCAGAGTACACAGACGCAAATAACTGTAATTATATGAACGAAGGAATTGTAATAAAGTCTCATGCCGGACAGAAATATACAAGTGATGGTTTAAGCATTGCCATAGCTAAGAATCTTGCTAAAAAGGCAGACGTGCCAGTACAGTATTTTGCAAATAGATCAGATAAGGTAGGAGGCAGTACTCTTGGGAATCTGGCAATGGCGCAGGTTTCAATTAATTGTGTTGATATAGGTCTTCCACAGCTTGCTATGCATTCAGGTTATGAAACAGCTGGAATAAAGGATACACAGTATCTGATAAGACTTATGGAGGAATTCTATAAAAGTCATTTTAAAGAAACAGGATTTGGAGCAGTTACAATCACAGATTAAGGTATACAGGAATTTATATGAACAAAAAAAACAACGCCCCAACTAGATTCGATAATATATTGCGGACAATGATAGTATTTTGTTTTTCATTTATTATTTTGTACGTAATTTGTGGAGCAATAGTTTCACCAGATTTGGATTTTTTCCATGAAACGGCGCACATATATAACGAAGACTGGGTAGTAGAATACCCGGATGGAACTAAAGAAACACATAAAATGCCAATGAGTCTTGATATTAATGATGATGAAATGGCAATTTTATATACGGTATTACCTGATGATGTAGAAGATGGAATGTACTTAGCTGTAAATACAGGTAAGAGTTTCTCTATGTCTGTTGATGGAGAAGAGATATACAATTTTAATAATACAAAATCAAATCTTCCAGGTAATATAACAAAGACGGTTATAGTGCCAGTGCCTCTTGATGAAGTCTATGCAGACAAGCAGCTTACTATGACAGTTACAAATGGAAAATATGATAGAACAAGTGTAAATACAGCCTATATTGGTAACTTAATGGGAATTTTTCTCATGCTTGTCAGAAACTTTGCTTTACAGTTTGTAATGGCAATAATACTTATTCTTGCATCAGTAACAGTCATTTGTATATTTGCATATATAAAAAAACGTGACAACAGAAACGTACCTCTTATTTACTTAGCAGAAGGAATATTTGCAATTTGTCTTTGGATCGTATTTGATAGTCCATTATTTCAGATAGTATTCAGGCTGTATTTTTTTGATGGTATAACAGGATTTATGCTTGTTACTACAATGGCTTTGCCATTTTTATTATATTTTGATGCGCTTCTTGAGAACAGACATCACAAGATTTTTGCAATATTTGAAACAATAATTGTTATTAATTTTATTGTACTAACGATGCTTCATATTACAGGTATTCGCAGCTATGACAGGGCTCTTATATATGTGGACCTAATGTTGCTTGTGTATATTGGTGTAATGATTGGAGTAACATTCAATGATTATGTAGTTAATAAAAACCGAGATCACAGAAATGTTTTTATAGGTCTTATTGGATTAAGTGTTTTCAGTTTCTTTGAAATAATAGTTACAATATTAAGTGCGAAAACACCGTTAAAAATTGATATTGGTGGACTATTTGTTTTAACTGGAATGATTATATTATTGTTCTTTGCTATTCTTGACCAGGTTAAAGTTCTAGATAGATTACAGCAGGAAACTCAGAATGCATTAAGTGCAACAAGAGCTAAATCAGATTTTCTTGCAAATATGTCTCATGAAATACGTACGCCTATCAATGCAGTTCTTGGAATGAATGAAATGATTCTCAGAGAATCGGAAGAGGAAAATGTCAGAGGCTATGCAAATAACATTGCAGACGCGGGCAAATCACTTCTATCACTTGTTAATGATATTCTCGATTTCTCAAAGATAGAATCAGGAAAGATGGACATCGTATGTGTAGAATATCAGATGAAGTCACTTCTTAGAGATCTTATCATGATGGTTAGAAGCAGGATGGCTAGTAAGAATCTTGAACTTATTCTTAACATTGATGAAAACATTCCGTCTGTATACTTTGGAGATGAAGTAAGAATTAAGCAGGTACTTACAAATATTCTTACTAATTCCGCTAAATATACTCCATCAGGAAGTATTACATTAACCGTTGAAAATCGAGGAATAGTAAATGATGAAATAGAACTGTATTTCTCTGTTAAAGATACTGGAATTGGAATTAAAAAAGAAGACATAGATAAGCTCATGAATTCTTCTTTTATTCGTGTAGATCAGGAGAAGAACAGAAACATCGAGGGTACAGGTCTTGGTGTTACTATTACAAGACAGCTTCTTAATCTTATGGGTTCAAAGCTTGAACTCGATAGTGAATATGGCAAGGGATCTAATTTCCACTTTATTCTTAAGCAGAAAGTATTAGATGAAAAAGCTATGGGTTCTGTTATGAGTAAAAGCGAGAAGACAGCTAAAAAAGAGAGCTGGACATTCAGGGCTACAAAAGCAAGAATACTTGCAGTTGATGACACAAGGACTAACCTGCTTGTCATAAAGGGATTACTTAAACCATATCAGTGTTCTGTAACTACATGCGAATCGGGGGAACAGTGCATAGAGTTATGTAAGAATAGTGGATATGATTTAATATTTATGGATCATATGATGCCAGGGATAAATGGTATAGATACCCTTAAAGAACTTAGAAAAGATGATGGAATAATTTCAAGCTATACTAAGGTAATTGCTCTTACAGCTAATGCTATATCTGGGGCTGCAGATTTATATAGAGAAAATGGTTTTGATGGATATCTGACAAAACCTATAGATACAAAAGAACTTGATGACTGCCTAAAGAGTCATCTTCCTAAAGAAGTAATTGAGGAGATTTGATCATGAAAATTTCAAATGCAAAAGTAAATCATGTGACGAATCCTATAGGATATAAGATGGACAATTTTGTATTTTCATGGGTGTTAGAAGAAGCAGGAAGTCTTGATCCATTCAGTGCTGATTATAGAATAATTATTTCCAACGGTGACTCGGTAGTTGATACGGGATATAAAAAATTAAACCCTCTTGCTTGTAAAATTGATGTAGACCTTAACCCAAGAACAAGATACACATGGAAGCTCTGTGTGAAAGATAGTGATGGTTTAGAGCAATGTTTTGATGCGGGATTTTTTGAAACAGGTAAGATGAATGAGGCATGGCAGGGTAAGTGGATAACCTGTAACATGTCTATTGACAGACATCCTGTATTTGAGCGCGATTTTCTATCTGATAAGAAGGTTACAAAAGCGAGACTATATGTAGCAGGACTTCGTCCAATAGAGGATGAGCCTGGATTTAAAAGAGTTACTATTTCTCCAAAACTCAATTATAAGTTAGGAAAGGTAGATGCTTCATATCCTTCAAGTGCAGGAACATATACCATTCATTGGGATATTCCAGACTTAAATACTGTGAATACTAAGATTGCAATCCCAGCAGGATGTAGTGCAAAAGTCACACTTCCTAAAATAAGCGAAAAGGACTTATTAGAAGAATATGGAGATAATGCATTAGTAAAAGCTATGCAGAATGGATTTGTTACTGCTGGTGAATATGAGATTACTTATAAGACGAAGGAACCACTTGCGAGAATATTTACAATCGAAGATACTCTTAATGATATATGGTGTGATCCATTTGCATCAAAAGTATTGCAGAGAGTATATCCTAAGATATATGAATATATTTTGTGGTTCAGAAGAATGCAGCTTAAGGTTGTTCTTGATAACCATGGTGAGGGCAATGATGAGATTTACAAAAAATTAAATGATGCTTTCTACGAGGACGCTATTAGAAGATAGATTCAAAAAAGGGCAGAAAAATGCAAAAACCTGTAAATAAAAATGCCAGTAAAGGGGCAGTAGCATTACTTAAATATTTGGAAGAAACGGCTGGGAATAAAATTATCAGTGGTCAGCATACTCAGACTATTCCAATGGAAGAAATCACATATATCAAGGAAAAGACAGGAAAAGAGCCAAAATTAAGAGGTTTTGAATTATTGGCGTATTCACCGAATATTAATTATGATGATGCCAGTGAAGCTTGTCTTACTGAGGTGTATGAGAATCGTGGCACTCTTGAAGAGGCTCTTAGATGGGGGAATGAAACAGATGGTATCATCACTTTTTCATTTCACTGGTTTTCACCACTTGGTGGAAGAGATAAGGCTTTCTACAGTGAGCATACTGATTTTGATCCGGAAAAAGTTCTGATAGAAGGAACTAAAGAAAGAGAAGCATTTTATAGTGACCTTGAAAAGATAGCTGCATTACTTGTTCCATTTAAGGAAGCAGATATCCCGATTTTGTGGAGACCATTTCATGAATCAGACGGAAAGTGGTTTTGGTGGGGAAGAAAGGGACCTAAGGTCGCCTGTGAATTATATAAGCTTGTTTATCATCTATTTGTGGATACATACGAGCTTAATAATCTCCTATGGGTATGGAACTGCCGTCTTGAGGAAGGGTACCCTGGAGATGAATATGTTGATGTGATTTCTGTAGATATTTATCTTGAAGAATATGCTAAGACAGACTACAAGAAAGAATATGAAGAATTAATAAATGCGACTACAAAAAATAAAGTTGCAGCGTTGGCAGAAATTGGTTATTTACCTGACATTAATATTTTGTCAGAATCAAAAGTTCCTTATGCTTATTTTATGACATGGTCTAAGGAATTTATTATAGGAGAACAGTATAATTCTGTAGATTCTCTTAAGGCTGTATATGACAGCTCTTATGTCGTAACACTATGATAAATTTAAAGAAAATATACAATATTGAAAATAGCAAATTAATGTTCACAAATAGGCAGATGTGGGCACTTCTAGTTCCGGTTATGCTGGAGCAGTTTCTCAATTCATTTATGGGTATGGCTGATACTATGATGGTAAGTAGAGTGGGAAGTGCAGCAATATCTGCAGTATCTTTGGTGGATGCAATTAATGTTCTCATCATTCAGATTTTTGCAGCTATGGCTACAGGAGCAACAATAATATGTGCCCAGTACATAGGTGCAGGTAAGGTAAAAGATGCTAATAAAGTTGCATCCCAGGTTACATTAACTGTATTTGTAATATCTATTGCACTTACTATATTAGGCTTAGTTTTTTGCAGACCGTTATTATCATTTATATTTGGTAAAATTGAGTCAGATGTAATGGAAGCATCGGTTATATATTTTATCGTATCTGTTATCTCGTATCCATTTATTGCGTTATTCAATGCGGGTTCGGCATTTTATCGTTCTGGTGGTGAGAGTAAATTCCCTATGAAGGTTTCAGTTATATCCAATGTGCTAAATATAGTTGGTAACGCTATATTCATTTTTGTATTTCATATGGGAGTATTTGGGGCAGCACTCGCGACTTTGATTTCGAGAGTCTTTTGTGTGGTTGTTATTTTCTTGTTCCTTAGAAAACCAAAGCAACCAATTGTACAGAAAAATTATTTATCAATAAGACCTGAGTGGGCGCTTATAGGCATGATATTGGCAGTAGGTATTCCATCTGGCATTGAGAATGGTATGTTCCAGTTTGGTAAGCTTGCAATTCAGTCAAGTGTGTCTACACTTGGTACAACGGCGATAGCAGCTAATGCTATGACTATAATTCTTGAAAATATAAACGGAATTGCCGGAATGGCTATGGGAATTGGTCTTATGACAATTGTAGGTCAGTGTATAGGTGCTGGGGAAATAAATCAGTCAAAGTATTATATTGTGAAAGTCACAGCATTTGCAGAAATTGTTGTAATTACATCCTGTCTTATACTGATTGTGGCTACAAGGCCGGTAACTTATATTGCAGGAATGGAAAGAGAAGTATCTGATATGGTATTTGATATGATGCTTTATATAACTCTCACAAAGCCATTTGTGTGGGTATTATCATTTGTACCAGGGTATGGAATGAGGGCAGCAGGAGATATTAAATTTTCTATGATAGCATCTACTATTACAATGTGGACTGTAAGAGTTGCTATTTGTGTTTTCTTAATCAGGGTAATGCATGTTGGACCAATTGCGGTATGGATTGGTATGTCCTGTGATTGGACGATACGTGCAATAATATTTACATGGAGATTCTTCAGCAATAGATGGCTTAATAATAGGGTAATTGATGCCGAAAACTAATGATTAATAACATCAGCATATGACACACGGATTATCTTATCTATATCAGATATTGCTACTTTAACCTGGTGTCCGATTTTACCTGCTGAGAAATATATTTCGTCATAGTTAAGAGCAGATGAATCTATTGTTGTTGTGAAGAATTTCTTCATGCCGATAGGTGAGCATCCGCCATGTACATATCCTGTAAGCGGTAATAAATCTTTTTGCTTAAGCATTTCTATAGATTTTTCTGAAACAGCACTGGCCGCAAGCTTAAGATTTAATTCACTTGCTACAGGAATTACGAATACGTAGTGGGTACCACTTTTCCCAGTAGTTACCAAAGTCTTAAAAGCTTGTCCTGGATCTTCGTTAAGAGCTTTTGCAATTTCTTCTCCTGTCAATCCATCTGCATTATCTAAAGATACAGCTTCATAAGATATTTTCTTTTGTTCAAGCAGACGCATTACATTTGTTTTATCATCTTTTTTAGCCATATAATTCTCCCAAACATTTAATACTACTATATTATATATTATTAAGATAAAATATACACTATTTATATGTGTTATAATTAACGTGATATGCAATTTAGTTCAGGCTACGGAGATAACACAATGAGCAGCTACGTGAATTCATCAAAAGAAACCGCGCAGGACACAATATTAAATTTAGATGTGCCTGTAAAAACAAGAAGAGATTTAACAGAAGATGAGAGAAATCTCATAGGTGATATAAGGGCAGGAATTAATAAAAAGTACAAAATGTTCTGCTGGTCTATGAGGGGACCTGTGACTCTTCAAGCAAATAATAAACGGTATGCTGAACTCATTAACAAATATGAAGTGTTTAGACGCCGCTATCTATACAAATCTGTAAAAAGACCATTGTGTGCAATATTAGAACAACAGGAGCAGACAAGTTTTTCAGTTCTAGATTTACGTAAAGAGTCTTTAGAGAGAAAAAAGGAGTGCATTAAGAATATCGCTGTTGCAGAAGCGAGAGATGTTTTTAATCCAGAAGAAAGTGCTCCATTAAAAATCAGAGTTCTTGTTATGGAAGAAGACAGAATTGTGATTATTATGAAGGCTTATATGTATGTGAATCTGCCTATGTCTCCATTTGATATAAGAAGATTTATATTTTATAACATGCGCATGGATTCTGATTCTGTGTATTCAATTGATGAAGAAAAAATTGAGTATGAAAATATGGAAATTACTAATAAATGCTTTGATTACTGGAGAAAAACTCTTAAGGATGTAGAAAAGCCAGTATTAATTCCATTTTCAAATAATGATGTTGTAGAGGAATCAGTATTTTATACGGTTAGGAAAACAATTGATCCAGAGTTATGTAAAAAAATATACAGATATATTGATAAAAAAGAGTGCAAATTAGAGTATGCGTTTTTACATGAATATGGTCATATTTTTGGTGAAGCCAGTGATACAAAATTACCCCTGCTTGCAGTGAGAAAAAGTGGTAGTTTTATGCAGATAATGCCATGCAAGGTGGATTTGAACAAAAAGGTAAGCGAATCTTACGAGGAATTATTAGTTCAAGATACGCTTTTTTATAAATATAATCAATGTGGTTTTGATGATGCTATGAACGCTGCCGGAATAAGTGTGTTGAAATTCTTTAATATAATGATTGAATTTGTTGAAGAAGATGAAGACGATAACAGAGTACTTAATATTCTTAAAAGTATAAATAGTGGTAGTGTAAGCGAGATAGCACCTAGACTTGAAATTCTTGTTACATATTCTAGAGATGGTATACAGATTAAATATTCTTATGACGCACAGTCTGTAAACGAGCATACAGTTGATGCAATTCATGACTTGTTTGAAAAAGCATTGGAAGAGAGAATAACTGCGAAGGATGGATTTAGCTGGAAAGAATATGTTACAGATTACAAGACAAGAGAAGAGCAGATTCAGAAGCTTACAATTGCACAAAAATCATTATATATAAAAGAAGCAGAATTTCTTATGTCTGATGATCCGGAGGATTTCATTAAGTTATCGACTAAGGGTACCTATGGCAATTACATAGCAGAAGACATAGCTCTGGAACAGGGAAAGATAATAAATAAAGTCGGCATTATAATATCTGGTCATTTGGAGGAACGCGAAAAAGATATAGATGGAATACTTAAAACGCTTTCGGTCTACAAGGCAGGATATATTGTTGGTCTTGAGAGTGTAGCTTCTATAGATAGAAGTCCTTTTGAATATGTGGCTGCAGATGATGCGCGAGTTTTATGGCTTGATGCAGATGTTCTTAAGGAAATCTTGCAGAAGTACCCTATGAGCTATGAAGCATTAATGAGGAGAGTTGTATTAGATACCCACAGAGTGAAGAAACTCTGGGCTCTGGATTAATAATTAATAAGTATGAGAGGATAATAAGATGCCAAAGGTTTCATCAAAGGAGAATAAAAATATATATTTTAGAAAAAGAGAAGAGTTAAAGCTTACAAGAGATCAGGCTAGTGAGCTACTAGAAGTAATATCGCCTGAAAGAATCGAAAAAATCGAGAATGAAAGAGTAGAGCCACATCCCGACGAAATATTAATTATGGCCGAAAAATATAAAGCTCCGGAATTAAGTAATTACTACTGTGCCAATCAATGTCCTATAGGTAAGAAGTATGTCCCTGAAATAAAAATGCAGGATTTATCTCAGATAGTTCTAAGGATGTTATCATCACTTAATTCCGTTCAGGACAATCAAAGAGAATTTATTAATATAACTGCAGATGGCATTATAGATGATGAAGAACTTGAAGACTTTATTGGTATTCAGGAAGAATTAGAAAAAATAGCTAATACGGTGAAAGCGCTTCAGCTATGGTCAGAGCAGATGATGGCTAATGGTGAAATTAACGTAGATAAATATAACGAGATAAAAGGAAAAAGATAAAGGAAAATAAAGTTATGTTTGTGATAGGAATTATACCCCCTCTGTTACTTTTAATTTATATATATAAAAAAGACAAAAGAGAAAAAGAACCTATCAGATTTCTGACAGGCTGCTTTTTTTGTGGAGTGGCAATTATTCCATTTGCTTATGTAATGGAGATGCTATTGACTGTGATTGAGGACTTGTTTTTATCAAGTGGTTCAGTTACCTACGCGTTAGTAGATGGATTTATTATTGCAGCGTTTTCAGAGGAACTGTTAAAATACCTGGCTCTTAAATTAAAAACGTGGAAATCACGTAACTATAACTGTACCTTTGATGGAATTGTGTATGCTGTGTATGTATCCCTTGGGTTTGCGGCGCTGGAAAACGTATGCTACATAGCAGACGGCGGGTTAGGTACTGCTATAATGAGAGCTTTCACGTCTATTCCCGGGCATGCAAGTAATGCTGTATTTATGGGATATTATTACAGTCTAGCTAAGAAAGCAGCGCTTAATGGTGACAAAGCATCAGAAAAGAGAAATAAGTTTCTGGCAGTATTCGTTCCAGTTATCACACATGGATTTTATGACAGTTTATTATTTTTCCAGGAAGAAACTGTTGGAGAGATGTTTGTCTTAATGGCATTATTTGTATGGAGTATATACATTGTAGTGCTTTATATTTTTACATTTACATTTGTTAATAAAGCTTCAAAGTGTGATACATATTTTGATCCAGAAGATGAAGCAAGAGAGACTCTTATATTAAAAAAAGGAAGCTGGATATGTACATGCAGAAATATTAATACAAGTAATTTCTGTACGCAGTGTGGTACGAAGTGTCCAGAGTAGATTAAATATTGTCGAGGTCAATAAATATATGGCAACAGAAAAAAGTCAGGAACTTATGGAAGAATTATTAAAGAAAGGTTATCCTGAAGAATTCTGCAGAGAAGTTACATACAAATATATGAATACAGATTTTACAGCAGGTAGAATGATAGGGTATTTAAAAAAGATGCCTAAATTACGGATAGAAGATTGTGTTGATGAAATGCTTGCAATTATTTCTGATAGAGACAGAATAGTAGAAAAGCATAGAATGCTTGAAGCGCAGGCTGTTATGAATGAAGTGTACAGAAATGGAATTTCATAATTTTTGAGGTGACAAATGTTTAGATATGCGAATAGAGAAGATTCAGAATTAATTCTTGGTTTTATAAAAGCTCTTGCTAAATATGAAAATATGGAAGACGAAGTAGTAGCTACACAGGAGACTCTTTCAGAGTGGATTTTTGATAAAAAGAAGGCCGAAGTAATTTTTGTAATGGAGGATGGTAAAGAGGTTGGATTTGCATTATTTTTCCATAACTTCTCAACGTTCTTAGGACGTGCAGGAATATATCTTGAGGATTTATTTGTATATCCAGAGTACAGAAAGAAAGGTTATGGAAAAGCTCTCATTGAAGAACTTGCACGTATTGCAGTGGAAAGACAATGTGGAAGACTAGAATGGTGTTGTCTTGATTGGAACAAGCCAAGCATTGATTTTTATTTATCTCTAGGTGCAGAACCAATGTCCGATTGGACAATATATAGAGTAAGTGGTGACAGGCTTAAGGAGATGGGAAAAGAAAATAAATAAAAGAGTCCCATTTATTGGATATATAACTGTATATAGTAGGATCATGGAGATAGTCCATGGTCCTTTTTTATTGATTTTATGGAGGAAGAAATTGATGATTAAAGATTTGGGATTAGTGAATGAAAATGAACAGATTTCGATATTTGATTTGGAACCTGAGCAGGCAGAAAGAGCTACTTCTGGAATACTTACTGTTGTAAGAGCTAAGTATATCAGTACTGAGAAGATGAATTGGCAAGAATTATTTAGTGGATATGATGAATTATATGGAATCACATATTCCTCAGGAATCGGATTTATGGAGAAGGTATTCGACAGATTCGAGTATGTGGAGATGATATTTGGATGTGAGGGAGTAATGAATGATGATATAGCTGCAATTATGTCCACAGAGATAAAGACTGTTGAGTTACTTGCTAAGAGCAAAAGTGCTAAGAGAATGGCAGAGAGAATTGAAAATGACACTATGAAGTTATATGTGTCGAGAGATACTAATTCACATGAGAAGGAGTTCATCCTTAAAGCAAAAGATGGAAGGACAAGAGTAATAACAGGTAGTGCCAATATGTCAGCATCAGCATTTTGCGGATATCAAAGAGAAACAATACGATGTTTTGATGACATAGGAGCATATGAGGATAGTAAGAACCGGTTCGAAGAATTTAAGCAGATTTGTACTGACAATGTAAGTCAGAAAGTGTTGCTAGCGCAGTTAGAGGATGAAGACTATATAAGAGATAATGTTGAAGAAATACCTATAATCAAAACGATTGAGAAAAAGAACATAGTAATTATAGAACCATCTCTTAATAAAGATGATGATATTGAAATACTTGCAGACATTAAGGGTTTAGAAAAAGAAATAAAACCAATGATACCAAAACCGAGCAAAAGCGATGGAAAAGTTGTATTAACTGGCGAGTATATAAAAAGCTTTGCAAGGAAATATAAGGAGCATGTCGGTATAAAAAAGGTAAAGGAAAAACGGTTACCAAAATTACATATTGATTATGATGGTAGACTCATAAGCTTTAATGGGAAAGAACAGGAAATAAATCCTAGCATAGAGGACATAAAAACAGACATTAAATGTATCGACAGTTACATGTCTAGCCCATCATCTTTTTATGGGGACTGGAAACAGAGTCAAAGAGATTATTATGCATTTATGAATTGGTATTTTGCCAGTTTATTTATGCCTTATTTGCGTTATGTAGCAAGTAAAAACAATTATGATATGACTCCATTCCCGGTATTTGGAATTATATATGGAGATTCTAATGGCGGTAAGTCTACATTCATAAAGCTACTGTCAAAATTAATGTGTGGTGTGAAAGTACCTCTTAATAACAGTTCGGATTTCACTTCTGGAAACATTGAGGCTCTAAAGAGAGCTTGTGAAGGACTACCTATAAATATCGATGATTTAGCAAAGGCACAGTATGATGCACATTATGAGAAGATTATTAAAGATGATAACTGGGGGATTGCAGATGCATTTATTAATTATCCATCGGTTGCTATTTCTACTAATAAGATAGCATCGTTGAAACCAGACATTACAAAGAGAACAGTTACGTGTCATATTAGTACTGTGTTAAATAAAGAAGATGGCGCTAAGAACTCTAAGAAGATTAATGAAAGTATGAAGCAGGCTAGTAATTCAATGTACATGGAATATGTGCGTCGTATGTTTGACCTGATAGAAAATATGGTGGATGAAATGAAGTCAGGAGATGAGGAATACTTCCCAGATGTATTTAGTATTTCATCATATGTTATAAAAAGCATCTACAGCGATTATATGGAGGAAATTCCAGAATATGTTACAGAGTTAAATTATTCCGATTATTTTGGAGATAAAGCCATAGGTAAAAACGCAATGAAAAAAATAGTTAAGGCTTGGGAGGTCGATAAAAAGGGATTTTCTATCGATAAAAAGAAAAATATGCTAACATATACATATGCCGATAGTAGCAGAACATATGAGCTTAGGTATATCCAGCAGGAGCTTCCACCTGTTTTAAATGCTATTGTCGTGGGTAGTAGCATTGTTATGGATTTAGACAAGGCGAAGCAGGTATTTGAGATGGAATTTAAAAGAGGATTTTTTGGATAGGATTCAGAAGGTATAGAAGTGGTTAGTATATTTAAAAAGAAAACGCAAAAGGATCTTGAAGATTTGATTTTAAAAACAAGAAGCAGCATGCAGAATAACTATAAAGATATGGCTCAAGATTTCTTTAAGGATTTCTGTAAAAAGTATGATGAGCTTATGTCTATTGGAGCACTTAATGATAAGCAGATAGAGAATTACAAGAAAGAGCGTGATATACTTACGGAGGAATTAAAAGGGTTCACACATAAGGATCAAAAGCCTTATTGGCATTAAGATATTATTTTGCATGTAAAGGAGAGAATATGAAATACGAAGAATTAGTTAAGTCATTAAAGGACAATTATGAGCAGGCAGATGCATCTATGGTTAAAGAACATATTGCTATTCAGTTTAATGTGACTGGGGAAGCCGCAGGAGCTTTTTACTTAGAAATAGCAGATGGGCAGATTCATATTGAGCCATATGAGTATTATGATAGAGATGTACTTGTAACAGTGTCTGAAGAAAATCTTATTAGCATTTTTGAAGGCAAGCTTGATTTTGTAGATGCATTCAATTCGGGTCTTTTGCAGGCTGACGGAAACCTCATAAAGGGTCTTACATTAAAAGAAGTAATTGAAAAGAACTCAGGTGAGAAGAAATCATTATTATCAAAAGTTAAGAGTACAGCTGCAAAAGCAAAAGCTGCCAAAAAGGTAGTTACTAAAAAGACATCAAAGAAATAAAGTTTTTTCAAGGATGTATATAGTATGTGGAATCATTTGTATAAAGTGCCTGAGAATAGAAAAATAAGATATATTGTACACTCTGATGCATATAATGAAGCTGATGATCAGTACACTATAGCGCATGCTCTTATGATGGATAAATTTGACGTGGTAGGTCTTATCGGAGGTCACTTTGCAAAGAGCGAAATAAGCAGAGTTCCTATAGACAAAACTGCGGATGCAAGCTATAGAGAAATTGTTAAAATTTTAGATTTGATGGATATAAAAGATAAAAAGGTTTTCACAGGTTCAAATTATCCGTTGGAAAATGAACATATTCCTCAAAGGTGTGAAGCTGTAGACTTTATTATCGAAGAGGCAATGAAATATGATAAGAGGCCTTTGTATATAGGGCTTCAGGGTGCAATAACAGATCTAGCAAGTGCTATATTGATTGAGCCTGAAATATGTAACAGAATGACAGCTATATGGGTTGGCGGAGATGACTATCCTAATGGCGGTCCAGAGTTCAATTTACGTCAGGATATAAATGCGGCAAATGTTGTATTTTCATCAAACATGCCGCTATGGCAGATTCCAGTAAAGGCATATCGTTCATTTGCTACATCATTGGCTGAGCTTCAGCTTAAGGTAAGGCCATGTGGAAAAATTGGAAAATATTTATTCGATCAGCTTGCTGAATTTAATATGCAGGTAGATATGTGGGATGCGTGGCCACATGGAGAAATGTGGACACTTGGAGATGAGGGTTGTATAGCAGTACTTTTACAAGACATAAACAAGGACGATAATTATGAGATGGTAGAGGCTCCACATGTCCTTTCAGACGGAAGATATGAATTTGGTCATAATTACAGAAAAATAAGAGTATATAGTTCTTTTGACTCACGTCTTGATCTTGAAGATTTGTTTGCAAAACTCAGCTTGAATTTTAAGTGATAGTAAGGGGATTGTTATGAGCTATTTCACAGATGCAGTTTCTAACCTAACAACCCAGGTTGCTTACAAGGACGCGATTCGTCGGTTGTATGATAAAGGTTTGTCTATAGATGAGATTATTAAGAACTGTACATATCCGGTTAATGAAGACATAGTGAATAATGTAATCAGGAAATATGAACAGTCGAAAACAAAACCAAAGGCAACATATGTAGAAGAGTACGATAAGTCTGGTCGCAAAACATTTCGCAAAATATAAATATCGAAAAATAGAGAATAAGGAGGACAATATGCCACATATAAGTGTTAAATGTTACCCTGGAAGAACAGAAGAACAAAAGATCATGCTTGCTAAGAAAATCACAGAAGATGTTAAAGAGATTATGGAAGCAAAAGAAGAAACAATTTCTATTACAATAGAAGATGTACAGCCACAGGATTGGGATACGACTGTTAAGAATGTTGAAATCCTTCCAAAGGCTTCAGTTATGTATAAAAAGCCACACTATATGGAATAGATGATATATGAATTATGACGTGTTAATAAATGGCATTGAGGTAAATGCTCATTATTCTGAAGAAAGTATTAACAAAATATTCATTCCATTGCTTAAAAGGTTTTGTGACATTCAGGAAAAGAAGGGCAGTAGAATTCTTGTAATGCTTGCAGCACCTCCTGGAGCTGGAAAGAGTACACTATTATCGTTCCTTAAGCATTTATCAGAGAATACAGAGGGACTTAGGCCTGTAACCACTATAGGTATTGATGGATTTCATCATTATCAGGATTATCTGTTAAATCATACGACAATTAGAGATGGCAAAGAAATACAGATGGTTAAGATAAAAGGTGCTCCTATTACGTTTGATGTAGATATGTTAAGAAATCGAATTAAAAAGGTAGCATCTGGAGAAGTATGTGGCTGGCCAGAATATGATCGTATGAAACATAATCCGGTAGAGGATGCGATTCAGGTTACAGGAGATATAATTATTCTAGAAGGAAATTATCTTCTCTTAAATGATGACAGATGGAGCAATCTTGCTGATTACGCAGATCTCACGATAAAGATAGACGCTGACATAGATATGCTAAGAGGCAGACTTATAGAGCGTAAAATGATGTCAGGAGCGGAAGCAGAGTTAGCTAAAGAATTTGTTGAATACAGTGATTTATACAATGCAAAGCTTTGTATTACAAATTCTAAAGATGCTGATATTACGCTTAAGCTTAAAGATGATGATGAATATGAGCTTGTTTAAATAATATGGTACGGTCCACGCTGGAACTTTTAATAGCGTGGATTTTTTTGTGATTTAGTATTGAATGGTTTAACCTTATGGTCTATAATCAAGTCACTCGTTAAAACCTATCAAATTCACTTCTGGCAAATCAAATCGCCAACGAATTTCAGGTTATTAAAAAATATTAATTGCTTTCATTGGCGTAATAGATGTCAGTTATAATCACAGTTGCTGAATTAAATACGCTATAGAAAGTTGCATTGCCATAGGCAGAAAGGCGTATTTATGGAAAAGAAAAAGAACTATGAAGAATTAACAATTAGAGATCATTTCATGTTTGGAAAGATATGTTCTAAGCCAGAGATTCGAAAGTTGATTCTAGATTCATTACTGCAAATCGATCTTCAAGAAAAGTATGGAGAAATAGAAAAACAAATTAGAGAATTTAAGGATGCAAAGTATGCAAGACTCGATTTACTTGTAGAAGATGAGAAGGGAGCAGTATATGATACAGAAATGCAGAACAAATCAAAGGATAGAGCACGTCAGGATGAATTGCCAAAAAGAGGAAGATACTATCAGTCGATAATTGATACTTCATATGCAAATAGTGGAGAAGAATACTTAAATCTTCCAGAATTATTTATAGTGTTTATATGTACATATGATCCATTTGGAGAGAATTTACCTATATATACATTTGAGAGTAAATGTTTAGAAAAAGAAACAATAAAGTATGATGAAAAAGTACATAAAATCTTTTTTAATACAACTGCAGATTTATCATGTCTCCCACAGAATATGAAAAATATGTTAGAATATATAAACACAGGAGCCACTAATGATAAGGCAACAGAACTAATAGATGAAGAGGTAAAAGA
This sequence comes from Lachnospiraceae bacterium, assembly GCA_030523345.1. Taxonomy (GTDB): domain Bacteria; phylum Bacillota; class Clostridia; order Lachnospirales; family Lachnospiraceae; genus UBA2868. Next base: position 34,969 of record JAUNIR010000016.1, read on the forward strand.
AGCCAGACTTAAAGAAGAATGGAGGGCGGAATATATGCTTACTGTTGTTCATGATAAAGATGTATATAGAGATGGTTTTGAGGATGGCAAGGAGCAGGGAATAGAGCAAGGAACATTTACAACTACAATTAATCTTATTAAAAATTTAATGGAGTCGTTAGAGATTACATTTGATGAAGCATGCGATAAGTTATGTATTAAAGATAAAGAAATCTACAGATCACATATATAATTATGAGAGGACTTTAAAATGGCAAATGAACTAGATATAAATGAGGTATTAAAAACAATTCCACCTGAAATGGTTGAGGATATGAAAAAGCAAGCTGAAAAGTATGGGTTTCCATTTGAGGAATATGTACAATCAGTTCTTGGTGCAATTATAATGGATCCTGATTTGGGAGCATATTGATAGAGAATGAAAAGAGTTTATATCGGTATTATTCGATATGAACTCTTTTATTTTATATAGAAGATTATCATCACAAGTATTTCAAGAATTATACCTAAAAGGTATAACAAACCAATCATAATATGTATTTCACATAATTACTCCCCTGCGTTATTATAATATCAACAAGAGAGATAAGTAATAAAAAGTACTACAAATTCATTCCATTCAAATAATAAATAAAGGAGGTAGCGGTTATGATTAAAGAATTTCTTAAAGAGTATTACGGAACATTTGGCAGACGTTAGTTGACAAGAATTTAGAAATTTACAGGAGGTAGAAACTATGAAGGTTAGAGAATTCTTAAAAGAGTATTATGGAACATTCGCACATAAGAAGTAGGCTGTAATGTGAAAGCAGGTGATTATATGTTAAAGGAAGTATTTAATCCAGTATTATAGGAGAAAATTGAATATGGTGACAATTAGAGATGTTAATCTATAGCCCATGCTGAAGTTGATTCGGTGTGGGCTTTCTCTTTTTTACAGTGACATCAATGTAGGGTGAATATTATAATATACACAGCAAATCACATTGAATAAATTAAAAGGGATTAAAGTAATATTACAGGATAAATTATGAATATTCAGATTTTTGGTACTAAAAAATGCAATGATACAAAGAAAGCAG
>JAUNIR010000116.1 GCA_030523345.1 Lachnospiraceae bacterium
TCGTGATACAGATATGGCTTCTCAGATGGTTGAGTACACAAAGAATAACATTCTTGCTCAGGCAGGTCAGTCAATGCTTGCACAGGCTAACCAGTCAACACAGGGTGTTCTTAGCTTACTTGGCTAATTAGTCAAACTACTGTAAAAAGGGACCGGCTTTCCGGTCCTTTTTTATTGTGTAAATATATCATTTATAAATTGATAAATAACTAATGTAACTAAGTTGGTCGGTCGATATACTTTCTATATAGTAGTTGTATGTATTTTGATGAAGTTTGGTACTGATATATAGAGGATGTTTATAAAATATGAAAATGACATTTGACACATACGAATTGACAGATGGGCGAAAAATCATATTTGAAGAAAGAGATCAATTATTAATACTTCAAAAAAATGATATTGATATGCCAGTAATGGAAGATTTAAAAGAGTATTTATATTATTTTCCAGAAACGATTTATGTGGAACAGGATGGTATTGTTGCAGGCATAATTACAAATGGTGATGTAAGTAGGTCTCTATTAAATCATGAAGTGATGATCAATAACGGTTTTTTCCGTATAGATAGCATATCTAAAGTCTCTAAAGAATACTTAGAGAACTTTTTTGATGAACATTTTCAAATCCGTTCAGTTCCTGTAGTACTGGATGGGCAGTTAAGGGGCCAATATACACTAATTTATTCAGAAAACAGTAATGGAAGAAAGATTAGATGGAATCCTCTAAAAAGAGATTTTTTAAATTTTTGTGAGAAAAATAGCATATATAATATTGCTATTAGCAAGTGCGAACAGTTAATAACAATGATAAAAAATATGCAGATAAAAAAAGAACTTGTTCTGCGTTCTGGGAAAGAAATAGAAGTGTCATTTGATGAAAACAAAAACGCAGATGAACTTGTTGTTTTCTCTGATATGCAACTAAAAAGTTATCTGACTAAAAGATTAAACAATCACGACGAAATTAAAGTAAAATATATATCTGAACAAGATTTGTACATGGAGTGTTTAATCTCTCATATATCGCAAAAATGTAATGAAAATGATGTAAAGTTATTATTTGTTGAACCACCGGTTGCTTCTAAAATTAAGGATATAGGAGAGAAATATAAGAATGCATTAAAGCAGCGCAAATCACTAGAAGAGATAGCTGATGACGAGACGCTACTTATGGATATATATGGAGACAATGAAGATAGTTTCCAGTTTGTTAAAAATAAAGAATTTCATAATTTTAGATTTTTGAGTCAGGGTTTGTATTGTAATCTTATGGATTACCAAAGCAAAAACATGAATGTTGTGGGTGGTAAAAGAATTACATGTAATCAACCTAAAAATCACGAAAATAGAATATGGTTTTTTGGAACGTGTCTTGCAAGAGGCGCGTATGTAGCAGACTCAGATACTATTGAAAGTATGTTACAGCGTAGAATAAATGAGACGTATCCTGATACATTTGAAGTTGTTAACTGTGGTGTTGCTGGTAGAGTAGGTAATGAAATGAACGATTTTCATTATATTATGGATACCGAGTTACGTCAGGGCGATATCGTAATATGTATGGCACAATATAACGATAAGACAATACGGATGTTAAAAGATAATGGTGTTGCATGCTATGAATTATCTACACTCTTTGAACAACCAAACGAGTTGGGAAGATGGTTTTTAGACATAGTCATACATGTGAACCATAGAGCAAATGAGGTTATAGCAGATTACCTATATAAAGAACTAGGCGGCATTTTTGCGGATGTGGCTAGAAAGAAAGAAAAAGAAAGAAAGTATTTTGTATTAGGTGATGATTCAGAAGATGATTTGGAAGGAGACTATAAAAATCAGATTCAGGATTATATAGGACAAACATTAGATGAAATAAAGAAATATACTGATACATTGGACATTGACTATGATGAAAACAATATGAGCGATAGAATCGGAAGTATTGTAATGAATTGCAATCCGTTTACATTAGGGCATAGGTATCTTATTGAAAATTGTGCAGGTAAGGTTGACCTGTTGATAGTATTTGTAGTTCAAGAAGATTCTTCAGTATTTCCATTCAAGGATCGCTACGACCTTGTAAAAAAAGGTACAAAAGACATTAAAAATGTTTTAGTTATTCCAAGTGGGAAATTTATGATATCATCAGAGACATTTCCAGAATATTTTGATAAATCACATTTACAGGATATTCAAATAGATTCGTCTAAAGATGTACGCGTATTTGGAAAATATATTGCACCGAATTTAGGAATTGGTATTAGATTTGTAGGAAGTGAACCTATGGATAAAGTCACAGATTCTTATAATAAGGCTCTTGCTGGTATTTTACCTCGATATGGTGTTAAATTATTAGAAATAGAGCGAAAGGTACAGAACGGTGAGGCGATTTCCGCATCACGTGTTAGAAAGCTAATTTCTGACGGTAGGTTTGATGAACTTGATGATTTGGTTCCATCAACAACTAAGGAATATCTATTAGAAAAATATGGAAAATAGAGAGTAATGTTATGAACAAATATGATGAATATTATGAATTTAGATATGCGACAATAGATGATGTAGATGCGATAATGAAATTCATTCATGATTACTGGTCTGAAAATCATATTCTTGCAAATGATAAAGACTTTTTTATGTATGAATTTTGTAATGGTAATCGTGTGGGTTATTTTCTTGCGATAGATAAAGAAACGAAAGAGATAGCAGCGGGATGGGCGATTTATTACTATACGGAAACGTTTATACCTTCCGAGTCGGATGTTTCTTCAGGAATGTTATATGCTAAACCGAATAGCAAGGTTCCATTTTTAGGAGTGGAGTTAATGCGAAGGAAGTTTGAAACGCTTAATTCAAGGGCACACGTATCGCCAGGTGTTAACATGAAAACGGCAGGTCCACTTGTGAAGAAATGGATTAAAAATGATGTTAGCCGATTATCACACTTTTACCGACTAAATGACATAGACGAATACAAGATTGCAAAGATACAAAACAAATGCATACAGGAAATAAACGAAGAAATTCCGCAGACAGACTTAACAGAGGTAAAAACAGTTGAGGAATTATATAATATTTATAACGACAAAATGTTTAAGAACAGAAGACCATATAAGGATAGATGGTATATAGAGAAGAGGTATTTTAACCATCCAATTTACAAATATAAAGTTCTAGTATCTTCGGAACAAATTGTTATTGTAGGAAGAGAAGTCGAAGTCAACGAATCAGTAGTATTTCGAATTGTAGACATATTAGGAGATGTTAGTAAGTTCTGCATGCTAGGTAAAGCAATTCAGAAGCTGATTGACGATAATAATTATGAGTATGTAGATTTATATGAATTGGCAATGAATCCAGATGATATTATAGCAGCAGGATTTACAGAGCGCATAATAGATGATGAAAATACTATTCCTAACTATTTTGAACCATATTGTTGTAAAAATATAGAAATATACGCTCATCGTTCAGATATCGATACATTATGCTTTAAGGGAGATGGAGATCAGGATAGGCCTAGCCACAGATAAGGAGGAAAAGATGGAAGCATATAATAAAATATTTATGGAAATACTAAATGTAACAGAAGATGAATTGTCAGGACTCAGATATAAAGATGTAGAGTGCTGGGACTCTGTTGGACATATGACAATCATTACTGAACTAGAAGAAGCCTTTGGCGTAGAGTTTTCACCAGATGATATGGTTGAGTTTGATTCATATGAAAAAGGAATTGAAATTCTCAAAAAATATAATATTAAGCTATAAAATATGGAAACAAAATTGCTTATAGGGGATTACTATGTGGGATTTAGGTAAATATTCAGAGCGAATTGCTTTAATAGATGAACAAGAAGTAAAAATTACATATGGCCAACTTAGTGAAATAGGGGAAGATATTTGTAAAAATGTCGAGAATAGAAGCCTTGTTTTTATATTATGTACGAACTCTATAGGTTCAGTTGTAGGGTATACAGCTTTTATGAACCATAAAATAGTGCCATTAATGTTAAATGCACATTTAGACAGAGAACTATTAAATGAATTGCTTAGAATCTACCAGCCATCGTATTTATGGATTCCAGAGAATATGACCGATGAGTTTAGCATGTTTCAGGTTGTAATTAACACTTGTTCATATTCTTTATTAAAAACTAATTACCAGCTGAAACATGAGCTATATGAGGAACTGGCGCTGCTCCTCACAACATCAGGATCAACAGGAAGTCCAAAATTTGTAAGACAAAGTTATAAGAATATTAAGGCTAATACTGAGTCTATCATTTCATATCTAAAATTAGATGAAAATGAAAGACCTATTACAACTTTACCAATGAATTATACATACGGACTTTCTATCATAAATACACATTTATACGTAGGAGCCACTATATTGATGACGGAAAGATCCTTAATGGAAAAGGAGTTCTGGACCCTTTTTAAAGAGCAGAAAGCAACATCGTTTGGAGGTGTTCCTTATACATATGAAATGTTAGATAGGTTGAGATTCGCTCGTATGGATCTACCATATTTACGTACTATGACGCAGGCAGGTGGAAAGCTTTCAGTTGAACTTCATAAAAAGTTTGCGGCATATGCTGAGGAAAATGGAAAAGAATTTATAGTTATGTATGGTCAGTGTGAAGCTACAGCAAGAATGGGGTATCTTCCAGCTGATCAAGCTGTTAAAAAATGTGGTTCAATGGGAATTGCAATACCAAATGGACAATTAAGCCTTATAGATGAAAATGGAAAAGAAATAACAGAACATCATAAGGTCGGAGAACTAATATATCGTGGTGACAATGTTACACTGGGGTATGCAGAGTCAGTTGCTGATCTATTAAAAGGCGATGAGCGAAATGGAGTGTTAGTAACAGGAGACATGGCAGAAACAGACGATGAAGGGTTCTTCTATATAGTAGGTAGGAAAAAACGTTTCCTAAAAATATATGGAAATCGAGTTAATCTAGATGAAATTGATCAAATGATTAAAAGCCATTATACGGACGTTGACTGTGCGAGTATTGGAGTTGATGACCATATGAAAATAATAATTACAAATCCTGATTTAGTTGACAGCGTTAAACACTATGTTGCTGAAAAGACGAAACTGAATCCAGTGGCATTTCAGGTTAAATATATACCTGAAATACCAAAAAATGATGCTGGAAAAACGTTATATAAAGTACTAGAAAAATATGATTTATAGAAGCTTATATTTTTCACTTTTTGGTGGAAAATCGTTGCAATCTAGACGAGGAAGGGTAAAAGGTGAGTCTTCGGTTAAATCTGCTATACGGACTTCTGTTGTTAAGCCCGCACAAGCTCCCTGTGATTCTATAAAGTTTATAACGTCTTGATTATAACTTCCATAAGGATAATTCATAACCCATTCATTAGGATTGATAAATTCATTCATAATATCTAAGGCTTTGGAAATATCATTTTCCAAAGCTTCTTTTTTCATATTGCCAAGCCAGTAATGGTCATAACCATGTACACCTATATACATTCCATTTCGTTTCATTGTACGAATTTGGGCATCAGTCATATATAGTTCGCGTGCAAGCTGTTCTTCAGAAACGTCTACATATTTTTTAAATAAATTGCTTGATATAGTGTTTCTTAAGGATTCTGGCAATACTGTTTGAAGTATCTGTTTAAAGAAAATAGTCTCTTTAACATCAAATCGACTTGCAACTGCATATTTACCAAATAACTCATCATAGGAAGGATAATCAAATTCTATCCCACGATAATACTCCAATTCTGTTTTTAGTGCTTCGGTTAATTCCATTATATTTGCCGATGCTAATATATAGTGAATTTTATTTACATCGAGAAGCTGATATGTGGTGAACGTTTTACCTGGAATAAAGAAAGATCCTTGCATTCCATAATCCTGCAAAATAGGCATGGCAACTGTATAATTATCTATATACCCATCATCAAAGGTTAAAAGAAGTGCATTTTCAGGTAAATTATTATTACCCTTTATTGATTCTATGACCTGCTCCATAGATACCACGTTAAAATTGCATTTAAAAAAATCAAGTTGCTTTTTAAATAAATTAACATCCAATCCCTTGATTTGCGGATAGCGGTTATGAACGAGATCTCTAGTATAATGATACATAGATATATATAAGCGGTTATTCATATTCACACTCCTTTGGCGTATTATTATTACTACTTTAACATATATTTATAAATAACACCTAAAAAAATATAAAAAAATAAAAATAGGGGTTAAGTAATCTACATATTGTGTCGATAGATGTTATGTCAATAAGAAATAGACATGGATGGAAGCTTCTTATGACAGACATGGAAGTTAATATATAGTAAATTTCAGGAGGAAATAATTATGGTAGTACAGCACAATATGCAGGCAATGAATGCCAACAGAACATTAGGTATCACAACAAGCGCACAGGCTAAGAACACAGAGAAGTTATCTTCAGGTTACAAGATCAACAGAGCAGCAGATGATG
>JAUNIR010000017.1 GCA_030523345.1 Lachnospiraceae bacterium
CTTGTGCAAAATTTGCTAATTTTGAAGGGGTTATTTTCTTGATTATGTAAACAATTTAAGGTACAATAAGGGTGGGTTTTTATGCCCAAATGGTGAAAAGGAAATAGGTTACATGGATAACAAAGAAGAAACAATAAATTCGGTTTCTAAAGAGGAAAGTGTAAAGGACTTTATCCCTAAAAAAGAGAAACCGAAACTTAAAATGAGCAGGTACACTGTAATGCTTGTGCCAGACTCAACAGATGATGCAAAAAGCTATGAGTTTTCAATAGATAAAATTGCAAGATATGTTGTTATTGCTCTTGCGGTATTAGTAATAATTGCAAGCCTTATTATCTCTTTTGCAGTTAAAAATTACAGGTTGAGAAATGATTCTTCGCTTCAGTCAGTAATCGACAATATGGAAGTTGATGCAGAAAGTCTTAAGAAAAAGAACGATGAGCTTACAGATATTGTAAGAATGAATGAGGAATCTATTTCGGAACTTAAAAACCAGGTTAGCGAGTTAGAACTTGCAACAGCAGGACTTTATATTCCAAACATTATCCCATATAAGGGTAGCGCTTTATTAATATCAGACATCATTGTCGACAATGCGATTTCGTATAGCTGTCTTGAGGGCGCAGCAATTGTAGCTACAGCTAATGGAACAGTCGAAAGCGTTAAAGAGAACATGTTCGGCTATGAAATAGTTATTGATCACAAGAATGGATATAAGACAAGCTATACCATTGAGGAAAAGGGTAAGGTCGCAGAGGGCGATGACGTGGTAAGAGGAGAAGTACTCTTGTACGTTTCAGAAGATGACGAGACATTTACATACGCAGTTGTATTAGATGGAAAGAATCAGAACCCAAAGGATTTCTTTGAGGCTAAATAGTACTTAGGAGGCTAAGATGTTTTTTAACAAAAAAAAGAACAATGCAAATAAAGATAATTCTCAGAATGATGACAGAATCAAAGTGGACACAAGCACTATTACTACAATGGTGGGGGTAGACACAGTTGTAGAAGGCACATTAAGAACTAAGTCATCAATTAGAATTAACGGTACTGTTATTGGTGATGTAAGAGCGGACGGAGTTGTAGTTCTTACTAAGACGGGTAAAATCGAAGGAACTGTTGAGGCTGAAAGCATAATTGTTGCCGGTGTAGTACAGGGTAACATGAGTATAAGAGATAAGGTTAATGTGGAAGCAACAGGTGCTATATACGGTGAAGTTATTACAAAGAAATTTGTTATTGATGAAGAGTCAATATTCCAGGGTAACTGTGTAATGAATCGTGATGGTAAAGTAATACCGGTTCCGCCATACATTAAAGAGTCTGACAAGGCTAAGGAAGAAGACAAGGAAGAGACAAAGAAAGATTCAGAGAAGACTTCAGATAAGGCAGATAAGAAGGAAGACAGCGACGAGAAGAAGGAAGATAAGAAAGATATAAAGAGCGAAAAAGAAGATAGTAAAGAAGATGAAAAGCCTGACAAAGAGTCAGACAATGAAGTGGCTGAAGATAAAGAAGATGATAATGAAGAACCTGAGTCAGAAGAGAAGGAAGAAAAAAGCGATTCAGATGACGTAAAAGAGGATGCGGAATCAGAAGACAAAGCGACTGACGATACAATTATCATTGCAGATATTAACGAGGTGGAAGGTGCAGATGATATCCCAGCCAGCGATGGGAATCATGCCGAAAGCCACAATAAAAAGAAAAATAAAAATTATATAAAAAAATCAAAATCGTTAAGTGTTGAGATTGAGGAATAATTAGTATAGTGAACGACGAAAAAATCTGTGCAATCATAATAGATACCGATGTAAAACGTGTAAAAGAAATTAAAGATATTTTACCAGATTACATAGATCTTAAGCCCCTAAAATATTCAGAAGCTATGAATAGTTTTAGGAGTGGTATTGACGGGCATAAAGTCGAACTTGTAATTATGGATGCTGATGATGAAACTGGAAAGTCGTTAACACTTTTTAAATATATTTCAGAAGATCCAGACAGATTAAATCTCAAGAATACAGCTGTTCTTCTTATTACACAGGACGAATTTTCAGACCATTCTTTCGAGTATTATGATTGTGGAGAACCTGTTTTTTACTCGGGTGAACTAGATGAATCGGACTTCTACTTAGCAGTAACAGAAGCGCTTGAAGAGGCGGATAATAGGAACTATGAGCTAGATGAACCGACATATGTAGAACCTGTTCTATCGGAGGAATATATAGAAGCAGAAGCGGTAATAAAAGAGGAACAGGAGAAGAAGGAAGAAGCAGAAAGAGAATCAGCTAAGAGTATTTCGGATAAGCATGAATTAGAGATTCATATCGAGTATGGAGCGGGTCAGAAACTTGTAATAAGTAGAGCGCCTCAGATAAATCAGGCACATGTAAATATATCAAATATCCATAAGATAAGCGATGCGAATAAGGTGGCGGATTTATTAAAAGAAGATGCTCCGGTCGAACCTTCAAAGCCAAAGATTTTAATTGTTGATTACGATGAAAACACATTAAAGGCAATGAAACTGTTTTTGACAAATTATGATGTTGAAATGGTTAACACTAATATTAAGGCTATTGATTACATCGTAAAGAACAGAGTTGCAGTTGTAGCTATTGAATATAACATGAATGGAGTACCTGGATTGTCAATTCTTAAGAGTATTAGAAATCAGCCAGGTGGTAAAGATATTAAGGCATTCATGATAATGGGAGAAAAGAGAAGCCAGTTTGAGATGAACCATGTTCTTAGTGCAACTGGTGTAGCGGGAGTAATAACAAAGCCAATTGTTAAAAAGCAGCTTTACAAGGAGCTTGGCAAGATAGTTAATAAGGTGGATTAATTGAGACGAAGACGTAACGGTGGGCTGTTAGCGATAGTTATGCTTTTTTGCCTAATGACAGGTTTCGTGCTAGGAATGATTGTCATTCATACAGTTGATGAAAAGAATTCCAGCGAGAAAATTGAGGCCCTGAAGGCAGAGTTAAAAGAAGCAAAAATCGAGCAGGAAAAGCCTATAAATGTGTATTTGCCAAAGAGAAAAATACAGACTGGCGAAATACAGAAGAATTCTTATATTAAGGATAATTTCAAGATAGAAGATGGCTTTATGGCATACTACAATGAAAACGGAGAGAAAATCTCTCATGTAGGTGTGGATTTAAGCTATCACAATGAAAAAGTTGACTGGGATGCCCTTGCTGATTCACCTGTAGAATTTGTAATGCTAAGGTGTGGATACAGAGGTTATACAGAGGGCGGACTTGTTGTAGACGAGAGATTTAAAGAATATGCAGAAGAGGCAACGGCTCACGGTCTTAAGCTAGGGGTGTACTTTTTCACTCAGGCAATATCGGAGCCGGAAGCAGTTGCAGAAGCTGACTTTGTAATCGATTTGATAGAAGATTATGAAATTTCATATCCGGTTGCTTTTGACACAGAGCTTGTAAGTGACGACGAAGCAAGGACTACTAAGGCTGAACTTAGTAGGGAAGAGCTTTCAAACATCTGTATTGCGTTTTGCGAGAGGATAAAGAAAGCAGGCTATTACCCTATGGTATATGCATCGGAGAACTGGTTCAGAAGAAAGCTTGATGTTGGTTCGCTTTGTGAATACGACTTCTGGGCACCACAGTATTTAGATGAAAACGATTTTCTTTATGATTTCACGATGTGGCAGTACACAGAACAGGGGTCGGCACCTGGCGTAGAGGGCGATTGTGACCTTAATATTTCCCTTGTGGATTATGCGTCTTTTGTGCCAACACTTAGAGAGGCAGTGTTCACAGGTGGTGAAATAGGTGAGTATAGCGATGATATACCGAATATAACGATAGAGGACTAAACAATGATTCACAAAAAAGTACGAATAGGTGATTTACTTATAAGCCAAGGACTTATCAATGAAGGCCAGCTTAATGTAGCCCTAAGAGAACAGAAAATTAGAAATACTAAGCTTGGTGAAACGCTTATCGCCATGGGATTTATTTCTCAGGAAGATTTCGCAGATGTGCTTAGTACACAGATGGGTATCGGAACTGTTAATTTACGACAGGTAGGTATCGATGAGAATGCGGTTAAGCTCGTATCTGAAGAACTTATGAAGAAAAACGTTCTCATTCCATTTGGATTCGACGAGAAAAACCCTAACATACTTAAGGTAGCTATGGCAGACCCAATGAACTTCATGGCTATCGATGATGTATCTATCGTTACAAATATGGAAGTAATTCCATTCTTCTGTCCATCGGTTCAGATTTCTTTACAGCTTGACAGACTTTATGGTAAGAAGCAGGCTATGCGTGCAGCTGAACAGTATCAGCAGGAACATGCCAGAGAAATGGAACAGCTTGCGGCGATGGATAAGTCGGAGGAACAGAGTTCAGACGTAGATGATGCTCCGATTGTAAAGCTTGTAAACACTATGATTGAGCAGGCTGTTCGTCAGGGCTCATCAGATATTCATATTGAGGCACTTGAAAGAGAAGTACGTGTAAGATTTAGAGTAGATGGTGTTTTAGTAGAGCATATGGACTATGATAAAACCCTTCTCCCAGCGCTTGTTGCACGTATTAAGATTATTTCAAACCTTGATATTTCGGAAAGACGTAAACCACAGGATGGTCGTCTCACAATTCATGTAGATAATAAAGAATACGATGTCAGAGTATCGGTCCTTCCTACAGTATTTGGCGAGAAAGTCGTAATGCGACTTACAAATAAGGACGGACTTACAAGAGATAAAAAGTACTTAGGTCTTTCAGACAGAGAAATGCCTAGATTTGATGCTATAATGGGAAATCCTCATGGAATTATTCTCGTTACAGGACCAACTGGATCTGGTAAATCAACAACATGTTATACAGTTTTATCTGAACTCAACAAGGAAGAAGTAAATATTGTAACTGTTGAGGACCCTGTAGAAGCAAATATTAATGGTGTAAATCAGGTGCAGGTTAATACGAAGGCACAGCTTACATTTGCCTCGGCGTTAAGATCAATTCTTCGTCAGGACCCAGATATTATTATGATCGGAGAAATTCGTGACGAGGAGACCGCAAATATTGCAGTACAGGCTTCTATTACTGGTCACCTTGTTATCTCTACATTACATACAAATTCAACAGCAAGTTCTATTACAAGACTTCTTGATATGGGTATAGAACATTACCTTATTGGAGATTCAGTAGTAGGCATCATTGCACAGCGACTTGTTAGAAGACTTTGTCCAAAGTGTAAGACTTTAAGACCAGCTTCTTTTGAAGAAAAGAGAGCACTTCATATCCCAGATGAGCAGGAGTTCAATTTGTATGAGCCTGTTGGATGTAAGGAATGCTCTAACATTGGATATAAAGGACGAATAGGTGTATATGAGATTATGCCTATATCACATAAAATTGGGGTTATGATTTCAGAGAAAGCTACTGCTGATGAAATTGAAAGACAGGCAGTAAAGGAAGGAATGACGAAGCTACGAGACGCCGCTGCAGAGTATGTTATTCAGGGACTTACGACTGTAAGTGAAATGCAGCGAGTAGCATATGAAGACATTTAATATATGCCAGCAGGTAATAAGTGATTTTTCATAGGCCGTGCATTTAAATCAGGTTTACATGGAGAAAGGTATGGAAGCGAGCGAAGTAACGATTGAACAGATAATGGGGTGTGCTAAGGATGCGGGGGCATCGGATGTACATATTACAGTAGGTATATCTCCTAAGATGAGAGTAAATGGCAAGCTTATGGTTATGCCATTTCCAATGCTATTGCCACCAGACACAAAGAGAATCTGTGATTCAATGATGACTGATAAGCAGAAAGAGCGCTTTGAAGAAAGAGGGGAATGGGATTTTTCATATTCAATTCCTTCAATGGGAAGATATAGAGTTAATGCCTTCAGACAGCGTGGATCTGTTGCGATGGTTTTAAGACTTGTCGGAACAGTAGTACCTACGCCAGAATCACTTAACCTTCCGCCTTCTGTTATTGATTTATATTCACAAAAGAGAGGCCTTGTTCTTGTTACAGGACCTACAGGATCTGGTAAATCAACAACTCTGGCCTCACTTGTAGGCAAAATTAATATGGAACTGGATGCTCATATTATTACTCTTGAGGACCCAATAGAATACCTTCACAGACATACACGTTCGATTGTAAATCAGCGAGAAATTGGTATAGATGCAGAGTCTTATGACTTAGCATTAAGATCTGCGCTTCGAGAAGATCCGGATGTAATTCTTGTAGGAGAAATGCGTGACCTTGAAACAATTTCTACAGCAATTACGGCTGCTGAAACAGGACACTTAGTTCTTTCGACACTACATACAATTGGTGCAGCAGCAACAATCGATAGAATAATTGATGTATTCCCACCTCATCAGCAGGAACAGATAAGAACACAGCTTGCTAATGTACTTGTATCAGTAGTATCACAGCAGCTTATTCCTACAGTGGACAGGAGAGGTAGAGTGGCGGCTTTCGAAGTAATGCATGCTACACCGGCTATTAGAAATCTTATTAGAGAAAACAAAACTCATCAGATTGCAACTACAATTCAGACATCAAGACGAATGGGAATGATTACTATGGATGATGCGATTCATGAGTTATATATGCAGGGTAAGATTGATAGAGATGAAGCAATTAACTTTGCTCAGGAAAAGAATATAATGCAGACTAAGGTTTAATATTTAGTGTGTCGATATAGATAGTGATAAAAAATACTAAAAATTAAGACAAATGTGAACTTAATCGTTTTCGTAAACAGTCTTTATTATTAAGAGGATAAAATGCCAGGATTTATTTATAAGGCCATTGGGCCTGATGGAAAAGAGAAAAAAGGTAACATTCAAGCTGCTTCAAGTGAGCAGGCTATTATGAGACTTAAAAGTGATGGTCTTATTCCTGTTGAAGTGACAGCTGAGAATGTTCTTAATAAGGAAATAAACATAAGCTTCGGTACTAAGATTACAGCTAGAGATTACTGTGTATTCTGTAGACAGATGCTTTCAATATTAGGGGCAGGAGTAAGTATTATCAATGCTCTTCAGATGTTATCAGAACAGACTGAAAATGCCGCACTTAAGAAAGGTATTGCAACAATTGCAGACGAAGTTGGAAAAGGTGAAACACTTTCGAATGCTATGAGAAAGCAGCCAAAGGTTTTTCCATCAATATTTGTTAACCTTGTAGAAGCAGGTGAGGCAACAGGTACACTTGAAATATCATTCGAAAGAATGGCTCTTCAGTTCGAAAAAGAAAACCAGTTACAACAGGTAATTAAAAAAGCTCTTACATATCCTATAATTGTAGGTGTTGTAGCAGTTGGTGTAATTTTTGCAATGATGACATTTGTTATTCCTACATTCATGAATATGTTTGCAGATATGGATGTAGAAATGCCGGCGATTACTCAATTTGTAATTAATATGTCTGACTTCTTTGTAGCATATTGGTGGTTACTAATAATTATAATTGTTGCTTTGATATTTGGAATTAAAGCATATGCTAAGACACTTTCTGGAAGAGTATTATTTGGCACATTAGCAATTAAGATGCCAGTAGTTAGTAACGTTACTATAAAGAGTGCGTCAGCTAAATTTTCAAGAACCCTCTCTACTCTTTTGAGAGCAGGTGTTCCAATGATTCAAGCTCTTGAAATTACAGCTAATTCAGTTGAAGATAACATTCACTTCCAGAGAGCAGTATTCTCGGCAAGAGATCAGGTGGCAAATGGTTCATCACTCTCAAAGCCAATTAAAATGTCTGGCCTTTTCCCACCAATGGTAGAGCACATGATATCTATTGGTGAAGAGACGGGTAACTTAGAGGACATGCTTGAGAACGTAGCAGAGTATTATGAAGAAGAAGTAACAACAGCTACAGAGCAGATGATGACAGTATTAGAGCCAATGATGATATTGGTATTAGCTTTAATCGTCGGTGTAATCATTTTGGCAATTCTTCAGCCAATGACAACTCTTTATGATGCGGTTGGAAATATGTAAGATATAATCTCTTCGGAGTTTATATATAAAATGAATTTAGCCTGCGTGGAGCAGACGCAGGAAAATAATTAAAAAGGAAGGTATAAAAAAATGAAAAATGATAACAAAGGTTTCTCACTTATCGAGCTTATCGTAGTTATTGCGATTATGGCTATCTTAGTAGGTGTACTTGCTCCACAGTTCATTAAGTATGTTGAGAGCTCAAGACAGTCTACAGATATTCAGAACGCTGCGGCTATTAGATCAGCTATTGAGGTTGGTGTTGCAGATTCAACAATTACAGGTGATGTAACAGTAGCGATTTCATCAAATGCAATCACTGTATCAGGTACTGGAACAGCAAGCGCTCTTACAGCTGTTGGTCTTTCTAGCTCAACACCATGTAAGTCATCTGGCTGGAGTGATGGTACTATCGGAGAATATGATATTGAATCATACACATGGTCTGCTACAGATAAAGAAAATGGTAGCGAACCAAAGAAGAATATAGCAGAAGCATTTAAATAAGAACTTATAGGTGAACCTATATATGTATAGAAATTTAATTCGTATAATAATTGCATGTTTTGGAGTACTAATAGGTAGTTTTCTCAATGTGTGTATATACAGGTTGCCTAAACATGAAGATATAGTTTTAACCCCTTCCCACTGCATGAATTGTGGGAAGAGGTTAAAATGGTTCGAACTAATTCCTGTGCTTAGTTTCCTCGTACAAGGGGGAAAGTGCAGAGGATGTAAGACAAAGTTATCCGTTCAATATCCTATTAT
This sequence comes from Lachnospiraceae bacterium, assembly GCA_030523345.1. Taxonomy (GTDB): domain Bacteria; phylum Bacillota; class Clostridia; order Lachnospirales; family Lachnospiraceae; genus UBA2868. The sequence continues at coordinate 8,787 of JAUNIR010000017.1, forward strand.
TGAACTGCTCAACGGATTACTTTATTTACTGGTAGTTAGTATTTATGGTATGACGGTGCAATCGCTGATTTATTGCTTGCTTGCATCGGTGCTTATAGTGATATCAGTAATTGATTTTAGAACGTATGAGATACCGGTAGGATGTAATATTTTTATTCTTATTCTCGGTATAGTACAGGTTGGTTTTGACCTACCACATATTTCAAAGTATGTGATAGGATTTTTTGCTGTAAGTCTTGTATTATTTATGATCTGGCTTATAAGCAAGGGGAGAGCTATCGGTGGAGGAGATGTAAAGCTTCTTGCAGCATCAGGACTTCTCCTGGGATGGCAAAATGTTATTTTAGCTTTTGTTCTTGGATGTATTCTTGGAGCTATTATTCATTTGCTAAGAATGAAGATTCAGGGAGAAGGAAGAACACTAGCTTTTGGCCCCTATTTATCAATGGGTGTATTTATAGCAGCACTCTTTGGAGATAAATTAGTGAGCTTATATTTGGGGTATTTAGGTTTTTAAAAAGGGGAGTGCATTATGGCACAAAGATTACTGTCAATTACACTTGGAACGACATCTGCAAAACTGGCAGAAATAATGCAGGCTGGCAAAAAAATACAAGTTTTTTCAGCTTACGATATTCCTATATCAGAGGGACTTTTAGATGACGGTTTTATTCTTGATGTCGATTCTTTAGCCGAGGAATTAAAAGGCTTCATTTCAAAGTATAAAATCAAGACTAAAAAAATAGCATTTTCAATTGCTTCCAAACGTATAGCAAGTAAGGAAGTTATTATTCCGTTTGTAAAAGAAAAGCAGATACAAGGCCTTCTCAATATGAATGCTGCAGATTATTTCCCTGTTGGAAATATCGAAGATTATGCAATTAATTATTCAATTATTGAGACTGTTAAAAATGCAGAAAATACGCAATACAGACTAAATGTTATCGCGACACCAGGGGAACTTCTTGACGGATATACAGCATTAGCTAAAGCGATGAAGTGCTCTGTAGAAATAGTTGATTTTGCCGGTAATGCAATTCTTCAAATTCTTAAGACACAGGCCCACTCTGGAGAAATTAATGCAATTCTTCAGCTTGGATACGAAAATACAGTAATTAACATTATGAATGGTAATGTTCAAATAATGCAAAGAACTGTAGCAACGGGATACAACGCCCTTATTTCAACAGTAGCAGAGGCTGTTGGCTTAGATGAAGAAGATGCAACTGCATTCCTTGAAGATAACGATATTACAAGAATCTGTTCAGCGTATCCTGATGTTAAGTATGTATGTGATTCCCTTGTATCAAGTATTGGAAGAATATTTGAATTTTATAATGGAAGATCAGCAGACCACCCTATTACGGGAGTAATGTTCATAGGTGATGCTACAGATATAAATGGTATTGGTGAATCCCTTTCAGAAGGTCTTGGAATTGAAGCACAGGAGATATATACCCTTAGTAATGTCCAAGTAAAAACTAAACAGATTACTCCAGAATTTGCCACAAACTTTATGGCAAACATTGGTGTAGTGCTTGCACCAATGAATCTAAAATATGAACGTAAAGGCGAAGAAGAAAAGGCAAAGGAAGAGGGTAAGCTTCCTTGGGGGCTTGTAGTTATATCAGTTATAGCGGCTGTAGCTCTTGGAGTTACTAGCACAGTGCTATATCACATGGCAAAGACAGAAAGGGATGAGCTTAAAATAAAACTAGACGCTTTGTCAGAGATACAATCGCTTGAAGACCAGCTTAGTGAAGCGCAAGCAAAAAATCAAGTTATTCAGAACTTTCTCGCATCTACTAAAGGACCAAATGACTCGTTAATGAGACTTATTACGGATTTAGAAAAAATTATGCCATCAGGGATGTCAATTGATACGTTTTCGTTAGCAGATGGTAGTGTTACCTTGAGCGCAGGAGGCCACGGAAAGGCAAGCGTAGCTAGATTCATTGAAGAAATCAAAGCGTTAAAATATGTCGAAAGTGTCACGGTAGATTATGTATCAGAAGTAAATGAAGGCATGGATAAGTATGATGTATTTAATATGACCTTCTCCTTGCTAGATGTAAATGAAATAGAAGCGGCTGAGTCTAATGAAAATTCCGCAGAAGAGAATAGTGGAGAAGAGGCAAACACTGATGCTGATAATAATGTAGGAGGTGATGAGTAATGACATTGACTAATAAAGATAAAAAACTCCTCATATATTTATTATCAATTGGTATAGTTGCCTTGGTATATTTCTTCGTAGCTAGGCCAAACCTCGACAAACAGCAAGAACTTCTTGATGAGAATACAAAGCTCGAGATGCAGATAAATCACTATAACACTATATATGCGCACCAAGAAGAATATATAAAACAGATAGCAGAAGCACAGGTTGCGTATTCAGAAACAATCGATAAGTTTTTCGGTGGGCTTAATCAAGAGAATACACTTATAAACATTAAAGGAATTGAAGATGCAACAAGCACTTGGGTTTCAAGAATTTCATTTCAGGAAACACAGATAATGCTTGGTAACGGTGCAGAAGGCGAAGCACCAGCAGGTGAGAATGAGGAAGCAACGGAAGATTTAACTGTTTCATCAAGTCAATTAACAGGTATGAAACAAGAACTAAACTTAGATTACTCATGTAATTATTCTGATTTTAAGAGATTCGTTGAACTTGTTCAGAATTACGACCAGCGTTTATATATATCATCTTTGAATGCGGCATATTCTATGGAATCAAATAAAGTAGAGGGAACGTTAGTATTGTCGCAATTTGCATTATTAGGAACTGATAAAGAATATTCAGCTCCTGACTTATCAAATATTGGTGTCGGAGTAGATAATATTTTTTCAACACTAAGGGGCGAACCACAGGAAGCAGGCGCCACAGGTACTGTTGAAACTATAGAAAACCCTGAAGGAGAAGAGGGTGAAGCTACTGAAGGTGAGGAATCTAGTAGTGAAGACTCGTCAGGTGAAGAATCATCTGGTGAAGAAAATGTTGAAAATGATAATGCTGGTCAGAATGAAGAAGCTCAGCCTGAACCAGACAGACGTAGACCACAGGGTGGTGGAATAATATAACATAAATAGTATTTTGCGTTAAAAATAGAGTTTTACACGGTATGAGGAAAGAGAAATTTATATTTTCTAAATTTAATAAAGACAATAGAGGTTTCTCGATTGTAGAACTTATAGTTGCTGTATCTATATTAGCAGTTGTATTTATACCTGTGCTTAAGAACTTTACAATGGGTGCGCTTACAAATGCAAAGGCACAAAAAATGCAAAATGTTACATCTGTTGCCGAGAAAATGATGGAAGAAGTTAAAGGCGACAGCATTGAAAAATTGTACGACGATGCTGTTGCATCAGAAGATATCATGTTTTTATCAGGTGCCGATGCGACAGATTATTTAAGTGGTGGAGAACATTCTTCGGATAGCGCAGATTATGATGAACCTCCATATGTAATCGTATATGACAAAGCTATAGCAACGCAGGGAACTACGTATAAGGTGTGTGTGAAAATTGACCACGCATCATATGCTATAGGTTCTGCACCAGATGCGAGCAGAATAAATACCGTTAAATTACCACAGTTATATGATGTTAAGGATTCTAAGGACCATGCGGTATTGTCATGGGAAATGTCGGAATATGATTTTAATGCATTTAATAATCTTGCAGACGAAAATACAAGGGAAGAAAGTACAAATTCCAGCATAAAAAATATTATCAAAGATAATGGTATAAAGACTACGACAATTACACTAGATGATGCATCAGGTGGTACGGTGGATATTTCGTGTAATGTTACATATACGACGGGAAACTCATCATACTCGAAAGCTCTGGAATATGACGTATATTCTGGAAATCTTAAAAATCTTGATGTTGATGAAGAAAACAATGGCGGACCACATATATATCTTTTTTACAAGATGGCTGCCATTGACAATTCCGAATATATGCCTCATGAGGTTATCAGTGTAGTAGATAATACAACAGCTGGAGTGCATAATGTGTACTTGATGCTCCAAAATAATGGATATATCAATGATTTACGATATACTAATGAGACTAAGTCTGCGGATCTTGAATTGACATACAACGGCAATACATTGGCTAAAGGTGATGGTTCTGGATTATCTGCGACTCATTGGAACAGCCCTGAAGGAGCTGCCCATAAATGGGATTATTATACGAATCTAACAAGTAATTATGGCATCGAAAGTGGTAATTTATACGATGTCAAAAGAAAAAACAGAGTCTATGAGGTAACAGTCACTGTTTATGATGGAGATGAGTATATGACCGAGGTGGTTTCGTCTATGGGTTCAGGAGAAGAAGCTAAATCTTATATAAATTAGGTAGACAGTATTGATGCAGGGTAAGTACAAGAAAAGAATATTGGATTTAATGAAAGACAACAGGGGTTCCACGATTGTTATGGTCCTTGTTGCTTTTTTATTTGTATCTGTACTAGTTTCTATCATAATGGCAAGCGTTGTTGTTAACTTTAGAATGAGAGCAATTGATAGAAAGACGAAGGACGAGTTCTATTATGCAGAGAAAGCTTTAAATGATGTATATGCCGGATTAGGAGAAAACTGTGCAAGTGCATTGGGTAGTGCGTATAACGTTACTATGTCTAAATATTCGGCGAGTAGCACAGGTTCATACCAGGATCAGGTGCTTGCTTATGACGAATTTTGTGGAGAATTTCTAAGATATATTTATACTTCTATTGGTGATTCATATGGTCTTTCAATTGGTCCAGGTTATACTGCTGATGATAAGAAAGCTCTTATTAATAAGATGAATGAATACATCGTAGGTAACCGCGCAAAGGTTATAAGCATAGGTGACATTAAATACTTGGAATCTGATAGAAAAGAATTATTGGACACATCGGAGGATAAATATCCAAGTATAAAATACACAGTTATAAAAAATGTAAAAATTGTTTCAGACATGTCTTCTAGTGACAATACTGGATATATGTCAGGTGTAACTGCAGATATTGTCATAGAGACACCACAGATAGACTTTTTTACAGTTAATGAGAAAGATTTAGATTACGCCATAGCTGCTAGTAATGGAATTGAATTTAATGGCGATGCAACAATTAAGGGAAGTGTGTATGGCGGATCAAGACCTACTGCCAAAATAAATGATGCAGGACTCATCGATGAATACAAGGGAGCGCTCGGCGGCGAAAAATATATGACAGACGCAAGTGACTATGGCGGAATTCTTGTAGATGGAAAAAAGGTATCAATAGATGGTGAATATGTTGTCTCTGGCGGAGATATTTATATAAAGAATGATGGAGAACTGACAATTACCCATAATACTAAAAATGAGGTATGGTTTGACAATATTACTGTAGAAGGCAATGGAGCTAAACTTAAAATAGACGGAGATTTATATGCGCAGGGAGACATTCAAGTAGAAGGTGACAATGCGGAAGTTATAATTGGTGGAAACTATTATGGCTACAACAATGGCGCATATGAATCAAAAGCAGATGAGTTAACAGATGATGTTGGAAGAAATAAGGCTAACGCTTCAAGCAAGTACTCATCTGTCATAGTTAACGCAGATGAAGCTAAGGTTGATATGACCGGCTTGGATACATTGGTACTACTTGGAAAGGCCTTTATTAATCATGAATCAAAGAGAACAAAGGATTCAAATTCACTGAGCGTCATAGGCGATGACAATAATGTGCATGACGATTACAAAACAAAATCGGAAAAAGATGATATAGGAGAAAGCGTTGCGCTAAGATCAGGGCAGCAAATATTCCTGTGTCCAACTGAGTTTTTGAAGGGAGAGTTGAATCCAAAAGAATTTTCAGATGCAACTTTTGATTTTAGTGTAGATAAAAAAAGTATGAGAAAATGGTTCGGCTGGCAGTATTTAGATGAAGATAGTCCGGTAAGAACTGTAAAGCTTTCAAAAAATGGCGTACATAGAGCGTACTGCTATTTAAATTTTGCTGGTACAGGCGATACGAAGAATAAAAATCAGCGTAAATATGTTGAAGATATAGTAAACGGTATTTCTAGTGTAGACAGCTGTGAACCAAAGCCTGAGACAATGAGAACTAGACTTGCACAGGCAAACAGATTACAAAAAAGTGAAATTCGTATTGGAAATGACAATACGAGAATATATGCTAATGGCTCTATAGTTCAATATGAGCCTGGAGAAGATGATGGTGATGTCGACACCTCATCGCTTGGAACAATAAGTGTTAAGGGAAATACCGAAGATTTCAAGAGATATAATAACTATGGTGGCGATATGCACTATAAATATCAAAGCTTATGCACATATCTTGACCCAGTAACAAATAGGAAAAACACAGTTGAGAGTGTATCTATCGATGACTATGAGAATGAGGATCTTCCGTTTGGAAGATTGTTTTGGCTGAACGGTGTAGAAGAGCTTGCAGAGGGAGAAGTACTAACAAGTAGAGTTATTAATGATCAAGGAAAATATGTGGATTATATTAAAGGCTGTGATAGCACTGTAATTGTATGCAGGGGTGCAGAAGGGGACGCCTTCTATGAAGGAAAGATGGCTCCTAAGTATGGATCTGCTGTAGATGTTGCGAGTGTCCTTTCAAGGGCAGACATCAATACTAACAATGCAACTCCTACAAATGTTTTCATGATTGTAGATGGAGATGCTTATGTTAAAGATAATGTAACAATTAATGGATTCCTGTATGTTAATGGAGAACTGATTGTAGAAAATGGAGCTACTCTTAACGTTACATATAATTCAACATTGCTAGATAAAAGAATAGAAGCAGAATTGAAGAGGTTAAAGCAGGAATATCTAAACGAGAAAAAAAATAACGGAGACTCTGCAAAAGTGGAAAATTGCTATGACAAAGCAACACTCATTTACTATTTGTTGGATTACACTATTTCGAAAAATGGTAGTAGTATTGATCCTGAAATTGGAAATATAGTAAGCAGTAATGTCAATTCTCATAGAAAGTATTCTATTGATGAGAAGACCGGAGAAATAGCGAATGATGTAACATCTGATTACAGTCAGTTTATGTATTTTGAAAATTGGAGGAAAGGGCAGTAATGGACAATATGAAATTAAAAAATGCTGGCTTTTCTCTTGTTGAACTTATAGTAACAATGGCCATTGCGTCAATACTTGTAGGAGGCGTGTCTTTTAGCGTTTCTTTGGCATTCAGCAAAGATGCGGCAAGATGTGCGACTATATTAAACGACACTTTATCGTCAGTCAGGATGGACTCAATGTCAAGGCCTGGAGATTATACAGTGGAAATTAAGGATGAAAATGATGGCGGTTCCCCTTCTAAGTATGTGGCTGTAGTGACATGCAAAGAGGACAGACCAGGAGAAGAACCTCTAGACATAATACCACCGGAAACTATTTATCTTGAAGGCGATGCTGGAGAGAATAGGATAAAAACGATTACGGCAACGCTTGAGAGTAGTGGAAGTAGTATCCCGTTAATGGATGCATCTTCGCACTCAGTTAAGATTTCTTTTGATAAATCAAAAGGCTATGTTAAAACAGGTGCTGGAACTGATATTCCGGATGAGGGTATTATTGTATTCCATATTGAACCTGTAAGAGGAAGCCGTGAAGAGGATGTATCACTTATCACATCTACTGGAAAACATACAATAGGTACTTATTAGTTATGAAAATGAAAAACAAAGGATTTTCGCTAGTTGAATTATTGGTTGCAATTACTATTGCCGCATTAGTTGCAGGAAGTGTTGGATATCTTCTTACAACTTCTCTTCGTATGTTCGGAAATGAAGCTACAGATATAGCACAGCAGCAGGAACTTCAGACTTCTTTAAACACAATTATAGATTATGCAATGGAAACTCAGACCGTTGTTGTTAATAATTCTGGTACTAAGACAAATTATTTGGCACTCGGTACAGTGAAGAGTTCTGATTCATCAAAACTCGATGCTGAAATCTTCTTTACTGATGACCAAAACAGGCTTTATATGTGCAAAAAGGTTATTGATGACTATGAAAAAACTCAGGATACAGAACCAAAAAATCTCGACGATAAGGTAAGAGCGATTAAAGCTGACGCATTAGGGGACGCCGAAAGCTTACCTCAGTATCTTCTTGCTGAAAACGTTACGTCATTTTATGCGGAACTAAACGGTACAAAGACAGAAGATTCAGGCAAGAGAATATATAATAATCCTTTAAATCTAGAAATTACATTAGAATTTTCTAAGAAAAGTGCTACAAAGGAAATAAATAAAAAGGTTTCAGACAAGGCTGTATTTAGAAATACGTTACATACGAAGATATTTAAGAACGGTCTTGATTATGATGACCCAAGTAAGAATTCGCTTGTGTTATCAACTGAGACGGTGAATTTAGAAAAGAATGCTGCGAAGATACAAACTCCAGGCACGGAAGTAATTCCTAGAAGAAATTTACATATTTTGGAGATAGTACCAGACTACAGTTATGATTACGCTCAGTATGCTATTGGAGGGTACAAAGGCGATATAAATAACTATAGGAATGTATCATATGGAAGAAGCAGCACTTATGGCCCTGTTACAGCAGGGGAACTGGAAGGATTTCTTATTCAGACTGGTGGCGAAAAGGGTGATGAAATCGGTAATCTGACCAATAAGAGTGAAGATATGATAAATAGTTTTTATCCTAATTCTTCGGAAAGATCAGATTTACCAAGTCTTATATTGACACCAAAGGTTGAAAGAAATGGTTATTATGAGTATGTAGGCGAAGAAAATGGTGGTGTATATGCCATAGATAGCTATCTAGAAGCGGGAAATGTTACAAGGGCCGGAAGAGGTAACTCAAAGCCAAAAGTAAAAGGATTTACAAAAAAATATGAGTCATGGGGTGGCAAAGATGATAAAAACTGGACGGAAAAAGTATTCAATCCAGTATTCGAATACTGTGCAAGTGAAGACCCGAGTAAAGACTACTATAAAGCGGTTCCTACAACATCTGGTAAAGAAGAATACGTACTAAAGAAAGCATTGATAGATGGAAACGAAGTCGAATACTATGAGTATGTTGGTAATGAGGAAATAGAGGGCAAAGTGGCTCTAAATTTTGAAAAAAGCTACTATAGGAACAAGCAAGGCTACGATAAATGGAATGGATATTGTTACGCAGTAAGTGAATCACACGATATGGTAGACCCGAATGGTGGCGAGTATTATGCAGTAATAGATGGATGGGAGAGCCGTAATTTAGACGATCCTGATGATGCTCCATACGAGTGGGGATATGATTTTGATATGTCAGTTGCAAGTGCAACAATGTATTCAAAGTACTATCCACACCCAGACAAAGGCAGAGAGGAAAAAGATAAAAAGGCAAAGAGTGCGGACTTCGGATGGGTATGGCACGAGGCTGAGGCTGGATCTGAGTTAAATTATAGAATTAATAAAGGAGAATATTATACACCGATTGGAAAGATCGATCTTGGCGAAAAAGGTTCGGGAAAGACTTATGCGCTAGGAACAAAACTGTATTTAAAAAATCATACCAGGAATGGTCTTATCAATAATGATTTATTTAAATTATATGTTATGCAGGATACATTAGAGCAATTTGTTGATGGAGACAAAAAGATGCTTGATGTATTAAATGGCCGTTATGATATAACGAATAATAGATATAGTGAAGTCAATGATAAAGCTATAAAAAATTGGGAAGACTCAGGAAACTATATACAGTTAGATGTGCGAATCCCTGCGGATTTATCTGATGAGGATATTGCTAACTGCGATATGGTCATTATAGGAACTGCAGGTGATGGTGGATTTGATTTTGCGAATGGATGGGCAAAATTAATTAAAAACGCAACTGCTGAAACTACCTATTCTGCAACAAATGATATTACATTCCATCAGGCAACAGAAATATATAAGAGAGTTTGCGAAGAAGAAATTGGAATTGCAGCGCCATATCTTCTGAAAACAGTAGGTGGATCAGCGGGAACTTTGAACATGTCGAAAATGTATTATATGTGCTACTGTGTATCTAACTATGACCTTGTGGATTCTGCAACACAGAGACCTCAGATTGCAATAGAACAGACTGTAAGAGCTGCAAAGGAGAAAAAGATTGAGGAACAAGGTGATGACAACTATTGGACAAGAAATCCTGATTATATGAGTAATATTGAAAATCAGGTAATGATAAAAGGATGTGGTAGAGACTTTTTCAAGGATTATCTCATAACAATAATAAATGAAAATAAAGCGCTTTCGCAACCTTTGTATGATAATGGAACGCTTAGGAATAAGACGTCAGATTTTATATATATTGATGCGAATGGAAATATTGTGATTCCTGGAAAAAATACAACAATTACCGAAGGGGGAAAAAGTTATACCATCAGGTATGAAGATGATGTTAAGCCAAGCTTTGGTCAAGGTGGTGGATCAACTATTTCTGACTTTGAATATAATTTCTTATTGTATGGCAAAAACAATTTTTTGTATGATCGATATAGAGCACATTTAACTGGATATGATCAGAAGAGAAACGTAACAGATTTTGTATATAATCCAAAATATCATCTAAAAGATTCTGGTGTTGAAGATAGAAAAAATCCAAAGGAAGACGATTACTGCGGGCACATGTATAAATTTTATTACGATGATGGACGCGCTAGTCATGATGGTATATATCGAAATATGCTCTTATATAATCAGACATCTGATTTATTTTCGTTTAGTATGGCAGGAAACCATGGAATCTTGCAGTTAAAAACGATTAACCAGAATTCAACACCTGCACAAAAGATTAAGATTCCAAAGGATGTAGGTGAAATTCAGCTCGTAGGATTTTCAGTAGGCGAGTATGTTGAAAATTCAGGCGGACCTAGAGACAACGGAAGATATAATTTACCTAGTGACCATGAATCTATGACCTATAGTCAATGTAAAACCGAGAAAAACATGTTCTATCAGCATGAATTCGAAAACCTATGGATTGATCCTATTGAGGGTAAAGAGGATGAAAGGAAGAAAGTAGCGTACATATCTGAAGAAGAATTGAAACTTGCACAAAAATATGATAATGGAATGTTCGTATACATATTAGTTAAATCTGATGAAAACCTATATGATGAAATGACTAAAGAAAATGAATATAATCCGTATTTGTATTACAATAACCTCCAGGGTGAAAAAGGAATTAGTGAGATTTTTCCAGAATGGCCTGGTGAAGCTGTGAAATATGCAAAAGAAGATGGCAAGTATGTTACAGAATTTAGAGCACATATTCCTGCTAGTTATTTTAAAGCTGGACCAGAGGATTCTGCTCCCGAATTTATAGCGCCAACAAACGAAGGAAAAAATATAATTACGGCGCAAGTTGGAAAAGTAGATGTTTGGACTCAGTTTGAAAAAACAGAAGAGATGCATGGAACCATAACATTTTACATATGTGTGAGAGATACTCTCGATTTAGATTAATTAAATAGCTATTAAAGGATTAGAACCCTCGAGAAAATTCTATAACGGGATTTCTTCGAGGGCTTTTATATTATATGTAGAAAAAATAGATTTATGTATTCATTTATGCTAAAATATACTATGTATGTTTATGTCTATAAGTGCGCCCAAATCGCACATGGATATAAATGCTAGGGGATAAGAAATAAAAGGGGAAAAGGAGACTTATCCCTGATGAAACAGTACGTTACAAGTATTTGTATATTTACAAGTTCATTAATTTTATTGTTAGCCATATGTGTGTTGTCCTGTTCGGCTAAGATGACAGGTTATCTATTGGAAAAGCGGGATAGCACTGTTGTAGCCAGAGGTGTAGAGGGTCTTGATCTTGCTAAAAGAGCTATTGAGACTGACATGAAGGAAAAGGTGGAAGAGGCTTCAGTAGAAGCATTTAATAGCTTAACTTCTACAATCTATGAGGCAGGGGTTAATATTACAGAAGAAGAGGCTAACAGCTTATATAAAGGGACAGTTCTTCAAATCCTAAAGGCCAAATATGGAATGTTAGGTGGGACTGAAGATGATGCAAATTATAATCTTATAAAAAGTCTCGAAGATAAATTGCCAGGACTTAGCACAGGTGAGTTAAAGCTAGTGGAAAATTCAGTTCCAACTTTGGAAAGAGATGGCAACAGAATTAACCTTGGCAACGTAGATGTAGCATTTTGCTATGGAAATAGTTACAACAATAGTATAAAATTTGATGTTTTTGCATATTTGAGCGATATTTCCTTATATGATGAAAATCCTGAGTTGTTCAAATACGCTATAGTGGCGGATAAGGGAGTATACATCACAGGTAAGACATCAACGATTATAGGTAATATTTTTGCAGGAACTCATAGCCCAACAGAGCTTAGAAAAGCTGAGGCGCTTTATGGCGAGAGTGGTACATACGGTGGAGTTAACATCATGTCAACTCAAGTTGCGATAGATGCAGATAGAATCGTTACAGATGGTGCGATTAATATGAAAGGTGCATTTGTCGTATTCGGTAGTGAAAACAGACCTGTAGAAATAATTGCAGCCGATGTGATGGAAACAGATAATATCGCCAACAAAAATATGTATGCGCTTTTTGGAAAGGTTAAAAACCAGGATATAAGTCTTGATAGAGACATGGTTAATGAGGCAATGCAGTATTTTGGAAGTATTGAATATTACTATGACTCGAATAATGACAAAACGTATATTGGTAGATATAGAAAAATTATTTCGTCGACAGATATAACAATAGACAGCGATGTTACTGGAGTTGTTATGACGCCGGGTAATGTAATTATCAATGAAGGTGTTAATGTTGAAGGTCTGATACTATCCGGAGACAGAGTGTATGTTCAGGGGAATAATAATATCGTTGCCTCGGTAGAAGTGCTAAGAGAAATTTTAGCAGAAGAGTTATATGCCAACATGCATATAGAAGATGAGTCAGATACTTTGGAAGAACAGGCACGTAATAAGCTTCATGTTGATATGAAAGATTACCTTGGAGGAATTGTTTACAGAGGAATCAATAAATAGATTATGAGAATTGGAATGGGATATGATGTCCACAAACTTGTAGAGGGAAGAGACCTTATAGTCGGTGGAGTGAAAATTGAACATGAAAAGGGACTTTTAGGGCACTCTGACGCAGATGTTTTACTTCATGCAATAATGGATGCTCTTCTTGGGGCTGCTGCTCTTGGGGATATAGGTAAGCATTTTCCAGATACTGATCCTCAGTACAAGGGCATTTCAAGTATTAAGCTCCTTGAGCATGTAGGAAAGTTACTTGCAGATAATAATTATTTTATTGGAAATATAGATGCAACGATAATCGCGCAAGCACCTAAATTCAGACCATATATCGATCAGATGAATGAGAATATTGCAAAGGCATTGGATATAGACATTAATCAGGTGAATGTTAAGGCAACTACTGAAGAAGGCCTTGGATTCACTGGCAGAAAAGAAGGAATATCATCCCAGGCGATATGTATTCTCAATCAGCCAGCAGACTTGATAGAGGGAATGAATTACCTGATGGGTAGTGATACAGCAGGATGTGCGGGATGTAGCGGATGTAAAAAATCATAACGAATTTGCAGATTGATGAGAAAACAAAGATTAAAATAAACGATAAAATATAAAGAAAGATAAATAACGCCGTTATTTATCAGGAGGAAGAGATGAGAATATTTAATACATTAAGCGGAAAGGTTGAAGAGTTTAAACCAAATGTTGAAGGCAAGGTTGCAATGTATACATGCGGTCCTACAGTATATCACTTTGCACATATAGGTAACCTAAGAAGTTATCTTATGGAAGATGTACTTGAAAAGACTTTAAGATATTCAGGATATGATGTTAAGAGAGTAATGAACATTACAGACGTTGGACATCTTTCATCAGATGCTGATGAAGGCGAAGATAAGATGGTTAAGGGTGCTAAGAGAGAGCATAAGACTGTAATGGAAATAGCAAAGTTTTATACAGATGCCTTCTTTAGTGATTGTGCAAAGCTTAATATCAAAACTCCAGACGTTGTAGAACCAGCTACAAATTGTATAGATGAGTTCATTAACATGATTACAGTCCTTCTTGAAAAAGGCTATGCATATCAGGCAGGTGAGAATGTTTACTTCGATACATCAAAGCTTGATAGTTATTATGTATTCGGTAACCAGTCAGAGGATGAGCTTATGGTTGGTGTTCGTGACGATGTTACAGAAGATACAAATAAGAAAAATAAAAATGATTTCGTTCTTTGGTTCACAAAGTCAAAATTTGAGGATCAGGCTCTTAAATGGGATAGCCCATGGGGAGTTGGATATCCGGGATGGCATATCGAGTGTTCATGCATTAGTATGAAGCATCTTGGAGAATATATGGACATTCATTGTGGCGGAATTGATAACATGTTTCCACATCATACTAATGAGATAGCGCAGAGTGAATCATACTTAGGACATAAATGGTGTAATTACTGGTTCCATGTTCATCACCTGAATGATGAGACAGGTAAGATGAGCAAATCAAAGGGTGAGTTCTTAACAGTGTCACTCCTTGAGGAGAAGGGGTATGATCCGCTTGTATACAGAATGTTTGCCCTTCAGTCTCATTATCGTAAGCCACTTACATTCTCATATGAGCAGCTTGACCAGGTGGCTTCAGCTTACAAAAAGCTTAAAAATAAGATTGCAAATATAGAAAATAGTGGAGATGTTGATACAGATGCTGTAAAGGCACATCATGACAAATTTGCCGAGATGGTAGGAAATGATGTGAATACGGCTATGGGTCTTACACTCCTTTACGACGTTTTAAAAGAAGAATTAAACGGCGCAACTAAGAGAGCTATTATCGAAGATTATGATTACGTATTAGGACTCGATCTTCTTAAGGAAAAGGGAACTGACAATGGTTCAGATGAAGATCCAGAATTAGTTGCATACGTTGAAGCTAAAATCGAAGAGAGAAAAGGATTTTGCCAAAGCAGATGCGATAAGAGATGAGCTTCTTAGCAAGGGTATTGTGATTAAAGATACTCGTGAAGGTGTTGTTTGGAGCAAAGCATGAATGAAAGCCCAATTCTTGGAACTATAAATGATATATTTGGTTCAAAAGAAGTAAATCCAAATGAATATTCACCATTGGCGCTTGCGTTTATTGGAGACAGTGTTTTTGATGTTGTAATTAAGTCTGTAATAGTTGAAGAGGCAAACTGTCAGGTTAATAAGCTTCAGACAAAGACTAGCAAAATCGTAAGAGCAACTTCGCAGGCACTTATAGTAGATGCACTTAAAGACGAGCTTACAGAAGAGGAAGCTAATATATTAAGAAGAGGTCGCAATGCAAAGCCATATACAAAGGCTAAAAATGCAAGCTACTCAGAGTACTGTAAGGCGACGGGACTTGAGGCTCTTGTTGGATATTTATATTTAAAAGGTGAGACAGAAAGGCTAGTAAGTCTTATTAGGACTGGCCTAGAAAAAGCTGAACTAACAATATAAAAATAACACAAAAATGCAAAATAATATATAGGTAGTAAAGATGGAAGGATACGAAGAGTATTTTATAGAAGGCAGAAATGCTGTAATAGAAGCAATCAGAGCTGGAAAAGACATTGATAAGCTTTACGTGCTTGATGGATGTCAGGATGGCCCTATCGTAACAATTAAAAGAGAAGCAAAAAAGACAGATGCTTTGATTAAGTATGTTACTAAGGAACGTCTCGATCAGCTTAGTTCTACAGGGCATCATCAGGGAGTAATTGCGCAGGCAGCAGCATACAATTACGCAGAGGTTGATGATATTTTGCAGGTTGCGAAGGAAAGGGATGAAGATCCATTCATATTCTTACTTGATGGAATAGAAGATCCTCATAATCTTGGGGCAATCATAAGAACAGCCAATATAGCTGGGGCACATGGAGTTATTATTCCAAAGAACAGAGCGGTAGGACTTACAGCAACAGTTAACAGAGCTTCTGCCGGAGCTCTTAGTTATACTAAGGTAGCAAAAGTTACTAATATTGGTAAGACAATTGATGAGCTTAAGAATAAGGGAATATGGTTTGTATGTGCCGATATGGATGGCGAGGTAATGTACAGACAAAACCTTACAGGCCCAATTGGTCTTGTTATTGGTAATGAAGGCGATGGAGTATCTCGACTCGTTAGGGAAAAATGTGATTATGTTACATCAATACCTATGAAAGGTGAGATTGAGTCACTTAATGCTTCTGTGGCTACAGGAATTCTTGCCTATGAAATAGTAAGACAGAGGATAAATAGTTCGAAATAGATATATGAAAACAAAGCTAGCAATATTTGATCTTGATGGTACTCTTTTTGACACAAGAAAAGTTAATTATCAGGCCTATAAATTAGCTCTTGATAAGTACAACGTGCCATTAGATTATGATGAGTTTGCATCTATGTTTAACGGAAGGCTTTATAAAACTTATATGCCTAAGCTTATGGGCGATATAGGAACCGATGAAAACATAGAGGATGCTCATAATTTGAAAATAAAAGAATATCCACGTTTTCTGAAGGATGCAGTTAAAAATGAATCGCTTTTTTCAATGATTGACTGTATGAAAAATGATTTTCATATTGCACTCGTGACAACAGGGGCAACAGAAAATGTGTATCAGATACTTGATTACTTTAATGTGCGCGACAAATTTGAATTAATACTTACACAAAATGATGTTGTAAACAAAAAGCCTGATCCCGAAGGTTTTTTGAAGGCAATGGATTACTTTAAAGTAGATGCAGATAACACAATTGTGTTTGAAGATTCGGATGTGGGTCTTGCAGCTGCTAAGGCTGCGGGCTGTGTTGCATACATTGTTAAGGGATATGCATAAATTTAGCGAAAAGATTATGCCTAAATAATTAATGAGTTTATAAGGGGAAAATCATGAAAATAGAATTCGATGTACAGATGACAACTTCAAAAATGTATGATTACATGCTTTACCATACATTCCGTTCATTCTCTGGAATTATGGGGGAAGTAGTGGGAATAATGCTTATTGCCTGCTTTTTTGCAGCTCACAAACCACTTTACCTCATTGCCGGAATTGTTGTTGTTTTGTATTTGCCGGTAGCACTTTATATTAACGCTAAGAAGCAGGTTACGTTAAACCCTGTGTTTAAGACACCGCTTCATTACGTACTAGACGATACTGGAATTACTGTAAGTTCAGGGGAAAATACAGATTCTCAGAAGTGGGAAGATATGCATAAAGCTGTTTCATCAGGGAAAAGCCTTATTATTTATACTAATAAGATTAATGCATGTATTTTTCCTAAGGCTGACCTAGGAAATAAGCTCCCAGATGCAATCAAAATAATCAGTACACATATGGATCCAAAGCGTGTTGTAATAAGGACTATGTCATGATAGAAGTTTTTGAATCATTTTCAATGGAAGATACATTTGAATATGCAAAAAACCTCTCGAAAGACGTGGAACCTGGAACGGTGATTACCCTCACTGGTGATTTGGGAGTTGGAAAAACTGTTTTTACACAAGGATTCGCACAGGGCTTAGATATTGATGAGCCAGTCGATAGCCCTACATTTACGATTATAAAAGTGTATGACGAGGGACGGATGCCATTTTATCATTTCGATGTATATAGAATTGGCGATGTGTCTGAGATGGATGAAATCGGATACGAAGATTACTTCTTCGGAGATGGAGTTTCTATTGTTGAGTGGGCAAATCTAATAGAAGAGATTATACCTGAAGATGCGATAAAAATCGCAATAGAGAAAGACCTTGAAAAAGGACTTGATTATAGAAGGATTACTATAGAAAGATAACAGTGTTATTTATAGCACTGATGATTAAAAATAATAGATTTAAAACGCGAAAATGAAGATATTGTCAATAGATTCTTCAGGACTTGTGGCAACAGTTGCAGTTCTTGAGGACGATGAATTAATAGCAGAATATACAGTTAACTATAAAAAGACCCATTCAGAGACTTTGCTCCCGATGCTTGATGAAATAAAGTCTATGATTGACTTAGATATGAGTACGGTAGAAGCTATTGCAGTAGCTAAGGGACCGGGGTCATTTACGGGCTTAAGAATCGGTTCGGCGACCGTGAAGGGACTTGCGTATGCACTTAATATACCGGTTGTAGCAGTTCCTACAGTTGATGCTATGAGCATGAATTTGTGGGGAAGCGATAAGCTTATATGCCCAATTATGGATGCAAGAAGGAATCAGGTATATACGGGGCTTTATGAGTTCGAAGATGGAAATTATAAAGTCGTGATGGAACAGGACGCTCTAGCTGTAGAAGATTTATGTGAAAAGCTTAATGAAATTGGCCGTGAAGTAATACTTCTAGGGGATGGAGTTCCTGTATACAGAGGTCAGATTGATTCATTATTAAAGGTTAAGCATTCGTATGCACCAGCTAATTTGAACAGGCAAAAGGCTTCATCGCTTGGAGTGCTTGCCTACAAATATATAAAAGAAGGAAAACTCGAAACGGCAGAAGAACATAAACCTGAATATTTAAGACTTTCTCAGGCGGAAAGAGAAAAGCTTGAAAAGGACGGAAAGGCCTGATTTAAGCGGGGTGTAGGTTATGAGCGAACTGATAATCCGTGAGATGACAGAAAGTGACATCGAAAAGGTATCGTTAATTGAGGAAGAATGCTTTTCAATGCCATGGAAACCAGATGATTTCAGGGAAATGATTAAAAGAGATAACATGACATATGTTGTTGCTTTGGTAGATGGTGAAATCATTGGAGGGGCAGGGCTTAGATGCATTGTCGGTGACGGAGAGATAACCAATGTTGCTATCAGTAAGGCATACAGGGGCAACGGATATTCGAAGCCAATGCTTTCAGAACTTCTTTTACTTGGGAAAAAATTAGGATGCAGCGCTTATACATTAGAAGTTAGAGTTTCTAATGAGCCTGCAATAAGACTTTATAAATCACTTGGGTTTAACGAGGCGGGAATAAGACCAAATTTCTACGAGAAACCTAAGGAAGATGCGTTGATTATGTGGAATACATCGTACTCTGATTAGGTACAGTGAACGCAATTCAACCGAAACGTTGATTTGATTGGATAATTTACATGTTAGATGTTTGTTTATTAGGAACAGGTGGTATGATGCCACTTTCATATAGATGGCTTACGTCGCTTATGATGAGATACAATGGCAGCAGTATTTTGATTGACTGTGGTGAAGGTACTCAGATAGCGATGGCGAAGAAGGGATGGAGCCCAAAGCCTATAGATATTATTTGCTTTACTCATTATCATGCAGATCATATTAGTGGTATTGTTGGAATGCTTCTTTGCATGGGTAATGCAGATAGAACCGAACCAGTTACGATGATTGGTCCAAGAGGGCTTGAGAGAGTTATTAATTCGCTTAGAATAATAGCTCCGGAGTTACCTTTTGAACTTAATTTTATAGAAATTACAGAGCCTGAGCAGGTGTTTGATTTTGGTGAGTTCAGAATTAAAGCCTTCAGGGCAAACCATAACATCGTTTGTTATGGATATAGCATGGAAATTGACAGGGCAGGCAAATTTGATGTGGAAAGAGCAAAGGCTCTTAATATTCCTGTTAATTATTGGGGGCGACTCCAAAACGGTGAGGAAATAGAATACGAGGGAAAGCTTCTAACACCTGATATGGTTTTAGGACCAGATAGAAAGGGCATAAAGCTTACTTATTGTACGGACTCACGACCAACAGATATGATAGTAAAAAATGCAGAAGGATCTGACCTCTTTGTGTGTGAGGGCATGTACGGGGAACCGGGCATGGAGAAGAAGGCTAGAGAACACAAACACATGACGTTCTATGAAGCCGCAGATATGGCTAAAAGAGCAAATGTAAAGGAACTCTGGTTAACTCATTATAGCCCAAGCCTTAATTATCCTAAGGATTATGAAAAGGCAGCTCAGGAAATTTTCCCATGTACATACACATGTAAGGATGGAAAATCAAAGGACTTGAATTTTGAAGAGGAATAGTTCTAAGGGGAACAATTCAATAAAGGGTGCAATTGTCATAATAGTTCTAGCGCTTTCAGTGCTGGCTTATTTCTACGTGATAAATAACCGCATGAAGCGTGTGGAAAAAGACGTGGAATCAATAAGTGCGGTTCAAGAACTTCTCATTAGAAATCTTGATACAAATTATCCGGCCACCCCTAAAGAGGTAGTGAAGCTCTACAGTGAAATTACAAGATGCTTCTACGCAGAGGAATATACAGAAGAAGATCTTATAAGGATGGCGGAGATGTCGAGAAAGCTTTTTGACGATGAGCTTGTGGCAAATCAGGATGATGAGTCGTATATTAGAGCGCTAAAGGGTGAAATTGCAACGTACAGGCAGCAGAATAGGGTGATTACAAGCTATTCTGTATCTTCGAGTGCGGATGTTGAATATTATAATTTCAGAGGTGGCGAGTGGGCCCAGCTTATCGCCATGTATTCTATAAAAACAGCGGGAAAAGTCGAGCCTTCCAAGGAACGATATCTTCTTAGAAAAGATGATGCAGGTCACTGGAAAATATTTGGTTTTAGAATGGAGCAACTTGGAGCAGGTACGACGGAGTAGTATTTTATGGATGATATATGTATTTTAGCAATTGAAAGTTCCTGCGATGAAACAGCAGCTGCGATTGTGAAAAATGGTCGTGAGGTGCTTTCAAATGTAATTTATTCACAAATTGATCTCCATACAGTTTATGGTGGAGTTGTACCTGAAATTGCTTCTCGTAAGCATATAGAAAAAATAAATCAGGTAGTTGATAAAGCCCTCAAAGATGCAGGGCTTACTTTTAATGATATAGATGGAATTGCGGTAACATATGGTCCAGGACTTGTGGGAGCTCTTTTGGTTGGCGTTTCTTTTGCAAAATCATTAAGCTTTGCAACAGATATTCCTTTGATAGGGGTCCACCACATTGAGGGACACATCTGTGCTAATTATATAGAGAACAAAGATTTAAAGCCTCCATTTATGGCACTCGTAGTCTCTGGAGGGCATACTCATCTTGTAAAAGTTAAGGATTATGGCGAGTATGAAATACTTGGCCGTACAAGAGATGATGCGGCAGGAGAAGCCTTTGATAAAGTTGCAAGAGCAATTGGTCTTGGGTATCCTGGAGGACCTAAAGTAGATAAAGTATCGAAAGAAGGTAATCCTGAAGCAATTGTTTTTCCAAAAGCTAAAGTTAACGACAGTATATATGATTTCAGCTTTTCAGGGCTTAAGTCAGCAGTGCTAAATTACCTGAATCAGGCTGAGATGAAAGGTGAAACAATAGTAGTCGCAGATGTGGCAGCTTCATTCCAGAAAGCAGTTGTGGATGTGCTAGTAGATCATACAGTGGCAGCAGCTAAGGAGTATGGATTTAAGGAAGTGGCGCTAGCAGGTGGAGTTGCATCTAACTCTGGACTCAGGGAGGCTATGGAAGAGGCTTGTTCTAAGAATGGAGTTACGTTATATAGACCTTCACCGATTTTTTGTACAGATAATGCAGCTATGATAGGTGTAGCTGGTTACTATGAATATATAAAGGGAAATAGAAGCGATTATCATCTTAATGCAGTTCCAAACTTGAAGCTTGGAGATAGATAGAGGGATACCAGGTGTAATGGGAAAAAGAACAGCAATTGTACTTTCCGCGGGAAGTGGAAAGCGAATGAATTCAGATACTAAGAAACAGTACCTGTTAATAAAGGACAAACCAATAATATACTACTCACTGAACACATTTCAGCAGAGTAGTATTATTGATGAAATAATTCTTGTGGCATCGGCAGATGATATGGATTATGTCCGTAGTGAAATAGTTGCAAAATATGGATTTACTAAGGTGTCGAATATAGTTGTCGGGGGCAAGGAAAGATACAATTCTGTCTACAACGGTCTTAAGTGCTGTAATGATTCTGAATATGTATTTATACATGATGGGGCAAGGCCTTTTATTACAGAGGAAATACTTGTTCGCGCTATGAAGGTGTTAAGCGAATGCGGAAGTGCCGTTGTGGGAATGCCGGTAAAGGATACAATCAAGATTGTTAATGATGACCTAGAAGTAACGGATACTCCAAATAGAAAAACGGTATGGCAGGTACAGACCCCACAGTGTTTTAAGGCGAACATTGCCATAAGTGCATATGAAAAACTGATTTTGGAAGAAAACAGTGGGGAACTAAAAAATAGAGGAATTCAGGTTACTGATGATGCAATGGTAGTGGAGACTTTTTATGAGTCAGATGGTGGAAAGTTCAAAGGCGTAAGACTTGTAGAAGGCTCATATGAAAATATAAAAATAACAACACCGGAAGATTTGAAGATTGCAGAGGTGTTTTTTCAGTAGAAGCAAGGGGAGGTATAAATGAAAAGAAGAGTTATTGCAGTTGTTTTGTGTTTATCTATGGTATTGGGACTTATTTCTGGATGCGGAAAGAAAAATACTAAAGATGAGACAGTAACTAAAGAAAAACAGGAGACAAAAACAGAAACCGAAACATCAGATATGGAGGAGTCTGCATTTGTGGAACCTTCTATAGAGAATGTTGAATCCCTTGAAAGACCATCTATTGGATCAAATATTGAAAATAGCTTGTACGAGGAAAATATCGTTCCTTCTGTGCCAGAATATTCTGTTGACATCTCATTTTCTAACGTAATAAATGCTGAAGATTGCGTATTAGGTGAGTATGTCGCAGATGCGTATAGGGAGAAACTTGCGAAAAATCTGTTTGTTGTAGGTGAAAGTAGTGGATTTGAATTCTGGGAGCAATATGAATTTAATGCATACTCACAGACTCCAAATTTTGTTACTGTTGATTCTCTTATGCATACATATCATTTGTATTTTGCACATCTATTAAAAACCATCGAAAAGGCATCGTTATCGGATGCTGTAAAAACAATTAGTAGTACTATGTTCAACAAGAGTATGGAACAGTATGATGAGTTCAAGGGAACAGAGTGGGAAGAGGCAGCAGTTAGAAATGTTGCTTACTTTGCCGTGGCATGTGAACTCAGTGGCGTGGATATTTCGGTTCCAGACTTTGCTATAGACACTGTAAATAGTGAGCTAGATCATATAATGAGTGCAAATGGAATTGAGCTTTCTAACATAATTCCGGACACAATGGAGGACTACAGTCAATACAAGCCTAGAGGATATTATGAAGGCGATGAGCAGCTCGAGAAGTATTTCCGTACTATGATGTGGTATGGTCGTATTACATTTATTGCCGGCAATGATAGCGCTACACGTTCAGCAGTGCTTATGAGTATTGCGCTTAAAGAGAGTGCGATTTCTGAGTGGGAATCAGTCTACGCAGTTACATCGTTTTTTGCAGGGGCATCTGATGATTTGGGATATTGTGAATATATGCCTGTAATAGAAGCTGCGTATGGTGGAAAGCTTGATAAAGATTCACTTGTAGGTAACGAATCAGCGTGGGGAATTTTAGAAGAAAAAATAAGTGAAATGGATCCACCTAGGATTCAGTCAATTCCTGTATACGAAGACGAGGAAAATGTTATACCTGGTTTCAGATTGATGGGACAGCGTTTTACCATTGACGGTAATATCATGCAAAACCTTATATATCGCGCAGTTGATGAGAATGCAGAAGGTAATAAAAGAATGTTACCAATGGTTCTTGATGTTCCTGCAGCTCTTGGGTCAGATGTTGCCAAAGAGATTGCACTTGAAAATGGTGCAAAAGAATACCCGGATTATGAGACAAATCTTAATAGATTACGGGAAGATATAAATTCTTCATCAGACAGCTTGTGGAACGCTAGTCTGTATTCTGGATGGATAAACACTTTAAGACCACTTTTAGTAGAAAAGGGCGATGGATACCCTTCATTTATGAAGAATAGTGAGTGGACTAAGAAAACACTTGAAACATTTGCCGGAAGCTTTGCTGAGCTTAAGCACGATACGGTTCTTTATTCGAAGCAGCCTATGGCAGAAATGGGTGGTGGAGATTTGGACCCAGTTGATGATAGAGGGTATGTTGAGCCAGAACCTCTTGTATACGCCAGATTTTCAAATCTTGCAAAAACTACTTCTGAGGGACTTAAAAAATTCGGAATGCTTAGTTCTGATGATGAGAAGAATTTAGGACTTCTTGTGGAATTATCTGACAAGCTTTTAGTTATTGCTCAGAAGGAACTTAAAAATGAACTTCCAAGTGATGAAGAATTTGAATTAATCAGAAACTACGGAGGTAACATTGAGCATTTCTGGTATGATGCAATGAAAGACGATGCGGGTAAAGATTCATTTACAAGTGAAGAATTCCCTGCAGCTATTATTGTTGATGTTGCAACAGATCCCAATGGTTTAGTTCTTGAGGCAGGAACAGGAAGTCCAAGAACAATAGCTGTAGTTGTACCTGTTGATGGAATATTACGAATTGCCATGGGAAGCGTATATGATTATTACGAATTTGAGTGGCCTTTATCAAATAGACTCACAGACAATGAATGGCGAAGAATGGTTGGTGCAGAAAGCGGATTAGGGTTCTTGTATGAGAAGGATGACTCTATCGTAAACCCTGATTGGACTACTAGCTATAGGGAAGAGAAATGGCATTGGGAGTGGTAAGTAAGAAAAGAAGAAATATATTAATGGCTATTTCGACGGCGGCGATATTAATCGTTGCCGTTGTTTTAGTAATGTGGCTTAATGGCGCATTTCTTCCAAAATGGATCGAATGGAAGGACGTGGGGAACACTTCTTTTTTGAAAAAAGGCGTAAAAGCTCAGGATATGTTATCACTAGATATTAACCATGATGGAAAAGATGAAGTTCTTGTTTTGTGCTGGAGAATCGGAAGATATGGAGACAGAAGGCCATTTTGGGTAAAACACGACGAGCTTAAATGGTCACAGCATATTTATATATATGAAAAAACAGATACAGGTGAGTACAACGCCATTTGGATGGCTTCAGATATTCACACGGATGTTAAGGGCTGGGAGGCGCTTGATAATAGTTTCTTAGTTACATATTCGCCTGATAATGAGAAAAGTATTTGGATGTGGAACTCATGGGGCCTTGAGAAAATGTCTGAAGAGACTTTACAAGAATACTATGAGTTAAAGAAGCAAAGGGAAGCCTTAGCTACTGAATTGTATGATGGCGAGCCAGATAGTGATGAAGCGTACGATGGTGAAACAAGTATTTCCAGAGATGAACTGGTAGATGAGGGGAAAGCAGAAAAACTTAGAAACAAAGATGAACAAGATAAAACTGGAGAAAGTGAAGTAAATGGAGAACAGACTGATCTAGTTAGTATTGTAATGGTAGGAGACATTCTCCTTCATGACGGAGTAACAGCATCGTGTAAAACTGAAGAGGGTTATGACTTTTCTCCTTTATTTGAGAACACTAAAAGTGTCATAGAAAATGCGGATGTGGCGATTGTAAATCAGGAAGTAATTATTGGAGGAGAGGAATTAAGGATATCGGGATATCCTGCGTTCAATGCACCATACGAAATCGGAGATGCGCTTGTGGACGCAGGTTTTGATGTAGTGTGCCACGGAACAAACCATGTTCTTGATAGGAATAGGAAAGGTATAATGAATTGCCTTAATTATTGGCATGAAAATCATCCTGAAGTGGAAATATTAGGGATTCATGAAAGCGAAGAAGATAGTAAAGAAATATCTATAAATGATGTGAATGGACTTAAGATAGCAATATTAAACTATACATACGGGACAAATGGAATTCCACTTCCGGAAGGAATGCCATACGCTGTTGATATTATTAATAAAGAAAAAATAAAAAGCGACCTTGAGTATGCCGAAGAAAATGCAGATTTTACAATAGTATGTCCACACTGGGGAGTGGAGTATATGCTGAAAGAAAGTTCTAATCAGACTTCTCTTGCGAAGTTTATGACAGAGAATGGTGCAGATCTTATAATAGGAACACATCCTCATGTAATTGAGCCAATTGAGTGGATTGAGTCTGAGAATGGCAATAAGGCGTTATGCTATTACTCGATAGGAAACTTCATAAACTGGACATCAGGACGTGGGGCAAATGTCGCAAACCGTATGTTAGGTGGAATGGCGTTTGTTGAGCTTGACACAAAGTTGCAAAAAAATGATAAAACATTGGATGCTCTTGTTCATGATTCTGAAATGATAAAAGAATATGGGGTATATCCTGTGATTTCGCATGTTGAACACACGAAAGGAAGAGTATCCGCTTATTTTTTAAAGGATTACACAGAAGAACTAGCTTCGCTTAATGCTATTGTGGAACAGGATCGTTCATTCAGTCTGGATTACTGTAAAGATTTGGCTAATGATATTTTTGGAGATAATATAATTCAGAACACTTATTGAAGGTTATATATTTATCAAATGATGAAAATTTGTACTTAAATGATGA
>JAUNIR010000117.1 GCA_030523345.1 Lachnospiraceae bacterium
CTGCAGCAGAAATGATGGATTATGAAGGCAGTGGACAGTCTGTAATGGAAATGTCTCATCGTTCTAAGGTATATGATAAGATCATTAAAGATGCTGAAGCTGATCTTCGTGAGCTTATGAATATTCCTGATAACTATAAGGTTTTATTCCTTCAGGGTGGAGCATCACAGTTTTTTGCTGAAGTTCCAATGAACATGATGAAGAATAAGAAGGCTGGTTATATTATTACTGGTCAGTGGGCTAAAAAGGCATATCAGGAAGCTAAGATTTACGGCGAGGCAGTAGAACTTGCATCATCAGCAGATAAGACATTCTCTTATATCCCTGATTGTTCGGATCTTCCTATTACAGATGATATGGATTATGTATATATCTGTGAAAATAATACAATTTATGGAACAAAATATAAGACACTTCCTAATACAAAGGGTAAGGATCTTGTATCAGATGTATCATCATGTTTCTTATCAGAACCAATAGATGTTTCAAAGTATGCTGTTGTATATGGCGGTGTTCAGAAGAATGTAGGTCCTGCAGGTTGTGTTATTGCAATTATCAGAGAGGATCTTATTACAGATGAGTGTCTTCCAGGAACACCTACAATGCTTAAGTGGAAAACTCAGGCAGACAACGATTCTTTATATAATACTCCTCCATGTTACACAATTTATATTTGTGGAAAAGTTTTCAAGTGGCTTAAGAAGATGGGTGGACTTGAAGCAATGAAGGAACTTAACGAGAAGAAAGCGAAGATTCTTTATGATTTCCTTGATAATTCAAAGTTATTTAAGGGTACAGTAGTTCCTGAAGATAGATCACTTATGAATGTTCCTTTTGTAACAGGTAACGAAGAACTTGACGCTAAATTTGTAAAGGAAGCTACAGAGGCAGGATTTGTTAACCTCAAAGGACATAGAACAGTTGGCGGTATGAGAGCATCTATTTACAATGCTATGCCAATTGAAGGTGTTGAAAAGCTTGTTGAGTTTATGGATAAGTTTGAGAAGGAGAATGCATAATGTATAAATATACTTGCCTTAATCCTATTGCTTCAGTAGGACTTAACAAATTTACAGTTGATTATGTAAAAACAGATGATATAAACGACGCAGAGGGTGTACTTGTTCGTTCTGCTAGTATGCATGAGATGGAACTTCCAGAAAAGTTACTTTGTGTAGCAAGAGCTGGAGCAGGAGTTAATAATATTCCTCTTGATGAATGTGCTAAAAAAGGTATTGTAGTATTTAATACACCTGGAGCAAATGCTAATGCTGTTAAAGAACTTGTTTTTGCAGGTATGCTTCTTGCTGAAAGAGATATCATTGGTGGTGTTCAGTGGGTAAAAGACAATGCAGATGATGCAAATATAGCTAAGACTGCAGAAAAGGCTAAAAAAGCATTTGCAGGCGGAGAAATCCAGGACAAAAAGCTTGGTGTTATTGGACTTGGAGCTATTGGTGTTAGAGTTGCAAATGCTGCAAAGCATATGGGAATGGAAGTTTATGGATATGATCCATATATTTCAGTTGCAGCGGCTTGGTCATTGTCTCGTGATATTAAGCATGTTACAAATATTGATGAAATTTTCGAGAACTGTGATATTATTACAATTCATGTTCCTTTGATGGATGCAACAAAGGGTACTATTTCTAAAGACGCTATTAATAAGATGAAAGATGGTGTCATTATTCTTAACTTTGCAAGAGATCTTCTTGCAGATGAAGAAGCTGTTCTTGCTGGAATTAAAGCTGGAAAAATTAAGAAATACGTATCTGACTTTGCAAATCCAACAACAGCTGGACAGGAAGGTTGTATTGTTATGCCACATCTTGGAGCTTCGACTGAAGAAGCAGAAGACAACTGTGCGAAGATGGCTGTTGATGAGATGAGAAATTATCTTGAAAATGGTAATATTGTAAATTCAGTTAATTTCCCTAATTGTGATATGGGCATTTGTAATACTGCAGGACGTATTGCTATCCTTCATGCAAATCAGGCAAATATGATTGCTAAATTCTCATCAATTTTTGGTGAGCTTGGCATTAATATTTCCGATTTTACAAATAAATCTAAGGGTGACTATGCATATACTCTTGCTGATTCAGATGCACCTATTACTGATGACATTGTTAATAAGCTTTCTGAGATTGATGGTGTAATCAGAGTAAGAGTAGTTAAATAATATTATCTAGGTGGATAGCTATGACAGCAGAAGATAAAGAGTTTTTAGGACAAATCTATACTTTTATTGAGGAGAATTTGCAGGATATGGATCCTGATCCTCAAAAAACACCGGTTTCTGAACAAATTCAGGCACTTCGTCCAATACTTCAGGAACTTGCTATGAAGTATAAAATGCCAGTAGAAGATGCTTTTATAAGATATATGGATTTAGCAAGTGAAGCTGCAGTAGAGAGAGACAGACAGTATAGAGCACAATTTGAAGAAAACTAGAATTTAAGGACCAGATTTTTCTGGTCCTTTTGTTTTTTACAAAAACCACAATATATATACAAAATATTCCTATGAGGAACATTTTATAGTATAATAAAAATAATTATGTATAAGAAAATGGATGCACTGTATCCATATAATTTTATTAAGGAGAAAGTCATGGCTGTAATAAAACCATTTAAATCTATTAGACCAAAAGAAGGGCTTGAGCATAAAATCGCAGCATTGCCATATGATGTGTATAATAGGGCAGAAGCAAAGGAGGCAGTAAAAGGAAACGCATTATCGTTTCTGAATATAGACAGACCAGAAACACAGTTTGACGATGATTTTGATATGTATTGTGATGAAGCATATCTTAAAGCATCAGAGCTTCTTACTGAAATGTTATCAAGAGGTGAATATATTAAAGAAACAAAGGACTGTTATTACATTTATGAACTTACAATGAATGGAAGAGCGCAGACTGGAATAGTTGCGTGTGCATCTGTTGATGAATATATTAATCAGACAATTAAAAAGCATGAAAACACTCGTGCTGATAAGGAACTGGATAGGATAAGACATGTGGATACATTATCAGCCCAGACAGGCCCAATATTCCTTGCTTATAAATCAGATGAAGGTCTTAATGCTATTGTTGAAAAGGCTAAAGATAAAAAAGCAATATATGATTTTGTATCTGAGGATAGAATTAGACACAGAGTTTGGATTATAGATGAAGATGCAGATATTCAGGCTATAAAAGAAGGATTTGAAAAAATTACATCAATATATATTGCTGATGGTCATCATAGATGTGCTTCAGCTGTTAAAGTATCACTTAAGAGAAGAGAAGTGTTTCCATCGTATACAGGAAATGAGGAATTCAATTATTTCTTGTCAGTATTATTCCCAGATGATCAGCTTATGATTATGGATTATAACAGGGTTATTAAAGATCTTAATGGAAAATCTGAAGCAGAAATTATAGATGCACTCAAAAAAGTCGGAAAAGTCACAGAATTAACATCAACTGATAAGCATCCTACGAGAAAAGGCGATGTATCTGTCTATTTAGCAGATAGATGGTACACACTTTCTTTTAATAATGAATTATTAGTTGATGATCCAGTTGAGGGGCTCGATGTTTCGGTCCTTCAAAATAATGTTTTAGATCCATTGTTTGGAATAAAGGATCCAAAGACTGATAAAAGAATTGATTTTGTTGGAGGAATAAGAGGAACAGAGGAATTAGAAAAGAGGGTACATACAGACTGTAAAATTGCTTTTGCTATGTATCCTACAAGTATTCAGGAATTATTTAATGTTGCGGATGCATCTTTACTTATGCCTCCTAAATCAACATGGTTTGAACCAAAGCTTAGAAGTGGAATTTTTATTCATGAAATAGAGAAGTAGTTTTCATAAAGGGAGAAAATCGTTTATGACAAAAAAACTTTATAAATTAATGGATTGGGCAAGAATCGAAGGTGTTGTATATTCTGAGGAAGATCATCCACATGATTTTCTTGGTCTTAAAAAGATCTTAGGCGGATATTTACTACAAGCCTTTTTTCCTGGAGCAACAAAGGCAACTGCTATAGTCAAATCTGGAAATGATGCTAAAGAATACAAAATGGAACTTGCTGACGAGGCAGGCTTTTTTGCAGTTACTTTTACAGGCTTTGCCGGAGTTGATAAGCTCAATTATTATTATAAAGTTACATACGAAGATGGATCTATTGTTGAGATTGAGGATCCATATAGATTCAAGCCGACAATTGATGAAAAGGTATTAAAGAAGTTCAATGCAGGAATTTGTTACGATATTTATAAATATCTTGGAGCGCATAAGAGAACTATTGATGGCGTAAGGGGAGTAAGTTTTGCTGTTTTTGCACCAAATGCTATGAGAGTGTCTGTAGTTGGCGATTTCAATAAGTGGGATGGCCGAATGCACCAGATGAGACGATTAGGGAACTCAGGTGTTTATGAAATTTTTATTCCTGGTGTTAAGGTAAATGATGCTTACAAATATGAAATTAAAGCCAAAGGGTCTGTAATTATGTTAAAAGCAGATCCATATGGTTTTTCTGCAAAGCTTCGTCCAGATACGGCGTCAGTTGTTGCGGATATAAAAACATTTGATTTCACAGATAAAGAATGGATGAAAAACAGGGCGGCTGTTAAATCAGATGAGCCTATGGTTATTTATGAGGTTAATCTATCGTCATTTACTGCAGATGAAGAAAATGCTTTCCCAAATTATATAGAAATAGCTAATGAACTTTGTGCATATGTTAAGGAAGCGGGGTATACCCATATTGAATTGATGCCAATGATGGAATATCCATTAGATGAATCATTAGGATTTCAGACGATAGGTTACAGTATGATAGGAACCATTTAAAGAAGTATGTTCTTCTTTGCTTTCTGTAATGATCTCTTTTAAAACTTCATAGGTTTTTTCTCCAAGCTCTGTGCCATTTTTCGTCAGCATCGCTTCCTGGGTCATATGATAGTAAATATTTGCTTCTTCATTTTCATTGAGCTTAAGATACATGACAGATGTATGCTCATCGTAAGTTTCCAAATTGATTCCTGCCAGTTTCTCATAAGAAGGAATGTATTCTGCTACATGTAATGGATCGAAAATAAAGAAAGAAACGACAGCAAAAACAGCCGCAAGTGAGAGCAGTGTCTGAACTTTGTATTTCAGGAAAGAACGGAAATCAAAGGTATACAGGATTTCCATAAGCCCCTTGGTCAGAAGGGTTCCTGCGATCAATCCGAAAATTCCCCAGAATTCTCTGGCATTTGGCTGCAGGGAATACATGACAAGTCCCATAGTAAGTCCACATGGAATGACTACCGCGAATTTCAGAAGTACACCAAACCAGGTATAAATAATAGATTTCCCAGTTGCTTCAGATGGACGTCTTACATAGGCCAGGTAAGAGAATACGCCCAAAAGGATTGTGAAGAAAACAGCTGCAATCAGGGAACCAGCGTTAGCCGGAGCATCCCAGCACAGATTACGAATGATCGTAATTGGAGTAAATTCCTGTACTGAATCCAGAAATTCGGAAGAAGCGTAGGTGGTATTGTTGATAAATTCAGATGTATATCCGGCAAGAACAAAGTTTAATGCAGGTCCATAAAGCCAAAGATGGAAAGTAACCCCATAAGGATTGTTCCTGTCATAGAAAAAATCAACACAAAGCAAAAATACAGAAACAGGTAAGTGAGGAAATGCCAGAAAAGCATCTCAAGTGCAAGTGCCAGAAAACTTACCTCAAAATAACCACGGATTATAAAAACGATCAGCGTCAGCAGTACAGTGATAAGATATGGAATCATGGTATAGACAAGTCCCATATACAGCTTCTGCAGAAACATATGCGTTCTGTTCACCGGAAGAGAGTGATAAAAATCTACCTGATCTCTGGAAAAGAGGTAAAAATATCCAAGTACTGCATTTAAAAAGGCTGCAAGAATGATGATAAAGCCACCCGTTTCTACAAGACCATCGGTAAGAAGATTTCTGCTGAGGAAAAGCAGCTGTTCAGGAAGATATCCCCGCGCTGTCCAGTTGCCCATCTGCATCAGTGCTGCTACTGGAAAAGCGAAGAAAAATCCTATACCAAGAAGTACCGGAAGCCATACGCCTCCGACAATATTATTTTTCCATAATTTAGAAGAGAAGACTCTGGATTTCATAACCAGCCACCTCCGTTTCACTGATAAAGATTTCTTCCAGACTGAGAGGAATGATCTCACAGAAAAGAGGATCCTCTGCCTGGATCTGTGCAAGGACTTCATCTCTGGTACCGCGTACGGTGATCATACGAAGAGAACCCTGGGATAC
>JAUNIR010000118.1 GCA_030523345.1 Lachnospiraceae bacterium
TATACCTGGCTGTTTCAATGATTCTATATTTTGTAAGTAATAAAATAGCTCTTAAAATAACCGGACTTCAGATAATGGAGCATGGAGAAAACTACGATACTATGGGACAATTAAGCGGTTCTCAATTAATAGAGGGAATTATGCATTGTTATAAGAGCTTTTTTAAAATGCCATTTAAGGATGTATATGCTACAAATCCCAATAATATAGTGCGAATAACATTTTTATTATCAATTCTTGTGATTGCATATGCATTTATTGTAGTTATGATTTCTAAAAAAAGCTTAAGTCAGAAAATATTAATAGGGTTAGTTGTTGTGGTACTTCCACTGACTATAAATCTTGTGTATATAATGGCCATATCTTCAGGCGTGATGTATACGATTATGGCTTTTGATATAGTGTTTATGCTATTAATCGGGGTTGCAGTGTTAGAAGCAACGGGCAGACTTCTTGATAAAGAAGAAATGGTAGATGGAAACAAGAACGTAGTAGAGGGAAAGGTTAATGTATTAAATAAGGCATATAAGCCTATAAATGCCACTTTTGCCATAGCTTTAATCGGTACGATTCTTTCTTATATATGGTTTGCAAATGGTAATTACTTAGCAGAACAGTATACTAATAATCATGATGCGGCTTATTATCAGGTGTTAATGACACAGATTAAGAGCATTGACGGCTATGAAGATGGAATGGCAGTTGCATTGTTAGGTAAACCAGACAATGACTCTACAAATTCTAGACAAAGTATGATAGGAGATACCTTCAATATTGGAGGCAAGATGGAAACTAATGTAGCCGCGTATTCATCTTGGAATATAATGACAAGAGTATTGGGATTTGATCCTTTGGTGAGAGATTCTGACGAAGATGAAGAATTTTTCAAGACAAATCCAGAGGTTATGGAAATGCCATGCTATCCAGCGGATGGTTCAATAAAAATAATAGATGGGACGGTTGTAATAAAATTTGAAGACTAAATTACAGAACAAATTAAAAGAATTATGGAATGATAAATTAGGATTTGTATTACTTGGAATACTTGTAATACAGGTGTTATTTATCGTGTGTATCAATTTATTTAAGTGTGATGCATATCTTGACATAGATATGGCAAAGCTCTATAGACATACTCTTGAGTATATTCGAAATGGAAGCTTTCTAATTCCGGATTGGGAGTATACATCTACTGCTGAATTTGATTGTTCGGCGATTATAGCGATTCCAATGTATATGTTGACGGGCAAGATGGGGTTGTCATTTGGAATTGGAAATATTGTATTTATGGCGCTTTATATTTTTGTTCTTTTTGATATAATGAAGAACTTTGAAATGAAGCTTGCGAATAAATGCATAGTAGTGCTAATATTCCTGGCTCCATACAGGGTAGGATACCTTGACTACGCTAATATGCTCCTCTTCAATGGTGGACAGTATGTAATGAAGGTGCTTGTATCACTTTTACTTCTTGATTTGCTCGTACAGGATGACTTAAAAAAAGAAAAAACTAAAAATATAGTATTATTTGTTCTCTTGAATGTTAATTTATTTATTACAGGCTTATCGAGCGGAACCTTCGTAACAATTATGGGGGTGTTCCCACTCATATTGTGTTATGCATTAAATATTTTACTTAAGGGTGACATTAAGAAAATCGATTTATGTAAGGCGGGTGTTATTGTACTTACTCTTTTGACATCAGGAATTTCTATAGTTTTAAGAGATAAATTAGGATTTGAAACATATGGCGGCAATTATATGTTCACAGAAACAGATAATCTTATAGAGTCTGTAGACTGGTACATTCGTGGACTTCTTGGCGTATTTCTTGATATGAGAGAGGTTATTGACGTAATGTCTCTTAATGGAATTATGTATGCAATAAAAGCACTTTTTGTCTTTGTATTTATTGGACTTTTGATATATTCAGTTGTTCGTCTTGTTAAATTCAAAGAAGAGGACGAGAAGAAAAGATATTTCTATGTCCCAATTGTATGGAATGTTTTTATGCTTATTCTTCTTGGAATCCATGAAAGCAATAATATTCCATGTAGATACAACTATTCATACGTAATTCCAGCATTTATTTTAGTGGGACTATTGATAGAGAGCTATGAAATGCTAGATAACAAGCTTATGATGAATGTCCTCAAATATTGTACTTTAGCATATCTTGTACTTATTGTTCTCATATGTGATAAGAAAATGTTAGAGAAAATCAATGAACCATATGCTGAAGCAAGAGCAGTTGTTGACTTCGCTGAAGACTATGGCGTGGATACAATTCTTTTCCTAGAGAATTATCATGATCAGGAAGTGGCAAGGTACATGAATCCTGATATGTATATTGGATGTGTAAAGTACAAAGAAGAGTTCGAGGGCACACCGGCTCACACTTGCATTGAGAATAGGGACTTCTATTTCTCATATGACGATATGGCAGTTTATGATAATCCACATATTCTAGCTGTTAGCAATTATCATCAATATGATGCGCTACCAGAATATCTTAGAAGTTCATATATTCTAGTAGGAGAAGTCAGACCAGGGTATCCTCTATACTATTCAGGAGATAATAAATTTGATGGAAATGCAGGATTCCCTGTGGGGACAGATAGGTCTATTGATTTATGCTACACAGAAGACTACGAGAGAGTTGGCGAGCTTGATTTATATGGATACTTGGTGGCAAATGGACAACAGGAACCAGTTCTTATAAGTCCTAAATTAGAGTCGCCGGATGGTAAGTGCGATATTACACTTAGATATGACTGCGAGAATTCTAATGGAGCGCCACTTGGATTGTTTGTGCTTTGTGATGAAGGGCTTAATGTGATATCGCAGGCAGAGTTAAAGCCTGATGAAGAAGCAGTAATGATATCATCAGATAAGGCACAGGGATGTTACTTGTATGTAATTGTTTACCCTGGTCAGCAGGCTAGAATTAAAAGAATTGAATTTCAAAAATAAAAGGAGAAGCGGTTATGGAAAGATACAAAGAAGAGTTTATTGAATTTATGGTTAAAAGTGATGTACTTAAGTTCGGCGATTTTACACTTAAGAGTGGAAGAAAATCACCATTTTTTATGAATGCAGGTGCATACGTAACTGGTAGCCAGCTGTCAAAGCTTGGAGAGTACTATGCTAAGGCTATTCATGATAAGTATGGTGATGATTTCGATGTTCTTTTTGGCCCAGCATATAAGGGAATTCCTCTTTCAGTAGTAACTGCAGAAGCTTATTCAAGATTATATGGCAAGGAGATTAAATATAGTTCTAATCGTAAGGAAGAGAAGGATCATGGCGCAGATATGGGATCCCTTTTAGGCTATAAGATCAAAGATGGGGATAAGGTAGTAATGATTGAAGATGTTACTACATCTGGCAAGTCTATGGAAGAGACGGTGCCTATTGTAAGAGCTCAGGGAGATGTGGAAATCGTGGGACTTATGGTATCGCTCAATAGATGCGAGGTTGGTCTTTCGGGGGATAGATCTAAGTCAGCTCTTGATGAAGTGAGAGACGTATATGGATTTGAAACAGGTGCAATTGTTTCAATGAAAGAGGTGAGCGAGTACCTCTATAATAGAGAAATAGACGGAAGAATTATAATAGATGATGACATTATGGAAGCTATTAATAATTACTATAAAGAATATGGAGTTCAGTAGGTAAATGCCAAAGCCGGTCAAGATTAAAAAACCGAAGAGTTTTATGTTCACAACAAAACATCATTCATTTGCAGGGGTGATGGGAGTTATGATGTGTTTGATTTCTATAATTGTAATGGCTGGCGGTATATATATGTCATTTGTTCATTCGGGTAAATCAAATGTAATTATGGGGGCGGAAGGACTATTTGCAATGATTCTTGATTTTCTAGGAATCATTGCAGGACTTACATCCCTTTCTGAAAGAGATATCCATAGGTGGGTGCCAATCGTTTCGATAGTTGCAAATTCAATAGTACTGGCGTTGTGGATAGCTCTTGTTATGTTAGGAAAAACAGTATAGATGTGTTTTTACAGAGGAAAGTAATATTTAGCGAGTAATGATAGAAGAAAGATGCGAATTAGCGACTAATAGAATACAGGAAATTAAAGGAGAGCTTGATGTGGCTACAGAATTTAAGGAGTATTTCTGTACCTTATCAAGTTTTATTTTGGACATATTAAATCCAGAGTATGATGAAGGATATAATAGGCGAATTTATGCAGATATATTGCCTGAAAACTATAGTAAAAGCTATGGGAACCCAAAGTATTGCAGTGAGATGTTTGGTGACGTGGATGTTACAACCGCGCAGATGCTTTGTTTTATCTATTCTGAAATAAGAGCGCTAATTCCTTATGTATTTGAATTAAAGTACTATGAAAACGAATACAAGGGTTCAGGAAAAAAAGAGATTGTAGAATCCTATAAAGAAATATTAGTAATATATCTTGAATTATTTATTGAATTATACGTGATGTTTAAAGATGCTAAGGACTTAGGAGAGGAACTTTTAAATGGAAGAGTAGCACCTAAGGCTAAAGATCTCAAAGATATGATTTACTGGTTTATATCAGATAATTGTGACATTATTTCGCCTTTAAGGATAAGAAGTCAGCTTGATCCAACTCTTGACTTCGCAACGAATATAATTATGACGGAAGATTTGGGTGAAAGTAGCAAGGATAATGCTGGAGCTGGATATATGCCGGAATATTTGTATAAGTATGGAGAATATATTACTGAGAATGAAATAGGTGTGGCGCAATTTCTTGGTGGTATGCCACAAGAAGAAATCGATGCTATGGCAAAGACGTATACAGAAGGCTATAGAATCGGTTTTGTAAAGGCAGGAAAACCGTTAGACAAGAAGACTACGGTAAATATACGCTATAATCTTGGATTTGAAAGGGTAGTAAAGTCAGCAATTAGAAACTTCGAAGAGATGGGACTTAAACCAGTTATATATAGAGCGGGTACTTTGTCACTTGTGAAGAGCGGAGTGAATAAAATCGGATTTACTGGTGCAATACCTAATAAACAGTATGATTATGATCACAGGGAAGATTTGGCGTTATACCTCAATAAGGATTTTGTCAATAGAAAAACACTTGTTATCAAAGAAACTTATGAAAGTATGAAGGATTTAGCAGCCGAACATGCAGGGCCGGCAGTTATAGAGGTATTTGGAGAAGAACCTTTTGCCCCAGTGGTTAATGAAGCTGCAATTACACTAGATGTAGTGGGTAGAAAAAATCAGGTTGACATAAATGACCGTTTGAGTCAACTTACAAATAAGTACATTAAGGGGGAGGAACGCAGTTTTACTATAATTGCATATCCTATTCCTGAAATAGGTGACAAATTTGCCGAAATCTTCAGTGAAACCGTTAAGTTGAACAACTTGGATTACAAGCGTTATGAAAACATGCAGCAGCAGATTATTGACGTTTTGGACACCGCTAATGAGGTCAGAATAGAGGGTAGAGGTACAAACAAAACTCGATTAATTATTAAGACACAAAAAATAACAGATGCAAGTAAACAAACATCCTTTGAGAATTGTGTTGCCGATGTTAATATTCCGGTTGGAGAGGTGTTTACATCACCAGTTCTAGAAGGAACAAATGGTGTGCTTAATGTTTCTGAAGTATATTTGTTTGGACTCAACTATATTGATCTTACGATTACATTTAAGAATGGAATGATTGTTGATTATTCATGTAAGAATTTTGAGGGAGAAGAGGAAAACAAAAAATATATTCGTGAAAATATAATGCACAATCATGAGACTCTTCCTATAGGAGAATTTGCAATTGGTACTAATACAACTGCTTATGCCATGGCTAGAAAATATGGAATAGAAGCAAAACTGCCTATTTTAATTGGAGAGAAGACGGGGCCTCATTTTGCTGTAGGAGATACTTGCTATTCACATGAAGAAGATGTGAAGGTATATAATCCTGATGGCAAGGAAATAATTGCAAGAGATAATGAACTTACTAAGAAATATAGAGAAACAGATCCATCAAAGGCATATTTTAATTGTCATACAGATATTACAATTCCATATGATGAGCTTGGTGGAATATATGCAGTTCACGAAGATGGCAGTGAAACAGCCATTATCGAAGACGGAGAGTTTGTGCTTGAGGGATTAGAGGAATTAAACGATGGAAAACAAAGCTAGTCTAGTATTAAATAAAAGGCTCAATCACAAATTTTATGTGATGGCTGATTCCTGACATACTCCTTCCG
>JAUNIR010000119.1 GCA_030523345.1 Lachnospiraceae bacterium
ATGGGGACGGGCTCGCCTGCAGCCGGATCGTAGAAAAGTTGATATAATAGATTTCCAAAATGTAATGGATTTCTCAGATATGATTGTTCGTGAAGATTTACCAGATACAGACAAGAAATGTGACCAACCGTTTAATCGTTTAATGGTTGATTGTAATGGTAATGTATTTCCATGTTGTGTAGAGTGGGGTAAAAATATAAGACTAGGAAATATTAAAGATGCAACATTGGGAGAAATGTGGAATGGTGAAAAAATAAATATTTTGCGTAAACAAATCAAAGAAGGAAAACTTTGTAATGTATGTAAGTCGTGTTTGAACTCTATGAGTGACATATAATTTATTGAGAGAATAAAAATGAAAACAGTTGCTATTATTCCAGCTAGGGGTGGAAGTAAAAGAATCCCACATAAAAATATAAAGTTATTTTGCGGTAAACCAATTATAGCGTACTCTATAGAAACTGCTCTTAAATCACACTTGTTTGATGAGGTTATGGTATCTACTGATGATGATGAAATTGCTAAGATATCTGCCATGTATGGGGCCAGTGTTCCTTTTATGCGTAGTTCGGAAAACTCATCGGATTATGCAGGAACATATGAGGTGATAGAAGAAGTTATTGATATGTATAGAAAAATAAATAGGTCTTTTGATATGGGTTGTTGTATATATCCTACTGCTCCATTTGTTAACACTTCTTTATTGAGAACTGCTATGGATACATTAGTTAGAGAAGATGTTTCTACCGTACAAACAGTTGTAGAATACTCATATCCGCCTCAAAGAGGATATTTTGTACGCGATAATAGAGTCGTTGTGTGTAGTGAGGAAATGTATGATAAAAGATCACAGGATTTAGAGAAAATATATCATGATGCTGGGCAAATATACGCGTTCAAGGTAAAGGACATACTAGAGAAAAAAAAGCTTGTTACTGACAATACTCAACCTATAGTTTTGGACGAAATGTATGTGCAGGATATTGATTCAGATACAGATTGGAAATTAGCAGAGGTTAAATATTCTATACTAAAGAGAGAGAACTAGAAGTGTATCATATAGGAGTTAATATATGAGTATATTTTTAGATAAAAATGTTATGATGCAAAGTAAAAAATCAACATACATCATAGCCGAAATGTCGGCTAATCATGCAGGCGATATTAATCGTGCAAAAGAGATAATATATGCTGCTAAGGAATCCGGTGCAGATTGTATTAAAATTCAGACGTATACTCCTGATACTATGACTATAGATTGCAACAAATCGTGGTTTAATATTGATAATGGTACGTGGTGTGGCGAAAATCTATATTCATTATATAAAAAAGCCTATACTCCATGGGAGTGGCAAGGAGAACTAAAAGAAGAAGCAAACAAAATAGGAATAGATTTTTTATCAACTCCGTTTGATAAGACATCAGTGGATTTCCTAGAGGAGTTAGGCGTTAATTTTTATAAAATTGCATCTTTTGAATTAGTTGACATTCCATTGTTAAAATATGTTGCAAGTAAAGGAAAACCGATTATACTTTCAACAGGAATGGCAACATTGGGGGAAATAGAGGATGCAGTAAACACAATAAGAAGTAATGGTTGTAATCAGATAGTACTTCTTAAGTGTGCAAGTGCGTATCCTGCTATAACAGATCAGATGAATTTAGTCACTATGAGGAATATGGGCGAAGTATTCAATGTGCCGGTTGGACTTTCTGATCATTCAATGGGATCAGTTGGTGCAATTGCGGCCGTTGCGATGGGCGCACGTATTATTGAGAAACATTTTTGTATTAGCAGACAAATTGAAAATCCTGATAGTGTTTTTTCTATGGAACCTGATGAGTTTAAAAACATGGTTCGTGATATTAGACAAGTAGAACTAGCTATAGGTCAAGTGAAATATGGGCCAACAGAGCAAGAACACAGTAATATTGCCTTTAGAAGATCTATATTTGTGGTTGACAGCATAAAAAAGGGAGAAAAATTTACAGAAAACAACATTAGAATTATTAGACCGGGATATGGTTTGGCACCAAAATATTATGATAAGGTTATTGGATGTGTTGCCTTAAGAGATATAGAAAGAGGAGAACCCTTGACATTAAATTTGTTTGGAGAGTTATGATGGATGAAATGTATTTAAGAGAGGCAACTAAGGAAGATTGTAACATTTTGT
The DNA here is from genome assembly GCA_030523345.1 of Lachnospiraceae bacterium. Classification (GTDB taxonomy): domain Bacteria; phylum Bacillota; class Clostridia; order Lachnospirales; family Lachnospiraceae; genus UBA2868. The sequence goes on from JAUNIR010000119.1 coordinate 2,178, forward strand.
TTGAATGGGTTAATGATTCTGTAACTCGGCAAAATTCATTTAATAGTGAAGTTATTACTTATGATAAACATTGTGAGTGGTTTAATAATTCATTGAAAAACTGTCAAAGAGTACAATTGATTCTTGAGAAAAACAATATCGCCTTAGGCCAAATACGATTTGATTTTGATGTAAACTATCTAGAGGCTGAGGTGAGTTATAGTATTGCTCCAAAGTATAGATTAAATGGATATGGAACTAAAATAATCAAACTTGGTGTTGAATATATTCAAAAAAATTACCCATCTGTCTGCATGATTAAGGGAAAAGTAAAGCCTGGAAATATTGGATCATATAGGTCTTTCATTAACAATAAATTTTTGGAGACATATAGAAGCCTTGAGTTTCACATTTCTAAAGAGAAGCAAATGTAAATTAAGATATTTTAGAAATTGTATTATTGAAGGATGAAAATAATTACATCAAAAGACGAATTTATATTTGATAAAATAAATAAATTTAACCCTGAATATATTTTTTCCCACATTGGTCATATTTCATTCCTTCTGAAATATATGAAAATTATAATTGCGTAGTATTTCATATGACGGATTTGCCGTATGGTCGAGGGGGAAGCCCACTACAGAATTTGATTGTCTGTGGACACAAAAACACCATGATTTCTGCGATTCGTGTTACAGGCGGTATTGACGAAGGTCCAATCTATTTTAAAGAACCGCTTTCACTGTCTGGAAGTGCACAGGAAATATTTGAACGTGCTGCTGACATTATTTTTGATAAAATGATTCCAAGGTTCATATCTGAAGAGATGGTTGCAAAAGCGCAAGAAGGTGAGGTAACCAGTTTTATTAGGAGAAAACCTAGTGAAAGCGAATTGTTACCGGAATTTGATTTAGAAAGAATATATGATTATATTAGAATGCTTGATGGAGAGGATTATCCAAGAGCATTTATTAATTTTGGAGAGTATCGATTAGAACTTGACAGAGCGGAAATAGGTGATGGTAAAATCTCTGCTAGAGTTGAATTTGTTAAAAGGAATAGTTAGATGAAAAAATATTAATTATTGCTGCCCATCCTGATGATGAGATATTGGGAGTAGGTGGAACTGCGAGAAAACATATCGAAAATGGAGATGAAGTATATGCTCTTGTTCTTGGGGAAGGACAGACGTCAAGATGGGATAATAGAGAAGGAGCCGATAAAGAAGCCGTTGAAGACTTACATAAAAATTCAAAGAACGCTGCAGATATTATTCAGTTTAAAGAAATATATTTTGAATCATATCCGGATAATAGATTTGATTCAGTTGCATTATTAGACATTGTAAAAACAGTGGAATCATACATAAATAGAATATGTCCAACTATTGTGTATACACACCATTCTGGTGATCTAAATATCGATCATAGAGTTACAAACGAAGCAGTACTAACTGCTACACGTCCAATTGGTGAATATTCGGTAAGAGAAATATATGGATTTGAAACAGTCTCCTCTACAGAATGGAATTTTGGAAATAAAGAAAATAGTTTTTATCCACAAAAATATGTTGATATTACTAAAACCTTTACTATAAAATGTAGCGCTATGTCTCAATATGAAACAGAATTGTGTGGTTTTCCTCACCCAAGATCACTTAAAATGTTAGAATCACTTGCGATTGTAAGAGGAGCTGCAGTTGGTGTTGAGAAGGCGGAAGCTTTCGAAGTGATAAGATTGGTGGAATAATATTACGTTGGTGATAAAAATAAATGACAAAAAATAAAGAGACACTGTATTTTCGTGTAGATATGAATAACATTGTGGCAACAGGACACATTATGAGATGCCTATCGATTGCCGATGCGGCAAGTGACAAAGGATACGAATCTGTTTTCATACTTGCAGATGACACTGCAGTGTCTCTTATTAGTAGCAGAGGATATGATTATATAGTACTTGGTAGTAAATGGGATGATATGGACTCGGAAATAGATATTATTTCCAAATTGATTGCCTGTTGTAATATTAGGAAAATAATAATTGACTCTTATTATGTTACAGAAAAGTATTTACGCGCAATTACTATATTATCTGAAACGATATACATTGATGATATCAATGCTTTTGATTATCCGGTTAATAAATTGATTTGCTATGCAAATTATTATTCAAAATTTGAATATGATAAAAGCAAATATACTAATCGTGTTAACATGCTAGGATGCAAATATGTCCCTCTTCGCAGTGAATTTAAAAAGATAAGTGAGAGAAAAATATCTAAAAATATTAGAAAATTGTTAATAATATGTGGAGGTTCTGACAATTATAAAATTATTGATAATATGCTTGGTAAGTTATCAATGTGTGACCAATACGATATTGTTGCCATATGTGGAAGATTTAATAAAGACTATGATTATATAAATAGTAAATATATAAATTACAATAATATTGTTATATATAAAACAGTAGACAATATGATAGATTATATGCTAGAAGCAGATTTGGCTATCTCTGCAGGAGGAACGTCTTTATATGAACTTTGTGCGTGTGGAACGCCCACAATAACATATTCGTTCGCTGATAATCAATTAGATAATGTTATACAATTTGAGAAAGATAATTTGATGCCGTATTTAGGTGATGTAAGGTATGACGATATATATAAAACAATAGACGACGTTATTGATAGAATAAGAGGATTTAAGCATAGAAAAAATATTAGCAATAAAATGCAGTGTTTAGTTGATGGATTTGGATCAAAAAGAATAATAGAAGCAATAGAATATTCTATTTAAGGTGAAGCTATATAGTTCAAATATGATTTAAATTTATATTTTTACCACAAGATAAATATTATAAATTGAGGAATAATATGGAAGCATTATATACAGCATTTAACTGGGCCTTAATGGGCTGCTATAAAATTTGTCATAACTACGGATGGGCAATAGTGCTATTTACTTTTTTTAGTAAAATAGTGCTTATTCCTGTATCTGTCTGGGTGCAGCTTAACTCAATAAAAATTGTTAAAATGCAGCCTGATATTAATTACCTTAATGCAAAGCATTTTGGCGATAAGGATGCGATTGCTGAAGGGCAAAGTGCTATTTATAAAAAATATAAGTACAATCCGTTATCATCAGTAATTCCACTTATCATTCAGCTTGTAATCCTTATGGGACTTATTGAGGTAATTAAAAGAGGCATTGGTGATTCGTCAATTGATGTTATGTTTTATGGCATCAATCTTGGTGTGATTCCAGCTCTATCAAAGGGATTATTTATTCTATCACCTATTATTGCTGGTTTATCTGCATGGATTATGTGTGTTTGTCAGAATGCTAGCAATGTACTTCAGGCTGAGCAATCAAATGCTAATAAATATAGTATGATGGTTATTTCTGTAGGGCTTTCTCTATATCTTGGATGGTATGTTTCAGTAGGTGTTGCTGTTTATTGGGTAGCAAGTAATTTGTTGTCTACAGTACAGCTTTATATTCTTAATTTCTTTATTAATCCAAAGAAATATGTAGATTACGAGGAACTCGAAAAAAGTAGAGCTCAGCTTAATGAGCTTAAGTCTGTAGGTAAGAAAAAACGTAAACTATTTGGCGATGAAGAAGCTAAAAAAGAAAGAGCAGATTATAAGAGATTTTTCTCAGTAGTAAATAAAAAGCTTGTATTTTACTCAGAGGGAAGCGGATTCTATAAGTATTACAAGGGAATAATCGAGTACTTATTAGAGCATACGAATATTACTATTCATTATATTACAAGCGATTTCAATGATAAGATTTTTGAAATGGCTGAGAAAAATGATAAGATCAAGGCTTACTACATTGGTGAGAAAAAGCTTATCACACTTATGATGAAGATGGATGCTGATGTTGTAGTAATGACTACACCTGATCTTGAGACATATCATATTAAGAGAAGTTATGTACGTAAGGACATTGAATATATCTTTGTAATGCATGATATGGGATCATTTAACCTTACTAATAGAACAGGTGCTGTAGATCACTTTGATACCGTTATGTGTACAGGTA
>JAUNIR010000120.1 GCA_030523345.1 Lachnospiraceae bacterium
ATCTTGTTCTGCGTAGCTTTACGCACCATATCGATTGCCGGAAGTTTCTCTTCCACAATTTCAAATCGGTCTTCAAAATCCTTGTAGGCCGCAAGAATGGTTCCAAGCAGATATTTGATGAATGGAACTGCATCCTCTTTACCATCATGCCAGCCATCCTGGGAATGACCTAAAGCCTCATAGTACAAATCCTTGTTCTTCGCAATCTTAGCTTCAAGTGAGATGTACTTTCCTACATAAAAGCCACTGCGATAAAGTAGCAGGGTTGTAAGCAGTCTGCTCATTCTACCGTTACCGTCATTGAAGGGGTGGATACACAAAAAGTCATGAATAAAAATCGGAATAGCCAACAATGGCTCCACTTCATAATTTCCAATCACCCTATTGTATTCTTCGCAAATTCTATCAAGTGCCTCTGGTGTCTCAAATGGAGCCAAAGGAGTGAACAGCACTTCTGTATGCCCACCAGGATATGTGGCGCTGATATAATTCTGTACATTCTTAGTTCTCCCTGCGAGTGGGTTATTCATATGGCTACACAGGATTTTATGCAACTGCAAGATATAATTCTGTGTAATAGGAATCGCATCAAAACTCTCATGGATGATATTAAGTACATCACGATAACCTGCGATTTCCTCTTCGTCTCTATTTTTAGGTGTGGTCTTTTCCTCAACCAACTGCTTAATTCTTGTATTGGTGGTTACAATTCCCTCAATCGCATTTGAAGCCTCGGTACTCTGAATCTTTGCAATCTCCACAAGCTTTTCAAGCTCATCGGGTCTTTGCTTAAGGTACAGTTCCTGCTTACCTGCGAACTTATATATTGCTGCTACGAGACCAAGAATTTCTGAATCCCATTTTTCTTCTTTTATTTTTGAATAGTTAAATGTTCTCAATTACTTAAACACCTACCTCTCACACAGCCATGCTGTCTTACTAAATTTCCTCGTCCGGTGCCTGACCATCATGAGCCAACCACTTACATTCTGTTATTTCCATGTTAGTAAATACTGCCTTAAAAGATGACTCCTCTGGGCTACAAGCATAAATGCCAAACTGAATTTCATCAGTGGCTTTATACATATGGCAGATTCTCATCTGCTTATATTTAACACCATCCTCGGAGCATTCGATACAATAATCATCCTCTCGCCTGCTAAATCTATACCACATAGATTTTATGCTTGCATCTATTTCAGTTGTAGCCCAGTCAGAGAAACCATTATTTGTTACCACACTTCCGAGATGCTGAAAATCATCATTTTCATATTCAATTGAACCTTTGAGCCAATTATCACTATCCAAATACATAACTACGCCACACTGGTCAAAACGAACTTTACTTTCAAATTCTGTCTTTACAGTAAATGAAAAAAACTTCTCATCCGTGGTTATCTGCAACACAGGGGCGTTATCATTTCTAAAATGATAATATGTGCGCTGCCATAAATCAGTATGCGGATTCGTTATTATTTCAATTCTGTCATCTTCAATAGAGAAAGCTTTTGGCTCTCTTGTCCATTTCCATTGTTTTTTATCTATCTTCATTGTCTTTCCCTCAATGTTTTTTCTTTCCCTTAAATTATAACCAATAATAAGGGAAAGTCAATATATTAAGCGTATTTCCCCTTAAATTCGCGCCATATTTACGGTATAAACATTATTTTGTGCGTATTTGTGCTTATTATTCGTATCTCCATTTAATATTTTTGCCGTAAACGGCATTTTTATTAAATGGATTGCGCTGAAAATTAGGGGCACAAATGTCCAAAATTATCAATTGGCATCATCATTCTCTTTTAACAAACGTGCTTATTTTATATTTAATATACGCACGTTTGTAAATGTATTAAAATTGAAAAGAGGAACAAGCATTGCCTGTTCCCCTGGTAATACGATTTTGATAGGATTCGTAACCTCTATTAATACAATTTTGGTAGGCTTTGTAACCTCAACTAATACGATTTTGGCAGGCTTCGTAACCTCTAAAAAAAGATTGTCTATCTGCCTTCACATTGTAATTGAAAAGCACAAATAATTCAACCTTTATCCCAGATCCATATTCTACCAATTCTTATCAAAAATTGTATTACTATCAATTCTTGAAGATTCTTGAACAACCTTCCCATGAACCACTTCTTTCACAACTCGCAACACTTCAACAAGCAATTCTCTTTCTTCTTTTGAACAATCTTGAAGAATCAAATCGACATCCGAAAGCACCCTGCTACCTTCTGAAATACTACCTGTCAGTTCATCAATTGATACACCGAGAGCCTTTGCCAGCTTATTATAAGTTGGCAGACTTCCCTTCTTTCTTACATTTGTAATATCACTCAAATTGCGAAGCTACCAGTTTAAGATTGTTTCTTATCGGCAGATGCTGAGGACAGATTCTCTCGCACTTTCCACATCTTATGCAGTCACCCGGCTTGCCATATACCTGAGTAAGCCTGTCATAGTATTCGCCCTGAGGAGTAAATGGTTTACCTTTATATTCCTGCATCTCAGCATTATAAACAGAAAAATACTTTGGTATCGGTATATTTTTAGGGCATCCGTCCACGCAGTATGCACACCCTGTACAAGGTATAGCTATGCTTGAATTTATCAAATCCGTTACTTTCTTTATGATGTCCATCTCTTCAGCGTTCAATGGAATAAAATCCTTCATATACCCTGTATTATCTGTCAGCATGTCCATGTTTCCCATACCGGAAAGAACCATCTTTACATTTGGCTGACTTGCTGCAAATCTGATTGCCCAGGATGCGATCGACATATCAGGCGCATGATCCTTAAACAGCTTTTCAACCTCCGGCACTACGTTAGACAGTGTTCCGCCTTTGACAGGCTCCATAACGATCACAGGCTTACCGTGTTTTTCGCACACTTCATAACATTTTCTTGACTGTATTACCTCACTCTCCCAGTCAAGGTAATTGATCTGGAGCTGAACAAATTCCACTTCAGGATGATCTGTAAGTATCCTGTCCAAAAGGTCTGCCCTGTCATGATATGAAAAGCCCATATGTCTGACATATCCTGCTTTCTTCTTGTCAGCCAGCCATTCAAAGCATCCAAATTTCTGATACTTCTTATAATGGTCCTCTCCGAGGTCATGAAGAAGGTAGTAGTCAAAATAATCCACCCGTGTTTTCTCAAGCTGGGTTTGAAACACCTTCTCCCTTTCTTCTTCACTGTTAAAGAATCCTGAGTGAAGCTTGGTGGCCAGCGTAAATTCGTTTCTGTTATGTCTGCTTACCAGTGCTTCACCGGCAGCATCCTCACTCTTGAACCCACAATACATCCAGGCAGTATCAAAGTAAGTAAAGCCTTCGGATATAAAGTAATCCACCATCTTCTTGGTAAGCTCGATATCGATGTTTCCAAACTTTCCGGATGTAGCAAGTTCAGGAAGTCTCATCATTCCGAAACCAAGTTTCTTCGTGTTTTCACCAAAAACATTCTCCATGTCTCCTCCGCCTCTCTTTTTTATTTACAGAAATTTCTCTGCATCCAGCATCTTTACTACTCTTGCAGGATTACCAACCACAACAGCATAATCAGGTACATCCTTTGTTACCACAGATGCTGCTCCGACTATTGCATGGGCGCCAACACAGATTCCCGGCAGGATTGTTGCACCCGCGCCGATCCATGCTCCTTTTTTGATCAGTATCGGTCTGCATGGGAGTATCCTTCTTTCGTAAGGATCATGATTATTGGTTAGAAGCTGCACGTTTGCCGCTATCTGCACGTCATCCTCTATCGTGATCCCGCCTCTTGCCATTGCAAGCATATTGGAATTGATCACTACATTTTTGCCTATCTTTATATGATCAAAGCAAACACCCAAAATAGGAGCATTCACAAGTGAACCCTCTCCAAGATTATCACCAAACAATTCTTTCATGATTTCCTGATATTCATCAGTCATTGGCATTGTATGGTTCAATCTGAAAGCAAGCTGTGCCAGCCTCTTGTTTTCCTCGATAAATTTCGGATCCGGAATCCGCAGATCCACCATTTCCTCTTCGCAAATCATTCCAAAATCACCTCGTTCTTCAATAGTTGTATTACAATTGCCCTAAATAATTTACAGGCACATTCTGAATATCTTCTCAACATCATCAGGGGTCAACGTAGTGACGCCCTCAAGCTTTCCTTTAGAGCCACATGCTTTTTTTGCCATAAGTGCAAAATTCTTATCATCAATTCCAAGATCGGAAAGGCGACTCTTAAGACCTAACGTTTCAAAGAAAAGTATTTCCAAAGCTGCTACGGCTGCCTTGGCTCCGTCCATATCAGAAAGTGAAGTGTCGACTCCTAATACGTTTACGCCGAGCCTCTTAATCTTAGGTGCTGTTGATTCATTCAGGATGTAAGTCAGCCATTTCGGGATTATGATTGCAAGCCCGTGACCGTGCGTGATGTCATAAAATGCAGATACCTCGTGTTCTATCATGTGACATACTGCATCCTGTGAGATCCCGCTGAAAAGGAAGCCGTTCAAAGCCCAGGAAGATGCCCACATAAGGTTCGCACGAGCTTCATAGTCGTCAGGTTTATCAATAGCAACCGGAGCATACTTAACGACCGTCTTCAGTACCTCTTCCTGCATACGCGTAAGCATATCCATCTCTTCCTGTGCCGAAAAATACGCGACGTCAAAGACGTGTGCCATGATATCCACGCTGCCGCTGGCCGTCTGATATGCATTGACACTGAATGTATTTGTAGGATCAAGGAATGAGACATTCGATCTGAGTGTTGGTCCGAACATAGGCTGCTTATCGTTCAGTTCCACGTTGCTGATGACACCACCGATATCCATTTCCGAACCAGTCGCGGAAAGAGTCAGAACAGTTACGATAGGGAGATTATCGGGAACAAATGCTTTTCCTGTAATGATATCCCAGCAGTCATCACCTTCATACTTTGCTGTTGCAGCTATTGCCTTAGTTGCATCGATCGTTGAACCCCCGCCTACGGCAAGCACCACATCGATTCCTTCTTTCTTACAGATCGCAGCTCCCTTATTTACAGTTGTATGATGAGGATTCGGCTCCACTCCGGGAAGTTCAAACACAGTCATACCTGCTTTATTAAGTTCCTCCATCACTCGGTCATACAGTCCGATTCTTTTGATTGATCCGCCACCGTATACGAGTAGAACCTTTTTCCCGAATTTCGACATTTCTTCACTCAGATGCTGAAGCTGATCCTTTCCGAAATAAACTTTTGTTGTGTTACTGAAAATAAAATCCTTCATCATGTTATGCATCCTCCTATTATTTTATGTATGGCATAAGTGCCGGTTTTACTATACTTTCGCAGAAAGAATCGGCTTGTTTCGATCCGACCATAGTGCCATCTGTCATGCACCAGGCAACCATGAGTCCGTAGAGTTGTGCATTGATAAACAGTGCCAGTTCATCTACAGGGATTTCACCTAAAAGTTCACCTCTTTTGATGCCTTCATCAAGGATTGATTTCATTGCCCGGTAATCATGATCATACTTAGTGGTCATATTACCTTCGATTTCAATCTCGATTGGATTAATATTATTCCTGATCCACTGCCTGCAAATCTCGATTCCTACTCTCTCTATTTCAGCCAGAAATTCACGGAAATAATATTTCAGGCGTTCATTCAGATTCTTGTCCTTGATTTCATTAACAGTCTTTGCAAGGGTAAAAAAATCTGCTTGATTCAGTTCTTCTATTACGTCTTCCTTTTTCTTAAAATAGGTGTAAAAAGAACCTGTAGAAACACCTGCTTCCTTTGCTATGTCTTCAATAGCTACACTTTCAAAGCCCTTCTCCGTAATCAATTTCTTTGCTGCAGCAACAATCTTTCTTCTTGTTTCAGCTGCTCTTACCTGTCGGATTTTTTCCTTCTTTTCCATAGCTTTTCCTCTTTTATGATAATTCTGTTAATATCCTAACATAAAGTTGAATATAATTCAATGAATTATATTCATTTTTATATTTTTTCTGTAATAATCCGCTTCCTAGACATAAAAAGAGACCGGTTTTCCGATCTCTAAAAAATATCTTCCGGTATTATGTTCTAACGATCATCTCGACAACAAGCACTGACTAAGTCTAATAAAATAATACTGACCATGTATCAATTGCATAC
>JAUNIR010000121.1 GCA_030523345.1 Lachnospiraceae bacterium
GAAGAAGAATTAAGTAAGCTCCCGGCTAAGCCGGGAGTTTATATAATGCATGATGAGAACGACACGATAATTTACGTAGGAAAAGCAGTTATCCTAAAAAATCGTGTACGTTCTTATTTTCGTGAAAGCACAAAAAAAACTCTTAAAATACAGCAAATGGTAACCCATATCAACTGGTTTGAATATGTAGTTACAGACTCGGAACTTGAAGCCCTTGTTTTAGAAAATAATCTAATTAAAGAGCATCAGCCAAAATATAATACGTTGCTAAAAGATGATAAAACGTATCCTTATATTAAGGTCACGGTGGGAGAAGATTTTCCAAGAATTCTTTTTACAAGACTTGTACGAAATGATAAGTCAAAGTATTTTGGACCATATACATCAGCAACTTCAGTCAAAGAGACAATAGAATATTTGAAAAAAAGATTTGGAATAAGAAATTGTAACAGGGCTATCTCTGAGGCAAAGGACTTAGGAGAAAATTGTCTATATTACCATATTCATATGTGCCAGGCTCCATGTATGAGAAAAGTCACTAAGGAAGAATATGGTGAAAAAGTAGCTAAGGTTCTTGAATTCTTAAACGGAACATATAAACCTGTTTTGATGGAACTCAAGTCAGAAATGCAGCGATATTCTGATGAAATGGAATTTGAGAAGGCTGCCAAAACAAGAGATCTTCTCTTCTCAATACAACAGGTATGTCAGAAGCAGAAAATAACTGATACTCAGGGAGAGGATAAGGATATTATTGCACTGGCAAGAGATAAGGATTCTGTAATAATACAGGCTTTCTTTGTAAGAGAAGGAAAAATAATTGGACGTGAACATTTTTATATGAAAAATACAGAAGATACGTCTGATAATGAAATTGTAAAGAGCTTTATTGAACAATTTTATGCTGGTACTCCATTTGTTCCAAAAGAAGTTATTGTTCCGCTAGAATTAGAAGATAGAGAGCTTCTAGAATCATGGCTTTCGTCAAAGGGTGAAAGAGCAGTTCATATTACAGTTCCTAAGAAGGGCAAAAAAGAAAAACTTGTTGAACTGGCTGAAAAGAATGCACAGATTGTTCTTAATCAGGATATAGACAAAATTAAGCGTGAAGAGGCAAGAACAAAGGGAGCGGTTCATGAAATTGAAGCACTTCTTGGAATCGATGGACTTTCTAGAATGGAAGCATTTGATATATCTAACATTAGTGGTTTCAATTCTGTAGGTTCAATGGTTGTATATGAAGATGGGAAGCCTAAAAAGAATGATTATAGAAAGTTTAGAATAAAAACTGTAGATGGACCAAATGATTATGCCAGTATGAGAGAAGTTTTAACAAGAAGATTCACCCATGGCTTGGAAGAACAGAAAAATAGGGAAGAAGGGCAGGAAAGATTTTCTAAATTCCCAGATCTTCTTCTAATGGATGGTGGCCGCGGACAGGTAAATATTGCAGAAGAAGTTCTTTTAAGTTTAGGACTTTCAATACCTGTATGTGGAATGGTTAAGGATGATAATCATAGAACGAGAGGATTATACTTCCAAAATGAGGAAATCCCGATATCAAAATCATCAGAGGGATTCAAATTAATAACTCGTATACAGGATGAAGCCCATAGATTTGCAATAGAATATCATAGGTCTTTAAGAAGTAATTCTCAGGTCCATTCAATACTTGATGATATTCCTAATATTGGAAAGACAAGAAGACTTGCCATTATGAAGTATTTTGAATCTATCGAGGAGCTTAAAAAGGCAACAGTAGATGAGCTAAAAGAGGTTCCGGGAATGGATGCAAGAGCCGCAAAATCGGTGTACGATTTTTTCAAAGAAAAAGGTACAAAAAATGAAAGCTCATGATTTGGCTTTATCTTGCGATTACGTATATATTATGTGATAATGAAGGTTAGGTATTTTCATATAAAAAGGGGGAACTTATGGCTAATAACAGTTCAGTTTCAGTAAAAAAACTTATAGAAAAAATGAAGCTTAAAAACCTGACACCAGAGCTTGATGTTGAGGCAATTAAAATAAGACAGCCTGATATCAACAGAACAGCTCTTCAGCTTGCAGGTTATTATGAACATTTTGAGACATCAAGAGTTCAGATTATTGGATTTGTAGAACACACTTATATTGAAAATTTCCCAGATGATGTTAAAAGAGAGAGATTTGAAGAAATTCTTAAGAACGGAGATACTCCTTGCTACATCTTCTGTAGAGATTTGGTTCCATCAGATATATTTATTGAGACAGCAAGAAGACACAATTGTGCAGTTCTTGTAACTTCTAAAGCCACATCAAGCTTTATGGCTGAGATTATAAGATGGCTTAATGTTCAGCTTGCACCTTGTATTTCAGTTCATGGTGTATTAGTTGATGTATTTGGTGAAGGTGTTCTTATTACAGGTGAAAGTGGAATAGGTAAATCAGAAGCCGCTCTTGAGCTTGTAAAGAGAGGACATAGACTTGTCAGTGATGACGTAGTTACAATCCGTAAAGTATCAGAGGACACACTTGTTGGTTCTGCGCCAGATGTTACAAAGCATCTTATTGAACTTAGAGGTATTGGTATCGTAGATGTTAAGGCTTTATATGGTGTTTCATGTGTAAGAGACACTCAGTCTATTGACCTTGTAATTCGTTTGGAAGAGTGGGACAAGGACAGAGAATATGACAGAATTGGTCTTGAGGAAGAGTATACAGAATACCTTGGAAACAAGATTGTATGTCACAACATTCCTATCAGACCAGGTAGAAACCTTGCTATTATTTGTGAATCTGCAGCAGTTAACTACCGTCAGAAGAAGATGGGATACAATGCAGCACAGGAACTTTATTCAAGAGTTCAGAATCAGCTTGCAAAAAAAGACGAAGATTAATCTGAAATGATTTAAGGAGATAATAATGGACAGATATTGTTTTGGTGTAGATCTTGGTGGAACAACTGTAAAAATGGGGTTGTTCAAGCCAGATGGAGAACTTGTGGATAAGTGGGAAATTCCTACAGTTAAGGATGATGGTGGATCTAAAATCTTACCAGATATTGCAAATTCTATTCTTGCAAAGATGGATGAAAAAAATATTGAGAAAGAAGCAGTAATTGGTGTAGGAATTGGCGTTCCTGGTCCTGTTGATCCAGATGGATTCTGCAACAAGGCAGCAAACCTAGGTTGGGTTGATAAAATTGATCTAGAAGGTGATATGCACGAACTTACAGGATTACATGTTAAGGGTGGTAATGATGCTAATGTAGCTGCTCTTGGTGAAGCCTGGAAGGGTGGCGCAGAAGGATATTCAGATGTTGTCGTAGTAACACTTGGAACAGGTGTTGGTGGTGGAATAATTGTCCAGGGAAAGGTACTTGCAGGTTCGACAGGTGCTGGTGGTGAGATTGGACATATTCACATCGTAGACAATGAGCCTGAAGCATGTGGATGTGGAAATCATGGATGTCTTGAACAGTATGGTTCAGCGACTGGTATTGTTAGGCTTGCAAACAGACGTCTTGCAGAAGATAACGCTCCTTCTGTGTTAAGAGATGGAGATATAAGTGCAAAATCTGTATTTGATGCTGTTAAAGCGGGTGATGTAGTTGCAATAGAAATCGCAGAAAGATTTGGAGAATACCTTGGAAAGGGCCTTGCAAATGTAGCTTGCGTTACAAATCCTCAGATTTTTGTAATTGGTGGTGGAGTATCAAAGGCAGGAGATGTTCTGATTCCTTATATTCAGAAGAACTATGTTAAGTATGTATTCCATGCAAGCAGAGATGCCAAATTTGCATTGGCTAAGCTAGGAAATGATGCTGGAATATATGGTTCTGCAAAGCTTGTACTTGAATAATGAGTTAATTTATGAACAGTAATTTATTAGAAGAAATTAAAGGTATTGTTGAATCTGAAAGAGTTCTTGTAAATGAGCCAATGAGTAAGCATACTACTTTCAGAGTCGGAGGACCTTGTGATGTTTATGTTTCAATAAAGAACGAAAAAGAGGCGGAAAGTATAATCCGCCTCCTTTCTGCATATAATGAACCTTTTTTTGTAATAGGAAATGGAAGTAATTTGCTTGTAAAAGATGAGGGTTACAGAGGCGTAATTATTGAAATAGGCAAGAATTATTCGGATATAAATATACAGGGTGATATTGTTGAAGCTAAAGCAGGGGCTTTACTTGTTAAGGTTGCCAACGAATGTCTTAAAGCTTCACTTACAGGATTTGAATTCGCATCTGGAATTCCTGGGACTATAGGTGGCGGAGTATTTATGAATGCCGGAGCTTATGGTGGTGAGCTTAAAGATGTAATTGAGAAAGTAAAGGTTCTTAATTATAAGACAGGTGAAATCTTAGAAAAATCATGTGATGAAATGATGTTTTCATACAGACATAGTATCGCAAAAGAGGAGCCATTTATCATTTTAAGTGCTGTACTAAAGCTCAGTCATGGAAATATAGATGATATAAAGTCACGTATGGATGAATTAAAAGAGCAAAGAACATCTAAACAGCCTCTAGAGTATCCATCAGCCGGATCTACATTTAAGCGTCCAGAGGGTTATTTTGCCGGAAAATTAATTCAGGATGCTGGCTTAAAGGGATATACCGTAGGAGGTGCGCAAGTCTCTGAAAAGCATTCAGGATTTGTTATTAATATAGGTGATGCAACGGCAGCAGATATACTTACTTTAATAGATGATGTAAGAGATAAGGTGAAAGACCAATTCGATGTAGAGCTTGAACCGGAAGTTTGTATTTTACAGTAGTGTTTTGAATTAATTGTAAAATGAGGAAAAAATGTCATTTTCAAGTAATGTAAAAGAGGAATTATCAAAGAAAATAAATGGTGCAAGGCACTGCCAGTTGGCCGAACTATCGTCAATTTACTCGTTTTGTGGTACTTTTGTACAAAAAAATGATAAAAATGGCGAGATTTTTTTTAATTTCGAAAACGTTTTAGTGGCCAATAAATGCTTTACTTTGCTAAAGAAAGCATTTACCATATATTTTGGTGAAGATTTGGCGAGTTCCGTATTATTCGATGAGAATGAACTTTTCTTAAAGGTTATTAACGAAGAACTGGCTTTTAAAATTCATACTGCACTGACATCGACATCAATTGATGAAAGATCATGTTGTAGACGTGCATATTTAAGAGGTGCTTATTTATGCGGTGGTTCAATTACAGATCCACTTAAATCATATCACATGGAAATTGTATGTAGAGATGAAGCTAGTGCGGGATATATTAAAAAACTATTTGCAACATTTGATGTAGATGCAAAGCTTGTAGAGAGAGGCAAGTATTTTGTCGTTTATATAAAAGATTCGTCTACTATAGTATTAGCCTTAAATGTATGTGAAGCTCCAGTCGCACTTATGGAGTTTGAAAATGCAATTATTGTTAAGGAGATGAGAAATTCTATAAATAGACAGAACAATTGTGATGTTGCGAATTTAAATAAAACAGTTTCTGCTGCGCAAAGTGTCATATCAGATATTCAGTCTCTGATGGGAACGGCAGACTATAACAATTTGCCTGATAGTATTAAGCAGTTAGCAGAACTAAGAATCGAGTATCCAGATTCAAGTCTAAAGGAACTCGGTGAAATGCTCACACCACCACTTGGTAAATCAGGTGTGAACCACAGGCTTAGAAAATTATCTGAGATGGCAAGGAAGAGGAGTTAGTTATGACAAAGAGAGAAGTAGAGATTAAATTGGAAAATGGGCTTGAAGCAAGACCAGTTGCCCTTTTAGTTCAGACAGCAAGCCAGTTCGATAGCTCAATTTACATTGAGTCAGAAAATTCTAAGGTTAATGCAAAGAGTATTATGGGAATGATGACACTTGTGTTACCTGCAGGAGAGAAGGTTGTTGTTACAGCTGATGGTAAAGATGAGGACCAGGCAGCAGAGGCAATTGCTAAATATTTGAGCGATAAATAAAAAAAACCCCTAAAAAGGGAGGATGCCGAGTGAAACATCACTCGGCATTTATTATGAAAAAGTATTGTACTTAGAAATATTATCTATTTATCTTATGAGTTAAGTATATAGTTAATATTTGAATAAAAAAAGTTATGTTAATTAACATTTCGAAAACAAATTATGAACAAATTGTTAACAAACGC
>JAUNIR010000122.1 GCA_030523345.1 Lachnospiraceae bacterium
TCTATACTATCTGATCCACAGTTTAGATATTGCACATCTTCATTTTTCAATTTTTCCTTCGCCATATAAAGCATCTCAGAAGATGGATCCACTAATACAAAATGAATATCACCAAACCTTTTTAATGCTTTTTCCTCAAGCGTTCCTGTCCCGCATCCTAAGTCAAGCCATTTAAGCTGCTCAAATCCACATTGCTCAACAACCTCAAAAGTTTGCTCAAAGAAATCCATATAATAAGGTAAAGTGTCAGAAATAGCATTATCATATTGTTTAGCATTTAATGTGGTAGAATTATCTTTAATCATTTCCATTCTCCCGTCAGTGTATCAAGCTGCGTGAAATCTGTTTTTCCATCAAAATATAAAGTATATCGAATTTCAGACTGTTCTTCCCCACTGATTACCGCTTCCACGCAATCAGCCTTCCAGTAAACCAACCAAGAATCAGAATGAACATTGGCGCCATCATTTGCCACATCAAAAGAACGTTTTGCAATTGTTCCTGAATCATCTTTAAGAACTAGCCTTGCATGAGTATGTCCAAACGGCCAATCCGGATCTCCCACCTACTGGAATAATAATACGTAAGTCCCATCTTGAGATGTTGAATAAGCTACATCATGTATTTTGTATTTTGTAGAATACGTAATGCTTCCAGCTAAAATAACAATCATAATGTTGATTAAAGCCAGTATTCCTAAAAAACCTCTAATCGCGGGCTTCTTTATTTCTATATAGCCTATTATTGAAAAAACTGTAATAACCAATGCTATTCCTATAATCATCTTCTCTACCTCAATTCAATACACTGATTCTATACTGATAATCCGGTATTCGGTTTATTCCATCATTAAGAACCATTTCGCAGACACCATTAACAGTTAAAACTATTACTAGATTCATCAATAGTGACGTTATCATACAATTCCCATATATTAGCTGCAATTGTCAAAGTGTCTGATTCAAGCTTTTTTTTCTCATCAGCAGTAAAATTTTCATGATCAGCCTGTGGGATTAACCAGCTATAGTCATCTGAGGGCTCATCACCACCCTTATAACATTCACTCCATTCATCATCTGTTAGTCTGTCGGCATGCCACCAGAGATTAAGTTCTTCGTCTCCAGGTATTTCATTTGACAGATAATATTTTTTTCCATTATCTTCTATTACTGTTACTTTTGTAGAGAACAATTTTGATGCATTATCATTAGGGTATACTGCATTTACTGTAAGTGTCAGACTACCCTCATCATTTTTCTTATATGCTACCACCTCCGGATAAGGGACTTCTGCATAATCATGTTCTTCATATCCTCTTGGTCTGTAAAGATAGACATTTTTATCTGAATCGTATCTAAGAAGCCTGTGCAGTTCTTTAGCGCCTATCCTAAAATACTGCATAATCACATTTTCAAATTCTTCAGCCGGTATCTCATATTCATTGCCAACGGACAAATCGTCATTCATGGTATATGGGCAGCTTATACCGTACGTTTCCTTGTAAAATCGCTCAAAAATATCATAGAAATCTAAATTGCCATAATCATCTTCATTCCAGTTAGTAATGAACATATTATTCATGCCATAAGAAATAGGCTTCAAATATTTTTCACATAATTTCCTGCATTCTTCGTCAAGCGGTTCGACTCTAAGGGCAATATGTTCTTCCTCTTCGCTCATGGTAAGCACATATAAATCAGGCGAATTATATGAGCCTTCTATCATCAAATAGCCTTCATCTGTATATTCAAAATAAGTTGCCTCAAATTCGCTTTTTGCACCTTCTACTAAATGCCCATCTTGGAAAGCGTAATATTGCTGAATGATATTAATATTTCCTTCATCCGCATTAATCGATAGAATATTAACTCCTCCCGAATAAAAAATCTGGAAAACACAAATTTCTGCCTGCTTTCCGGATTCTTGTATGCTTATGAATTGCTTCATTTCATCGGCATTAGTCATATCGATTCTATTTTCACTATCTATCGCTATATAACCATTTGATCCAAGTCTTTCAATAATCTTTTGAACACATTTCGAACTGTCTTTTTGTCCTATATATTCGTCAATAAAAGCCTGCTCTATCTGAGCTATATCTATTTTAGATTCATCTTCATCTGCTGAAAACGTAACTTCGCCATACGTAGTATTATTATTGTCATTGCTCTTAGCATTACATGCAATCAGACAGCAGCAACCAAATAACAACGCTATTATTTCAAGCTTTCTCTTCACTTTATCATCTCCGTTTTATCCAATGGTTTACAATCTTTTGTCTTCTTGCTGCCCAATCATTTAATTCAAGTAAATTCGTTAATCGACTAAACATAATAAAAAAACAATATCTTTACAATCTTTATTTTTGTGCGACAATTACCGAAAACTTGTGATATGAATATACACATTGGACATTCCTAAATTGACAGTTCTTAAGCATTGCCAACTCTGTTTCAACCGAACATTCTCTATCCAGCTTTCGTCTTTCTTTCCAAAGTTCAATGTTCCTATCATCTAATCCACTACTATGTAACTGCTTTTCCCAATATGCATCTATCTTCTTACTTATTTCAGAAGTATTTCCACAAAACTGATCGTAATTCACGAACACCCCACCTGCCGGTAATTTATCATATATTTTTTGAAATAACTCCACTTTCTGAACATCACTTAAATGATGAATTGATAACGCAGAAATCACAGCATCATAGCTATCTTCTGGAAATTGTTTTGTATAATCCAATACCATATGCCTAACGTTCTGTATACCTTCAAATCTTCTTCGTGAAATATTAAGCATATCGTCAGCCATATCAACTAGAACGTAATTTGCATCGTCACATTCTCTATACCAGTAATATGACAACAATCCTGTTCCGGCCCCCAGATCAAGCACACTATTAGGTTTCGCTATACTTGATAAAATCAATTTTGTTGAAGCAATGTAGTAATCATCAAAACAAGGAATAAATTTCCTACGATTTATATCATACTCATTAGCAATTAAATTGAATTGTTCTTCTATGTTCATGTTTTGTTTCCTTACTTCGTATGCAATATACTCGTGATCATATTCATAACCAAGACTTTCCGCTAATCGCACTGAATTCATATTTTGTGCATCCCAACTTGGATAAAGACCTTCTTCTAAACACTTTAATATTAGTGCAGAACATACAATGGTTGCCAAATGCTTTCTTCTCTCTTCAAGAACTGTATCCACTTCAATTTCGATGCCTTCATTATATCTTGTATATGAAGAAGCACCTGCAACAATCATACTATCCTTAGTTATGACCATCCCTCTACCAATTGATAAATACTGTTCTTTACTTTCAAAAGCTGAAACAAAATCTGCTGTAACAGGGCTATCTAAACATTTATCGTATATATCTGCATCAATTTTTTTCAGTTCATACCCATTAGGCAACGTGCAGACATTTTTCTTAATACTTCCTTATTAAATACCGTATTCTTCTTTATTGCATATCTTGTAACACGTTTCGCTGTAGGAAAACATTCTTCAATAAGTTTCTCCCAAGCCTCATTTTGTGGAATCATAATGACAAAACCATCCGGCTTGTTAATAACAAGTTCTCTCTCTGGCTCACCTGCGTAGAAGCCGAAACAACCAACAAAGGCAAATGCAGATTTAGGATTATCTATATCAATGACATAAATCTTTCCCATAACTTTTTGAATACACGAGTAGATTAATGTTTCATTCCAACCATCAAAAAGATGCTTCACTTTGCTTGTATCGTCCAATTCAAATATCATCTTCAACCCACCCTTATATTCAATAATTTCTTCGAAAACAATAGGATTTTACTCTCTATTAAATATAATGTGTCCTTTTGCCTCTTTACCACTTACACTTACTGTATAAGTACCATCTTGGGGAATATCTACTGAAAAATCAGTTGCAACATTTCCATTACCCTCATAAATTGAAAGATTTTGTCCTTCTTGAATCAGTATTTTAATATCCCCGGCATCCTTTTCTACATGAACCAGCAATTTTTCACCCTGTTTCATTTCAAAAACATGTGAGTATGTAGTATTTAGAATATCGAATGTAATATCATAGTGGTTTTCATCACAGGTCATGCTTCCGTTAAAAGTTACACTCTTTGGAGCAGCACATCCACTTAACAGACATATAAAAATACAAATAACTATCCGATACTTCTTACGCATTGTAATACACATCATAAACTATATAGCCTTTTCTACCCTTCAGATAACCTTCATATGTTCTCATGCACATTTGACATCTCAGTTTCCTACACCCTTTTTTCATATATTATCAATTCAAAATCCGGTGTATGCTCTTTTCCTGTTGCTATATAGCCACATTTTTTATAAAAATTATTAGTTCTAATATTCCATTCAGGTGTATCGAGGCAATACTTGTTAACATCCTGGAATCTCTCCTCAATTGCTTTCATAAGAGCAAGTCCATGTCCTTTGTGGAACTCAGTTGAGTCCACAAAAATTCTATAAATATAAAGGTCATTATCTTGCATCTTAAGTATTGCACCAGCGACCAGCTTATCATCATTAAGTAAAGAAAAAAGTCTTCCTTCATGAAAGTGATTCATATGAAAGTCATAATCATCAAAACCCGTAGGACCGCCATCCGTTCCACCAAATTCTCTATCAGACTTAAATGCAGCTTCAGACATTTTTGTTAATGCCATAACTTCATTTTCATTAGATTCTCTAAATATGTAATTCATTACAATTTTCTCCATCTATACCCAAGGCCTATAATCGATAGGCTTCTTACATCCCCATTCATTTGCAACTGCGACATATCTTTTCTTCGCTATAGTCTTAAACATAATCTGCAGCATCGCTCTCATAAAAAAAGAGAAATATTCTGGTCCTGCAAATTTCTTAACAGTCTCTTCTTTAAACCCATTTTCAGTTACAAATGCCTTTCCCATCTCCTTATAAGGCCCTGTTAATTTGATGACATCTTCTTTACTCACTACACGAATTCCAAAATTATCGCCCTTAATCATGGTTCCACCATAGCTCAATCCCAGATAACTCGGAAGTTTTTTTAGGAACTCTACTCCACAGTCAAGCTGACTTGCCTCAGCAAATCCACCTTGCAAAATAAAAGATATACGAGTGTGTGTATCCTTTACAGGAAGTGTCTCCAGAAATTCAAGAAGAATTCCCGGAACATTTTCTACATACAAAGGAAGTGCAATTATTATTTCTGTGTTGCTTATGTATGCAGTTCTTGCCTTTTCCCAGTTAAGTTTATTGGAAATAGCATATCTTTCAGAGCTAACTCCTGCTTCTGCTAAACCCTCGGCAAAAGCATCTATTATCTTTTCGGTATTACTATATTTTTCTGTACGAGGACTTCCATTGATTATTACTACATGCATTTAACTGCCTCCTCTATTTCATCAATTCTATATGCTCCTAAAGATTTTGCTGCAAAATTTATGGCAACTCTTTCGCACCATTTGGATAAATATTCCTTATCTCCATCGCCTGCATAAATTACACCCCAGTTTGGATTCTTTTTATATCTAGGTACATGACGCATTTGTTTTCCCACAAAATGAAGATTCATTGTAACAAGCGGCATTACTCTATCTACAATATTCTTCGTCTGATATGATACGAATCCAAATTTTGTATCAGTTATAAGCCATACTTGATCCGCTTTCGATATCTTCTTTAAAATTGGCTCATAATCATCTCTTACTACACATTCACCTGGAGTCTTAAGCCAACAAAAATTACATCCAAGACAATGTGAAATGTCAAGCTCAGATGCATCAATATATTCATAATTAGATTTGAATTTAACGGTATCTTCTAATCTACCCAGAGAAGTTTTTCCTAATTTTTCTTTTGTTGTATCAATTAATAAAATCATAAAATCCTGTTTCTATTCCTTAGTATGCTTGTGCGATTAAGTTTCAATTTTCTTGATTAAATAATATAATTAACAACTCCATATATAACATGGCACACA
>JAUNIR010000018.1:0-24390 GCA_030523345.1 Lachnospiraceae bacterium
TTAATGTCTGAAGAGGAATTGTACCCTCTGAGTAGAACTCTGAACGAGCGATATCAGCTCCGCCAAGACGTCCTGATACAGCAGCCTTGATACCCTGGATACCAGCCTTTGTAGCTCTTGACATTGCAGACTTCATAGCACGTCTGTAGCTAATACGATTCTCGAGCTGACTTGCGATGTTTTCAGCAACAAGCTGAGCTTCTCTGTCAGGTCTCTTAATTTCTTTACATTCAAGTGATAACTTCTTATTTGTCATCTTCTGAAGCTTCTTTGTTGTAGCTTCGATCTCAGCACCATTCTTACCAATGATAAGACCTGGCTTAGCTGTGTGAACGATAACTTTAACTCTGCTTGAATCATCTCTCTCGATTTCGATTTTGCTAATTCCAGCAGCTTTAAGCTTTTTCTTTAAATACTCTCTGATCTTGTAGTCTTCTACCAAAGAATCTGCGAAATCCTTTTTCTCTGCATACCATTTAGAATCCCAATCTTTGATAACACCGACTCTTAAGCCATGAGGATTAACTTTCTGTCCCATTCTGTTCCTCCTATCTCTCGTCAAGCACTACAGTGATGTTGCTCATTCTCTTTTCGATTCTGTATGCTCTACCCTGTGCTCTTGGTCTAACTCTCTTCATTGTTGGTCCTTTGTTTGCAAAGCACTCTGCAATGTAGAGGTTGTCTCTGTTCATACCGTTATTGTTTTCAGCATTTGCGATTGCTGATTCTAAAAGTTTCTTAATAATTGAAGATGCGTATCTTGGGTTGTACTCAAGTAAAGCTAATGCTGACTGTACATCTTTACCTCTGATGGCATCTAATACGAAACATGCCTTCTGCACTGAAACTCTTGCATAAGATAATTTTGCAGATGGTCTTGTATCCTTGTTCGCATTTCTTTCTCTTTTAATCTGGGATCTATGTCCTTTTGCCATTGGATTTAACCTCCTTCCAAATTATCTATTATCTAACCTTTGACTTCTTCTCGTCCTTTGTATGTCCCTTATATGTTCTTGTTGCTACAAACTCACCGAGTTTGTGACCAACCATATCTTCTGTTACATATACTGGAACATGCTTTCTTCCGTCGTGAACTGCAATTGTAAGTCCCACAAAGTTAGGGAAAATTGTAGAACGACGTGACCAAGTCTTAATAACCTGCTTGTTATCTGACGCTGCCATTGCTTCAACCTTCTTTGCAAGGCTTTCATCAATGAAAGGTCCTTTTTTAAGTGATCTTGACATTTATTTTTCCTCCCTAATTACTTGATTGTCTTACCATCTCTACGACGTACAATCATCTTGTTAGACTTCTTGTTCTTCTTTCTAGTCTTAAGACCAAGTGCTGGCTTACCCCAAGGTGTTGATGGACCTGGACGACCGATACTTGTCTTACCTTCACCACCACCATGTGGATGGTCGTTAGGGTTCATAACTGAACCACGAACTGTAGGTCTGATACCCATGTGACGCTTACGTCCTGCGTTACCGATATTAATAAGGTTGTGATCTCCGTTACCGATTACACCGATTGATGCTCTACAGATAACTGGAACCATTCTCATTTCACCTGAAGGAAGACGAAGTGTTGCGTACTTACCTTCCTTAGCCATAAGCTGCGCGCTGTTACCAGCTGCTCTAACCATCTGACCACCCTTACCTGGGTAAAGCTCAATGTTGTGAACCTGTGTACCAACTGGAATCTCTGAAAGTGGTAAGCAGTTACCTACTCTGATTTCAGCTTCTGGTCCATTCATAACCTTCATTCCATCCTTAAGTCCTTCTGGAGCAAGGATGTAAGCCTTATGTCCATCTGCATAGCAGATAAGAGCAATGTTAGCTGTTCTGTTTGGATCATACTCGATTCCGATTACTGTTGCTGGAATACCATCTTTATTTCTCTTGAAATCGATGATTCTGTATTTTCTGCGGCTTCCGCCTCCGTGATGTCTTACGGTAATCTTACCCTGGTTATTTCTTCCCGCATTCTTCTTAAGTGAAGCTGTAAGTGACTTCTCAGGAACTGTCTTTGTGATTTCAGCGAAATCTGAGCCTGTCATGTTTCTACGAGAAGGGGTATATGGGTTATATGTCTTAATTCCCATTTTATTTCTCCTTTCGAACGTTTGTTATCGTACTCGTTTTGTACTTAATATCTGTGGCTATTAGATTCCTGAAAAGATTTCGATATCCTTTGAATCTGCTGTAAGCTGAACAATTGCTTTCTTTCTAGCAGCTGTCTTGCCTTCTACTCTACCACGTCTTCTTGTCTTACCATCAAGGTTTAATGTGTTAACACTCTTAACCTTTACGCCGTCGAACATCTTCTCAACAGCTTCCTTGATCATTGTCTTGTTGGCATCTGTGTGTACGTAAAATGTGTACTTCTTATCTGCCATACCAGCCATTGACTTCTCAGTGATAACTGGCTTAAGGATTACGTCATAATATTGTACGTTAGCCATTATGCATACACCTCCTCAATCTTTGCTACAGCACCCTTTGTTACGATAACTGTTGAATACTTCATGATATCGAATACATTGATTGTGCTTGTAGAAGCTGTGATAACGTCAGGAATGTTTCTAGCTGAAAGAACTACATTCTGATCATTATCTTCTATAATAACGAGAGCCTTAGAAACCTTAAGGTTGTTAAGAACCTCCTGGAATTTCTTTGTCTTGATCTCGTCAAGCTTTAATTCATCAAGTACAAGAAGCTTATCCTCCTGAACTCTTGATGTGAGTGCTGACTTAAGAGCAGCTCTCTTTTCCTTTTTATTTAACTTAAATGAATAGTCTCTAGGAACTGGTGCGAATACTACGCCACCGCCTGTCCACTGTGGAGATCTTGTTGAACCCTGTCTTGCATGACCTGTTCCCTTCTGTCTCCATGGCTTTCTTCCACCGCCTGATACTTCAGAACGTGTTTTAGCCTTCTGTGTTCCCTGACGATTATTTGCAAGCTGCTGAACTACAGCCATATGTACAAGGTGTTCATTTACTTCAACACCGAATACTGCATCGTTTAAGTCCATCTTGCCAACTTCCTTGCCTTCCATATTATAAACAGAAACGTTTGCCATTTTGTGCTTCCTCCTTTCCCGATATTACGCTAAAGTCTTAACGCTTTCCTTAACTGTGATAAGTGCCTTCTTTGCTCCTGGGATTGCTCCCTTAACGAGTAATAAGTTCTTATCTGCATCTACTCTTACGATCTCAAGGTTCTGAATTGTTACCTTCTTAGCACCCATGTGACCTGGCATCTTCTTGCCCTTGAATACTCTTGATGGGCTAGAACAAGCACCGTTTGAACCAGCATGACGATGGAACTTTGAACCATGCATCATAGGTCCTCTGTGCTGACCATGTCTCTTGATAGCACCCTGGAATCCCTTACCCTTTGAAATAGCAGATACATCTACCTTATCTCCTACTGCAAAGATGTCAGCCTTGATTTCCTGTGCAAGAGCATACTCATCAGCGTTCTCAAACTTAAACTCTTTTACGTATCTCTTAGATGAAACACCAGCCTTTGCGAAATGACCTTTCTCAGCCTTTGTTGCACCATTTCTGTGAACGATCTCTTTCTTACCTGCGGCATCCTTGTTAACAATCTTGTCTTTCTTGTCAACAAAACCTACCTGTACTGCGCTGTATCCGTCGTTATCAACAGTCTTAATCTGTGTAACGAAGCAAGGACCAGCTTCAAGAACTGTTACCGGAATAACTACACCATTCTCATCGAAAACCTGAGTCATACCGATCTTTGTTGCTAAAATCGCTTTCTTCATTTTTTCCTCCTTGTTTCCCTACATTGGACCTCACCCTTATAATAAGAAGTTTCTCATTATGTAGCGAGTTCTTTCTAGCTTGGGGAATTACTTTGTCTTCATTGCAATGTCGATGTAAACACCAGCTGGCATATCGAGTCTCTGTAAAGCCTCTGTTGTCTTAGCTGTAGGTGCGATTACATCAATGAGTCTCTTGTGAGTTCTCTGCTCGAACTGTTCTCTAGAATCTTTATACTTATGAACAGCTCTAAGAATTGTTACAACCTCTTTCTTAGTAGGAAGTGGTACTGGACCGCTAACTGTTGCACCGCTCTTCTTAACTGTTTCGATAAGCTTCTTAGCTGATGCATCTACTAACTGATGGTCGTAAGCCTTCAATGTGATTCTCATTACCTGTGTTGCCATAAAAAAAGTCGCCTCCTTTTCGTACTTTATATAGAACTCAGTACGACAAGCGGTGACTGTACACTCTCCCGTGCGTGTCGTGATTATTTATCACATTTTGCACGTCGTTTCTACTCTGTAGTAGACTGTATTCTGTACAGTGACTTGTCGTCAGTTTCATAACTTGACATTCGCTCCACGGAAAACCTACTAAATCTTTCGACGTAGTAGCAACCTCACGCTTCATCGCTATCATGTCACAACATTGTCTAGTATACACACGCATCCGGGCGTTTGCAACTATTTTTTTACCAAAATTTATAAAAAATTGTACTAAAACTTGTACAATATGCTAATATGCCTGTTTTACTACAATATAATGTATGCAAGTTAGCCTGTATATCTACCTGATGCCCCACATGGAAGCACTAAACCATTAGAAGATACCTTAAGTCCAATCTCATCAGACTCAACCTTTCCACCAAACCTGTTTACTAATACAGTATTAAGCATATATGTAAGTACTGCTGGCTGAAGTCCTGTTGTATATGAGTTTATTAAAAAGAAAAGTGGTTCTTCCTTTAATATATCCGCACATATATTAATAAGAGGGAATACAGATTCTTCTATTTTCCATGTTTCCCCTTTAGGTCCTCTTCCATAAGATGGAGGATCCATAATAATGGCGTCATATTTATTGCCTCTTCTAATTTCTCTTTCAACAAACTTTACGCAGTCATCAACAAGCCATCTTATAGGTGCATCAGCAAGACCAGAGCTTACAGCATTTTCCTTTGCCCAAGCAACCATACCTTTAGAGGCATCGACATGTGTTACTTGCGCCCCAGCTTTTGCAGCTGCACATGTTGCACCTCCAGTATATGCAAATAAATTCAGCACCTTAATTTCCCTATCCGGTTTCTCTGCCTTTGCCTTCTTTATAATAGAAGAAAACCAATCCCAATTTACAGCTTGTTCAGGAAATAGACCTGTATGCTTAAAGCTAAAAGGCTTAAGATTAAACTTAAGCGAACCATAGTTTATGCTCCACTCTGCCGGTAAATCAAAGAACTCCCATTCACCACCACCTTTTGAGCTTCTATGGTAGTGACCGTTTAACTTCTTATATAAAGGATGTTTTCTTTCAGTATCCCATATCACTTGAGGATCTGGACGAAGTAAAACATACTTCCCCCATCTTTCTAGTTTTTCTCCCTTTGAAGTATCTATTACTTCATAATCTTTCCAATTATCTGCAATCCACATTTTATCCTACCTTATGGCTAAATAAATGCCCGTCATATGACAGGCATCTATAATTACTATTTCTTTATAACTTCTTTTTCGTACTTCTTTAACTTAAATAATATTACTAACGCTTCCTTAACCGCTTTCCACTTAAGAGAAGACTTACCAGCGATGTAATGAATAGGAACTTCCTTATATGTATAGTTCCTACAGTAGAATTTCATTTCTGTCTGATACATATGTCCTGTTGAAAGGAATTTATCAAAATCAAATTTCTCTAAAACATGTCTCTGAAATGCTTCATATCCGCTAGTCATATCTTTAAGCTTTGTTCCAAGGACGATATTTGATAATATTGTTCCTCCACCTGAAAGAACCTTTCTATATAAAGGATCGTGTTCCATTCCGCCACCTTTAATAAAACGTGAACCCCAAACACACTCATATCCTTCATCAAGAGCTTCTATAAACTGTGGTAATTCAGCTGGAAGGTGACTTCCTCCACCATCCATCTCTATAATTCTCTCAGCTCCGTCATTAAGGGCTTGTCTGTATCCTTCTAGATAACAACTGATTACGCCCGTTGACTTTTCGTAAAAAATACACTTAACCTTACCTGTACCTTCAAACGAACGAATAATCTCTTCTGTTTTATCCTTAGAGTATGAATCTATTACAGGATAAATAAGCAAATTATCATATCCAAAATCTATAATTCCCTGAAGTGTACTGCCTATTGTCTCTTCCTCATTTGCAACAGGCATAACAATAATTGTTTTTTTCATTAAAATATCTGTCCTTTAGCAAAAGTTTTTTCTCAGTTTATAGATTTACAGAGAATCCACAAAATCTGAGAACATATCTGTTACGCCATTACCTGAAGAAGATGACACTAATCCTCCTATGATAATAGGTAATCCTAATAGTACTCCTACACCTCCACAGGCAATTCCTGCTATCGCAAATCCTCTACCTTCACAGTTCTTATTAATAGAGATCACACCGAGTGTAATAGCTGCAGCCGAGAAAATAAGTCCAAGTCCACAGCATGAGCAGCAAAGAATGCCGAGAATACCACATACCAATGAAGCTATTGAAAAGCCAATTGGTCCATCGCCTGTAGAACCAGGTCTAGTAGCTTTAGGTTCCTCTGCAAATCCGCCTAATGACGAAGCGTTGTCCAAATTTGGTCCACTTACATTATCATCACCTGCATCATATACTCTTTCTACTTTTTCTTCCTCTGCTGATTCGCTTTTATTTTCATCCAAAGTTTCATTGACCTCTTCAGTCAAAATATTTTCTTCAACATTTTCTGCTTTTTCTACCGTTTCCTCAGCAGCATTAGCAACAATATCTTCTATTTTATTTCCACAATTACCACAAAATTTTGCGCCTGGTGCAATTTCTTCACCACAATGATTACAAGTCATATCTATCCTCCTGTTACTGTTCTCTAAATTTAATAGTTCCTGTAGAAGCATCCATTGACTCAACAATCGCAAGGCTTTCAAGCTGGTATCCTAAGTTTCTTATTATCTGGCCTCCAGTCTGAAATCCCTTCTCAATTGCAATTCCGATTCCTTCTACTGTTCCTCCAGCTTGATTTACTATTGATATAAGTCCCTGGAGCGCACATCCATTTGCAAGAAAATCATCAATTATCAGTACATGATCATTACTATCTAAAAATCTTTTTGAAACAATTACCTGGTTTTTATTTTTATGTGTGAATGACTCAACTTCAGTCACATACATATCTCCATCAATATTAATACTTTTATTCTTTTTTGCAAATACCACAGGTACATCGAACTGCATTGCAACCACGCTTGCGATTCCTATACCCGAAGCTTCAATTGTAAGAATTTTATTAATATTCTTTCCTTCAAATCTTTTCTTCCACTCTTTTCCCATTTCAGAAAACAATGAAATATCCATCTGGTGATTTAGAAAACTGTCAACTTTTAATACATTACCTTCTTTAACGATACCGTCCTTAATGATTCTCTCTTCTAAACAGTTCATCTCTGTTCCTCTCTCAATATAAATTTACTGAATTCTAATCATGTCTTTTGTAATGTCTGAAATCTTTCTAGCCCCACACATATACATTGTATCACTAAGCTCTGCTTTTAACTTGTCAAAGTAGCATTCAAGAGCTTCTTTACCTCCGCCATAGTATGAAATAAGAACTGGACGACAAATCATGCAAACATCCGCACCGAGAGCATATGCTTTAAACATATCAAGTCCCGATCTAATTCCACCATCGACAATAATCTTTGCTTTTCCATTAACTGCTTCAGCAATTTCAGCAAGAACCTCTGCAGTCGCAGGTGTTTCTGCTAATGCACGTCCACCATGGTTAGATACAATAATTGCATCTGCGCCAGCTTCGACTGCCTTAAGTGCACTTTTCGCAGTCATAACTCCCTTAACTACAAATGGAACACCTGCTGCCTCTTTAAGCATCTTAAGCTGCTCTACAGACTTTGTACCACCTGAACCATGACACTCTTTAAGATGAGGAAGTCCTGCACTGTCTACTACTACAGACATTGCAACTGGAGCCAACTCTTCCTTGCAGCGGTTCATCTGTATGATTATATTTTCATCAGCCTCTGGATTAATTACTGGAACACCATTATTTCCATGAGCTATTCTTGATGCTATAGCACTTCTATGAACATCTTCATTAAGTCCCGAGCTGTAAAAATGCATAATGCCTCTGCTCTCACATGCTGCTAGACACTGTTCGTTAAAGTCACGAACATCATCCGTTGGATTGTACTGAAGCTTGATTGAGCCTACAGGTGCTGTAATAAGTGGAAATGCAAGTGTTCTTCCTAAAAACTCTGTAGACATATCTATTTCTGTATTAGGGACTATAGCGTCCATATTAAGCTTAATTTTTCTCCAGGCATTGTAGTTGTCATTAGCCCCATTTCCTGGTGCCTTTGATCCTGGTCCTGGAAGTTTATTGCCACAACCGAGTCCGTTACAAACAGGACAAACCTTACAATTTGGCCCGATGTTTTTCTTTGCCGTCTCTAGTACGTCTGAATAGTTCATTAAAATCCTCCTGATTATATTCCTTCCTACCTAGTACATTTTATCATTACACTCTAAACTATAAAAGATGTAATATTCCTAAAATAAATCAAGACTATTATCAAGATAGATTTTTTCTCTTACATTTAATACATATTCCGGTTTTGTCATGTAATAAAGTATAAATTCAAGAATAAGTGCACTTCCTAAGCTTCTTCCCTCGATCTTAAAATTCGAAAATCCCATAGGCATATATATATTCTTAATATCTTCGATACTAATAAAGCCCTTATTTTTCATTGCTTTTGAAAACATATACCCCGATGCGGCATCTTTTGACCCGCAGACATGATCTGGCACATTATCAAACAGCGCTTTCCTACTAACATTTTCATAACATGCTTTTCTATCTGTACATGCAAAATCGCAGCACTCATTCACAAGAAATTCTGTCTTCTCTTTTTGAGAAAAAGAAAGCTTTTCCAATTTATCAAATTGTTTATTGAGTCTGAAATCTGGGACGACAAATTTAAATTCTTCCCTGTTTAGTTCACTACTAAAGTCATCAAAATCAGTGATGACTTTAGTAGTGGTAGATATGAAGTAAAACCCGTTATAGTTTTCCTTAATATATTTGAGTAATATATCAGAATAAATGATTATTCCATTTTGAACATGTTCATCATCGCCTGCAAAAATTTTTAATAATTCATTACATCGTTTATCCGACAAATGTTCTTCACTAATGAGCGAATTACTAAAAGTAAGTCTTGCAGAAATATTGTATTTTTGCAAAAGTGACAAGATCTCATTAGGGTCATTATCAGAATTTTCTATTCGGCCCCCGCCAAATATGCAGTCAGATGGTGCCCCATATATAGAACCTATGTCGCAGAAATCATAAAAGAACTCTCTATTCTCATAAAATACTGGTAGGAAGATCTTATAAAAATCATAGAATTCAAACAGACCTGGTAGATGAAAATTTGCTTTTAGATTCTGCTTCACTTATACACATCCTTATTTATTCATAAACATTCTATTTCGCTCGGCAATCTCTTTAGCTCTTTTAATCCGTCTTAACTCTCGTTCTTCGCTTCGTTTTTTTATGCCCGCCTGAGTAGCCATGGTCTTCTGTCTGATAACTTCCTTTTCAAATATACCATTAGCCTTCTTCCACTCAACTACATTATCATCCATTTCGTGTTGTTTACTCTCATCAGCCAACTTTAAAAATTTATCAAAACAAGATGGAATTTGGAATTTGGAGTTATTGCCATTCTTAAATTCTACATCAATATACCCCTCTTCTACTGATTTTACAATTCCCTCTCCATATACTTTATGAATTACCTTCTCATTGATTAATTCGTTATCTTTCATTTTATCCCTTGCATTACACTCGATTTATTTTATGCAAACCGCCTATTTAGCCTTATACTGAATCATTGCCAAAATATTATCATCATCTGGGATTCTCAGTCCCGCCATCTTATAGTCCCATATAAGTCTTAACGTATGACTGACAAAAATATTATAAAGAATCGCAGCATTTCCCTCTGGAAGCTTTCCTTCTTTCTGCGCCTCTTCAATTACGTCCTGTATTCCTGAAACGCGAAAATACTCTATCTGTCTGTCTACAACTCCCTTAGGGATGTCTGAACTGCCACTTATAACCTTAACAAAACGATATGCGTCATTGTCCTCGTCATATAGCTTCTTGGCGTTAATTATAATTCCCCTTAGAATCCTCTCAACATCTGTGTCTTTACTGACTTGATAGTCTTTCCATACAATGTCCGTCGAGCGGATGGCTTCTACTAGCAAATTTTCCTTTGTTTCGAATCTTTGCATTATAAGTCCAGGCGTAATGCCTGCTTCTTTTGCTATGTCTCTTATATTGGCATGGGTAAACCCTTTTTTTCCAACAATTTCAACAGTCGCTCTTAATATCTTTTTATCTGATGCGATTCTTTTTAATTCACGGGCCGTTAACTTAGCTTCCATTCTTCCTTCCCTGCTAATTGCTCGTTCACTATACGGTTGTTTAGTGAAATTGTACCACGTTTACATAATGTTTTCAATGGCATTTTGAGATCTCACGGTAATAAATCACTAAATAAAAAAGCGACCACATAAGTGATCGCTTCTATATACCTTAAACTTTAGCCTGAAATAGTCTGTCAATTTCCTTCCATCCATTACACCTAACAAAATTCTTATCTGGAAGTTCCACATTCGCATTCCAAGGACGGTCAAATACCGCCACCGTACAATCTTTAAAGTGTAAAACATGTTCAAAAGCAGCTGGTGAATCTTCTATAGCAAAGTCGAATGTCATACTATACAGTTTTTCCAAAGTCATATTGTACGATACGTTCTGATTGAAGACCTCACGGCCATATTTATCAACACAGAATAATGGCAATCTGTTTAAATTATGCTCATCAAGCCACTTTCTTGATGGTTCATAGGCATCAAATGGTCTTCCCGTAATGATTGATACCTCATGCCCCTCATCAACCCACTTATTTATAGTGTCTGATGCAAATGGCGTCTCTTCGTATGCCAGCAGGTTTTCAGGAATATGCCCCACCTTCATAAGCTTGTCATACTGCTCATCGCTTAGGTCAAAAGTCTTTTGTAAATTAAAAAACTGAACCTGTCTATATGGCACATCTATGTCAAATAATTCTTTAGCGAATCTGCTAAAGCTTTTCGCCGTCTCACATATAACATCATCAAAATCTATATATACTTTCACTGCTTTTCTCCTAGCATATACTCCCCGCTACTGGCGATGTTTTTTCTGTTTCTCATAATTTATGAGTTTCAGAATCCCGTGATACGCACTCCTAAATAAGGCAAATACAAAAAACATATAAAAGAATCCGACAATACCATACATTATATCTGCGAATTCCATATACCCCGTGTTCGTGACCTTTTGTCCTATCTCAATTGCAAAGGTAATAACAACAATAAGCGTAAATACGTAAATCCATGTAATAACCATTACATGACCCTTTTTTGCCAGCATTTTAAATACAGGATGTATTACAAATACCAATGCCAAACCCAGAAATCCAATAACAAGAAAATGCAGTGTTTTATCAGACAATTCATATTCATATTTGTCATTAATTGTCAGTATTTTTGTATGAATTTTTGCTATAAGTTCAACTATATAATAAAGTAATTCTTTCATATTTACCTATATTGGAACAGCGGATACATTTCCGATTATCACTTATCTATATTCTTCACATACAAAAACATATTCTGATTATCATCCGAATAGCTATCTGCCGGAATAATCTCCATTTCTACTAGCTTAAAACTATCTCCCATTTTACGCCTGTAAGAAATGCTTAGTGATGTCTTATCCTGTTTAAAGTAATTACAAATAAATTCTCTGTTTGTTTTTGCTAAATACGAAGCTTGATCATCTATATGAACCTGTCCAGACTTAGCAAAGCCCTCAAGCCATTCAAAAATGCCATCCGAAAATCCCTTTTCCCTCGTCTGCTCACTTTCATCCATAGAAATAATACTATATGTATTCTCAGTAATATTAATCATAAGAATTTTTGTATATAGGGCACATAAAGCTTTATATGCATTCTGTTGCTGTTTTCTACGATCAACACCCTTACTAGAGTAATGGAGTTTCTTTGCAAGATACATATTATTATCTGCCATTTTTTCTATTTCAAAAATAGATAATTCTGGATATTCTTTTCTAAGCACATATCCATATGATACAGATACTGAATCAACATACTTTCCTTTATAATTAGCAGTTGTTTCTTCAAAATCATCTCTCATCTTAAGCATCTGATCATACGACGCATTGATAAGTGCTACAAACTCATCTCCGCCAGTACGGTAAACTCTGCCGTAAGGTCCAATACACTTCTGCATACAACTTGCTGCTGCCCTTAAAAGCTCATCTCCCGCTGCATGACCCATGCTGTCGTTAATCGTCTTAAGTCCATTAACATCTAGTGAAACAAAAACAAAATCATCACTAAAGATATCAACTGACTTTGCACCCTCAATAAGGCTTTCGTTTGACTCACCGTCCGTATCTTCTGAGTACATTTTACGATTATAGAGGCCTGTGAGTTCGTCTATATAAGAATTGTATAATAGCTTTTCTTCTTTTTTCTTTTCATCATTAATAGTTCTTATTGCCCAGATAACATGCTTCAAATTACCGTTTTCATCTCTGTCTCCAGCTACAAAAACTCCCTCAGCCCATCCGATGTGGACGCTTTCAAACTGGCATGATATGTAACGCTGTTCAGCCGTTAATCGTTCATTCAGTGTATCTAAATTCACAAAGTCCTGAACTTCTTTTCTATGCTCTGGAAGTACTAAATGTTTACACATTTTATCAAGAGTTTCTACTGCGTCACCTTTTTCTCCAATAAAATTATTGTTCTCCTCAATCTGATTCTCTATCTGTGTAAAGGTTCTATCACTCATGTCAACATAGTAACTACAGAAATAAATACCCGCCATAGAAGATACAATATTCATTTCGCGCTGAAGGTTTTTATAATATTCATCCCTTTCGTCCTCACGTACAAAAACACGCAAGAAACAAGCGCCAATCAAGTAACCGATTGAGTAAATAGGAAGAAGCGGATAAATAATCTGTGCCACAATTGCCGCTGACATAGACAATGTGAATAGACTAATAGCCAAATTACGTCTACGTATTACGCCATGAGAATTCATTGCCACATATAGCGTCTGGATTGTAGATGCTATGAACAACGCTATCTGAATGTATAATGCGATGTAACGTATAGGGCCTGCATGATATGTTCCATTCTCATCAAACCAGAAGAAAAATGGATATATTATATTTACAACCAAAGCAACTACTTCAAATACAAGGAATAATCTGCCAAATGACCTAACAAACTTTCCAACGCCGTCCTCACGGTTTAAATATGTCACGACATAATCAGTCCATAATACAACAGCTAGTGACATAGCTATGTAGTATATGAACGTATCTGCCTTTAAAACATTTATAAGTCCAAGCTCGTCTAAAATTCCCCATAATGCATCTGTTACGTAATACAAAAGTATTCCCCATAAAAATCTCTGATAATAGAGGGTTGTTTTAGATGTCACATCTTTCTTGTTAATGAATAATGTATCACCATTGACAATACAATGTATTATTATTGCAAGTATTCCAACTATTGAGTAAATTATTCCAATCATTCATTATCCTCAAAAAACCATTATTCTTAATTATATCATACTTTAATAATATGGCGTATAATAACTTCGGTGTACTACACTAAAGCAGTAAAGAATGAATTTATTAAGAGTTTGACAAAAATGAAAAACACTACAGTTATAGATGAAAAAACACCATTGCTATTTTTAGCAGGTCCAATGTTTTTTGAAATGCTCCTAAACATTTTAATTAATAACGTGGACACATTGATGCTTAGCCACTATTCAGAAAATGCAGTTGGAGCAGTTGGAAATGCCAACCAAATAATGTTCCTTCTTATTTTGATGTTTAACATTATCGCAACATCTACTTCAATTGTAGTTGCACAATACCTTGGTGCAAAAAAGTATGAGGAAATGAATACAATATACAGCCTTGCTGTAATTGTTAACATTTTCTTCGGAATAGCTTTAAGTGCACTTTTTATAGCATTTAAAAGTCCTATCCTCGCATTATTAAAGGTACCGACCTCTATGATTCCAGACGCCAAGGTATACATTAACTATGTTGGTGGAAGCTTATTTTTACAAGCTGGATACAATGTTATGCTTCAGATCTTAAGATGTAATGGATACCCTAAAATCGGTACCTATATTTCTGTCGTTATAAATCTTATAAATATCATCGGTAATTATGTTTTCCTATACGGGCCACTTAGCTTTCTCAATCTTGGAGTAGTCGGAGTAGCTATTCCTACTATGCTATCAAGACTTATAGCACTTATATGCGCTATTGCATTTTTCTACAGAAAGAAACTTGGGTCTCTTTCATTCAAGCATATCAATCCTTTCCCAGGCGAAATGCTTCTTAATATGATAAAAATAGGACTTCCATCAGCCGGAGAAAATATGGCTTATAACCTATACCAGCTAGTTCTGCTCTCATTTATTAATGGAATGGGAAATACCGCTGTTAATGCTAAAGTTTATTGTAACTCCTTATCACAGTTTGTTATGGTATTTTCAAATAATGCCGCAATGGCAACACAAATAATCGTTGGCCATTTAGTAGGTGCCGGAAAAGAAGACGCTGCGTATAAACGTGCCTTCTCAACTCTTAAAGTATCAATGCCTATAACTATTGCGTTGTCCACAATAAACTGTATAATCAGCCCATTTTCACTAAAACTATTCACTTCTAATCAGGAAATAATAAGATTGGGATTCTTTATTCTTCTTGTTGATATTGTTATAGAAATTGGACGATGTCTAAACATGACCTTTGTAAGCAGCTTAAAAGCCGCTGGAGACTACATGTTCCCTCTATACATAGGTTTAGCAACTATGTGGGGGCTTGGCGTTACTGTAGGATACGGCCTTGGTGTACTAGCTGGACTTGGTGTTGCTGGAGTCTTTGCCGGAACAGCAACTGACGAATTAATACGAGGTATTGTCGTCATGCTTAGATGGAAGAAAAAGAGTTGGACAGGAAAATCCGTTGTCAGACACTAGCTTTCCGGCCCCATATATTCAAATGCAACCATTGTTATATCGTCGAATTGTGGTGCATCTCCGACAAAAAGATCGACATCCGACTTAACTAAGTCACATATCTCCTGTACGTTTCTATCTGTATTTTTATTCAAAATATCTAGGAGTCTATCTTCTCCATAAAGCTCATTGTTAATATTTGTAGCCTCAGTTACACCATCTGTATATAAATATATAATGTCTCCCTTATTAAGCTGGATCTCATGCTTTCTGTATGATATTCCATCCATTGATGCCAGAACAAGATTAGGCTTAAGTCTTAAATATTCATACTTGCCACCATTTCGCTTAATTATCGCTGGGTTATGTCCGGCGTTTGCTATACACAAAAGACCCTTTGTCAAATCAATTTGACCTTGCCAAGCTGTTACAAACATATTCGCTTCATTTTCTGCACATAACATATCGTTGGACTTTGTAAATACATCATTTATTTCATCGCCGATAGTTGCCTGTCCTCTTAATACGGACTTTGCCCTCATCATAAACATTGCAGCTGGTATTCCTTTTCCAGATACGTCTGCAATCATAAAGTTTAATACGTCCTTGTCTGTAAAGTAAAAGTCATAGAAATCTCCACCAATTTCCTTTGCTGTGTCCATTCTTGCATAAATATCCATATCCGTTCTATTAGGGAATGCCGGAAACTGATTAGGCATAGCCGACAGCTGTACGCTTTTTGCAAATTCAAGTTCAGCATCTATTCTGCTTGCAGCCTCATCTATATATCTCTTTAAAGTATTTACAGTAGTATTAATATCATCAGAAAGAGAAGCAAATTCAGCATTGCTTCTGACGTTAACAACTTCATTTAAATCACCCTGTGTAATACGCGCAAGGGAATTCGCCATAGTAATAATTTGATTTACAACAAGCTTTTTTATAAGGATATATACAAGAATAAAGAGTACCGCAAATACAATTATCATATTAAATACGGCGGTGTATATCGATATTGTTCCTGTTATCATGGCATCCTCAACAGAACAAAATGCCATCAGATTATAACCTTCAGTTTTATTATACATACAGTAATACACATCACCATTTATTTTTCTCCTTAAGAGAGTGTTTGGTACAAGATTACCCATGTCAATCTGATTAACTGCAAACTTATAATTATGACTAAAGTTAGAAGATGTAGAAACCACCTGCTTATTTTCATCTAATACAATAAAAAATCCCGTTTTTCCTACATGACGATTCTTGAGACTTGTTTTAAGTTCTTTATTTAATTCTTTATGGAAGCTCTCCGCATTATAACCCATCTGCACAAACCCATTTTTCATCTTTACTGCAGCATATTTCATATATGTGTTACCATCCGCAGATATAGGTCTGTATTCTTGTGCATAAGATAATTTTGTTCTATTTAATAAGCTTAGAAACTCAGCCGACTGTTCTCCTGATTCCATATCAAATCCAATGAACTCAGGATTACTTGACGATGTGATGATACCATTATTATCTACAACATTTATTTCTGAAACTCCATACCAATTTGCAAGATCTGCAAGATCGGTTTCGCCATCCTCTATATCAGCAGCAATCAGCTGTGTTATGCTTATCTGGTATCTGTCAGAGGCATCTAATACATCTTCTGCGACCTCGTCCATTGCCAATACAAACTGTTCTTCTATCTGTGAACTAGCCAAATTCATTTCTAAAAAAACCATAAGACCACTTACGCATAAAAATGAAATTATAATTACATTTAGTAGCCACGTCTGAATAGTTTCAAAAATTGATTTTGTCTCAGGCTTTTTCCTTCTATCAGCTTTTGCTGTAGAAAAAAAATATGCAGTAACAGATACCACAATAACAGAGATACAATTAGTTAATAAAAGATAGGCTGTTCCACTATTGATAAACGCAATAACCTTTTCGGGTCTTGTCATATTAGTAGAAATTATTAATGTTAAATAAAAAACCTCCACAACAAATGCGCTAAAAAGCGACATAAACCAGTTTGGACGTTTGTCTTCAAATACTACCTTTCTCAGTAGAAATGCGATAAGACCTGTAGCAATAACTGTCACAATATCCGCTACAGCTGTAAAATTTTCTGGACTTCTCAAAAATTCAATTATACTATCAATAAGAGCTATTACCCCTGCTATAACACCAACAGGTCCACTTATAAATAGCCCAGCAGTAAGAACAGCTGCATCTCTTGTTGACGCAATTGCTTTTCCTATCACTACCCCGTTTCTTTTACATATGACGGCGATCAATCCAAACAAAAATCCAAGAATAATAGTTTTTAAAAAATTATTCTCGCCCAATTTTTCAGATTTATGTTCAATTTTGTCATATAGAAAAACTGCCAAAACAGGCAGAAGTATTTCTATAACTAACTTTGTTATAACGGTCATATTAATATTCTTCTTTCGTTATCTACTTTTCTTCACTTCATACATCTTATCAAAAATACTTCCGTTTATTATTCTGTAATCGCCATTTTCGAAGGAAGAACAGATGATATAATCACCGCTTAAGTGTTCAACCCCTGGCGCATTTCCATGCATAATAGTTTCTTTCGAAAGACTAACGCTAAATTCATATCCAACAGGAATACAAATTCCATAATATGTATTTCCAATCACTTTTGTTTTTATTTTTTTAGGTGTACATGAAATCGAGGAGATATTATCAACATCATAACCATCAAGAGCCCCTGTACGTATTGGCCACATTTCCCCTAAAAGTCCAGTAACAACATAATCATAGCCTTTTACATATGTTTCATATTTCTCAAGGAAGTTATATACATAGCCAGGCTTGTCAGGAACGTTATATACCTGATTTACATCTGCCATTTGTATCAGTACCTCATAGCTCTTCCTTGTATAATTCTTCCACAAAGATAAATCATTAATGTCGATACCGCAGTCTGAATTTGTTATATGTATTTTCTCATGAAGCATATTTCACCTGCATACTTCTATGCTATCTTTCAACCTTAACCTGACACACTTCCATCGCCTTCAGTGCGTTCTCATGAGTTTCAACGCTTACACCTGCGCAACAATTTGCATCAACAATAATTGGAACCTCTGGTAAAAATGCTTTTGCAATCATTACATTTGAAATAACACAAATGTCAGTACATAGTCCAATAACAGTTATGCTATCTATTGCTTCTTCTTCATTCATCTTTATTAGCATTGGGCCTAACTCTGATGATCCAAATGTAACCTTATCAATAGCCTCTGTCTTTCTAAGAGCTTCAAGCTCACTTCTAATCTGCCATCCTTCTGTATCTTTAATGCAGTGTTTTACAGGCAGATTTTTTCCTTCCTGAGTATCTAAATAATTCTCATAATGTGTATCTCTAGTAAAAATTACCCTACCGTCAAATTTTTCTATTTTATCCTTTACATTTGGCACAATAGCAACTGCTTCTTTTGTTCCAAGTGCACCATCAATAAAATCATTTTGCATATCAACAACAATTAATAAATCGCTCATTTATATTTCCTCCACTGTATTAACTAATTATATCATTATTTGTAAATAAATCCCTCTATCTCTTTGTACCTATTTTCCATGGCATTTTTTGCCCCTTTAGGAATCCAGCTACCGTTGTGATGGTGTGTTGTATAACTTAAATCTGTTTTATATATTATACCAGTATCAAAACTTTTTCCTGTAAGAACTTCAAAAGGATAAATTGTAATGTCTTCGACAAATTGAAAACAGCCATCTTTCTTAAGGCCATGTTTTTCAATAATTTCTGTGTATCTAACAGGACAGGTTGAGTTATCCCAGCTTCCATCCGCCTTATAATAAGGCCTATTTTCGTAGCTTTTACAAATTTCATCAATAATCTTATTGCCTGCCTTTGCCCCCATTCCCGAACCACACTCTATTCGAGTTAACGACTCAAAGCTCATATAGGCATCATTATATATTAGATCATATATTGGCCTAAGCATCTCCACATCAAGATCCATATACACCCCACCATATCGTCGGAGCACATCCACCCTTGCATAGTCAGATGCAAAAGCCCAGTTTTTATCTTCGATTGCCTGTTCAAAGAACAAACACTTCTCAGGCTTGTACGAATCAAGATTCCATATTTTGATTTCAAAATCAGATGCATATTTCTTCCAGGACTTAAGACATTCCCTATATTTTGAAGGTAATTCTTCTTTAGAGAACCAGAAAGTATGAATAATTTTAGGAATCACAGGCTTACTATTTTTCCTATAATTAGGCTCTGGTTTAATAACTGAAAGCATCATTAAATCTTCGTATAACGATTCAAGATATATGGATGGAATTGCTGTAATAGAGGAAAAATACGGGTCAGCTGAAAGCTGCGACTGAATTTCCCTATATCCTGTTACCGCAATCAAAATAACTAAATTTTCAGCATTTTTAGAATAAAGGTCTGATTTTTTTATCCTGTCATACTGCCTGCCGTCAAGAACTACTTTTCCACTTCCAGTTGTATCTAAAAATCCACCAAGTCTCTCTATTAAGCCACTTTTACACAAAAAAGGATAGGTAATGTTCTTAAAATGCTTTCCACTTCCCCAGCATATTATTTCTTTCGTTTTTAGTTCATTAAACAGTCTTTCAATCTTCAAAATAATCCTCATAAGCTAGTTAATAAGCATTTTGAATATTTCTGTAGCTCTCTCCGGATCTTCATATATAGGGCTATGTGCTGAGTTCTCGAATACATAGAATTCCTTTGCCGGTGCCTTAATGTATTCATAGTATTCTTTCTGCAGTTCAAAGTTGCATGTATAGTCATATTTCCCTGCAAAAAAATATATCGGAATCTGCACAGAATCCACATTCTCCCATGCATTAAATCCATTGGAATCCTTTACTACACTGAAGCGGTTTGACATGATTTTTCCTCTCCAAAGGTTAATTCTTTCTCCCCACGTATATGCTGTGCATCGTAAGCTCGGCAAAAATATTCCCGTAATAACAGAATCCATATCCCGTGTAGTTCCAACACCCAACTCATGCATAGCACTATCACGTAACGAAGACGAAAAATACTTTTCATACATTTCATCAGATTCTCTGATCGGACAATTATCAAATTTTTTAACCATCTTAGCATTGTTCATCTTCACATATTGCGCCCTCATATAATCATATCCAATATATTCAGATTCTAATTGATTAGTACATTGAGACATAGCAAAGTAAGCCTCGTACTTCTCCGGATGATTCTTTACAGTATTAATTGCAATATATGAACCGAAAGAATGCCCCATTATGTAAACCTTTTCTTTTGCAAATCTATCACGTAAATAATCAGTAACAATCTGCACGTCTTCAAGATATCTCTCTGTTGTCATGACATCGGCGCTACTATTCTTATCGCTAGATAATCCTGTTCCCCTATAATCAAAATAACAGACTGTGAATAATTTTGGTAAAACAGATGGATACATATATTCCAATAAATACTCCGGAATCCCTGGTCCTCCTCCACATACAAGGAGTACGGGATTATTAGCATTTTCCGAAAGTAGAATCATACCGATATCACATCCGTCTGCATTAACATAGCATTTCTCTGCAATACTGTTTTCTAATTTGTTCCCATTTTCGTCCTTAAATGCAGGAATTTTTCCTTTAGATGGCGGAAAAATTATAAAAACGAAACACATCAAAATAGCTAATATAATAATTAAAAGAAATACTAATTTCATTCTTTTATTCCTCATCTTACTTTCTCTCCACTAATATTCGTTCCAAAACACCCGAACGTTTATGTTCAAAAGGCATCATGAGATTTGTCTCACAATGCCTTGAGTTATACAATAATCATCTGTTGGTATTATTCCATAAAAAAACCACAAATGTCTGTAGTATAAGATCTAACTTTATTTCCAAAAAGATCTATCATCTCATATGGCACGCATCCGTTTCGCACCTGAATCCACGCTTCTCTTACTCTTTCTGCATAGTCTTTTGGAATCTCACATTCGTCATGAGATGCGTAAATTCTGTCATACTCATCCTTTATTTCAATAAGCTTTTCAAGAGATGCTTCAAACTGTTCTACATCCCTATGCTCTCCAAACATATAGATGTGCCCCTTCTGAACCGAGTCTCCGGCATAAAGTGTCTTACTGTTCACATCTAAAAATGCAAGGCTACCTTTTGTATGACCTGGAATATAGACCACCTTTATTGGCCTATTGCCCAATTCTACTACATCTCCATCATTTAATTCAACAAGCGTCGTTTCTGGATACTTGACCGCCATACCACAGTTAATATAGTCAACAGAATGCATATGTATTTCTGAAAATGCACCTGTTCCCGACGTATGATCACCATCTCCATGTGTATTTAGTAATATTATCTGTTTATCCGTAATCGTTTTTGCAATTGCCAAAGCATCAGCAGAGTTCACCCCACTGTCTATCATTGCTGCTTTGTCTACACCCTCTAATAAAAAGAATCTTACAAAACCATCTTCAAATATCCATGTGTGAGTATCAATCTGAATTATTTCAGTCATAAGCCTTCCTTTCTAATAAACTCAGAATTAGACATTGAATAATACTTATTATAATATACGTATTCTCTTATATTTCTATTATACTTGGTTATGGTTCACTTGTTCCACTATTGATATATTATTTTTTATATGAAATACTTATGTTTAAGATACAGAATAGCACACTGTATTTATGTAAAAAGTTTTTGGAGCGATTCAGAGTTTAAATTGGAGAATTGAAAATGGAAATGACATTTAGATGGTATGGAAGTGCATATGACACAGTTCCACTTTGGAAAATAAGACAGATTCCTGGA
The DNA here is from genome assembly GCA_030523345.1 of Lachnospiraceae bacterium. GTDB lineage: Bacteria > Bacillota > Clostridia > Lachnospirales > Lachnospiraceae > UBA2868. Next base: position 22,034 of record JAUNIR010000018.1, read on the forward strand.
GTTAAAGGGGTTATTACAACTCTTTATAATAAGCAAGCAGGGGAATTATGGACACAAGAAGAGATTCACGCTCTTAAAGAAGAGGTTGAAGCAGCTGGTCTTCATATTGCAGGCATTGAATCTGTAAATATTCATGATGCTATTAAAATCGGAACTCCTGATAGAAATATTTATATAGATAACTATATTAATACTCTTGAGAATCTTGGTAAGGAAGATATTCATTTAGTCTGCTACAATTTCATGCCTGTATTTGACTGGACAAGAACAGAGCTCGCAAGAAAGAGAGAGGATGGCTCAACAGTTTTAGCATATTCTCAAAAAGCGATTGATGCATTAACACCAGAGTCAATGTTTGATTCAATTAATGGTGATGCAAATGGTGCTATGCTACCTGGCTGGGAGCCTGAGCGTATGGCTAGAATTAAGGAACTTTTTGAATCATACAAGGATGTTACAGATGAAGTACTATTTGAAAATCTTAAGTACTTCCTTGAAAAAATTATGCCAGTATGTGACGAATATAATATTAATATGGCAATACATCCAGATAATCCAGCATGGTCTGTATTTGGATTGCCAAGAATTATTATAAATAAGTCAAATATTCATCGTATGATGAAGATGGTAGATAATCCACACAATGGAGTTACGTTCTGCTCGGGTTCATATGGAACAAATCTTGAAAATGATTTACCAGATATGATTAGATCGTTAAAGGGAAGAATACATTTTGCACATGTGAGAAACCTAAAGTTTAATTCGCAGGATGATTTCGAAGAATCGGCACATTTATCAGCAGATGGAAGTTTTGATTTATACGAAATAATGAAGGCACTCTATGACATAGGGTTCGAAGGACCTATTAGACCTGATCACGGACGAATGATTTGGGATGAGGTTGCAATGCCAGGCTATGGACTTTATGACAGAGCCCTTGGTGCAACATACCTTAATGGATTATGGGAAGCTATTGTTAAATCAAACAAATAAAAAGGCACGAATTCGTGCCTTTTTGGCATTTTATAAAGAGCTAATCTTATATATCGAGGAAAAATATGATACTTACAAATGATGGATTATTAAATAAAGAGTCATGGGAAGAAAAGGGCTATGCACTTCCAAAATACGACAGAGAACAGGTTAAGCAAAACACAGTAAAGGCTCCTGAATGGATACATTTTGGTGCTGGTAATATTTTCAGAGCATTCCAAGCAAAAATGATGGATGATTTATTAAATAACAATGTTATTAATAAAGGTCTTATAGTTGCGGAAGGATACGATTATGAAATTATTAAGAAAATGAACAGAGTTCATGATGACTTATCAGTTCTTGTGACTCTTAAAGCAGATGGTTGCGTTGAAAAAACAATCATTGGCTCTATTGTTGAATCAGTTATGCTTGATGAAGACAATGAACTCGAGATTGAGCGACTTAAAGCAATATTTAGGGCGCCTTCCCTAAAAATGGTAAGTTTTACTATTACAGAAAAGGGTTATAAAACATTTTCATATATGTTAAAAGTTACAAAGCTTTTATATGAAAGATATGTAAACGGTCAAAACCCCGTTGCTTTTGTAAGTATGGATAATTGCTCACATAATGGAGATAAGCTTCACGAAGCTGTCGAAGACATAGCGAAAAAGTTTATTGAGGATGGTTTATTTGAAAACGGATTTCTGGATTACATTAATGATGTAAACAAGGTTTCGTTCCCACTTTCTATGATAGATAAGATTACTCCAAGACCAGACGCAAATATTGAAAAAATGCTTAGGGACGATGGCCTTGAAGATCTTGAAAATGTTATTACCTCAAAGAATACATACATAGCGCCATTTGTAAATGCTGAAGAAACTGAATACCTCGTCATTGAAGATTTATTTCCAAATGGAAAGCTTCCTCTCGACAAGACCGGTGTTATTTATACTGATAGAGAAACAGTTGATAAGACAGAGAAAATGAAGGTATGCACATGCCTTAACCCACTTCATACATGTCTTGCAATATATGGCTGTATTCTTGGATATACATCAATTCACGATGAAATGGAAGATCCTTTACTTAAAAAGATGGTTGAACGTCTTGGTTATGAAGAAGGCATTAAGGTTGTAGTAGATCCAAAGGTATTATCACCAAAGGAATTTATTGATACAGTAATAAATAAACGACTTCCTAATCCGTTTATGCCAGATACACCTCAGAGAATTGCCTGTGATACATCGCAGAAGCTTCCAATCAGATTTGGAGAAACAATTAAGGCTTATAGATTAAACGATGAACTCTCTACAGATGATCTTGTAATAGTTCCTCTTGTAATAGCTGGCTATTTAAGATATCTCGATGGCGTAGAC
>JAUNIR010000018.1:24400-33470 GCA_030523345.1 Lachnospiraceae bacterium
CAACATGAATCCTATTACGTTAAGCCCAGACCCACTTCTTGAGGAACTCATGAAGCTTCCAAAGGAACAGGTACTTAAAAGAACGGATGTATTTGGTGTTGATTTATTTGCAGATTCACTTGGCCGAAAGGCTCTCATGATGTACGAAGAGCTTAGTGCAGGAAAAGGCGCAGTAAGAAAAACACTTATAAAATATATTTAGGGGTTACAGACAATCATAAGTATCTCAATGTTACTAAATTTGAATTTGATCAGTTTTCTACCACTTTTTTAATGTTATCAAGATGTGCTTGTACTAGTGGTAAATTGAGTGCTTTCTTGAAATGATGGCCGGTTACATTTAGCACATGTAATCGTTGCGACAACTGTTTTTGATTAATTCAGCAAGTTCACCAGATTTCTGAATTGCTTCATACATAGATGCCTCATCGCCGATATATTCATAGAATTTGCACTGTCTAATAGAGAGTTGCCATAAAGCCCCTAATAGAACCCTGTCAGGCTCTGACGAGGCGTTTTTTAATAGATTCCGTCCGTGACTTTCAGCAATATATAAAGTATCGCGTAATTCTCGAATAATCGTATTGATCGGAATAGACGGATTATTTAATTTTATTGTATTAAGCAGCAGACCTGCCTTCATGGAGTAGAATTCCAGTCTATCAATTGCAAGCCAATAATCATTATGTTGTCGGGTGTCCTTCTCAATTTCATTTGTTTTAGAATCTATCCATCTCAGAGTCTGATATATATCATCAGCATCAGCCTCTGATGGGTTTTCAAAAATAACTGAAATAATATTACTCAGAATTTCAAGCTGAAGTTTATATAGATTATGCATCACATCATAGTCAGAACTTCCTTCAGCGTAAGGACCTATGCAATTCATTGCCTGATCCAGTAGTTTAGAGTCAGAATCGTTATTAACTCTGTGTGCACGGAATATGTTTAGTAACATTACTCCGTAAAGGTATTTTGCTAGTGCGACTTCATTTGACTTATTGTGAGAACTTAGATATATGTCGAGCGTTAATATGCCATTATCCAGTTCAGATAATGCACTTTGATACCATTTACTGCGTTCTTCGTTGGTTTTTGAAATATCCATTAGGCATAACATGGTGTTTCCAAAGGCTTTATAAAAATGTACCCAACGTTTTGTAATCTGAATATCGTCAAGAAGATTTTGAGCATCATCAAGAAGTACTCGCACCTTAGCAAAGGTCTCGACAGCTTTTGGGATATCTGACAGGCTACACATCATATAAGCTTCTCCTAACTTAAAATAGGAGTCAGCGCGGGCTAAAATCTGTGCACGATCCATTTCGTTTTGAGTATAAGATTTGGCAAAATTTGTTTTATCCAAAAGTGTGCTGCATTGCTTTGTAAAACTACCCTGTCTGTAGTAGGAATCAGCCAGTATGTCATAAGCTTTCATGATTAAATGCAAATCATCTGTAGAAGAATCATTTTCATCGATAAATTGTTGTAGTAGAGGAATCCCTAATGCCAGATACCAGATTGCACCAGGCTCCCGCCACTGTGCATTTTTATCTCTGAAAATATGACGCATATACTGAATTTCACCAATTTCAATATTTACATAGCCTGAGAATTTTTGGAAAAGTTCATCAAATGAAGATTTTTTTTCAAAATCATGAATCCAATCCATGCATATAATGGCTATATCGAGAGCCCTTTTCAGGCTTTCCTGGTCAGCACAGGATTTGTATAGTCGTATAAGAATAATATATTCATTAAAGACATTACAAATATTGTCAGTGCTTGAATCAGCGTCAAGTGCTGACATTGCACTAACGATAATTTCAAGCTGCATATTTCCACCTAATTTGGTATCAAAATAGCCATCTTCGCCCTTTGCACGTTCGTCTTCGCTAAAATGAATATCTATTAATTTCCGACGTGCATCAGTATGGTTATCATTTTTGACTGCCTCATTCAGCAGATATACAGCATTGTCAATGGATATTTCTGCTCCAATACCATTTAAATATGCCAGGGCAGTGTTATAAAGGTTATCACCCGTCATTTTTACAGTTTGGGCATCTTCTGATATTGCAGAAAGAATAAGCTGACGAAGTTCCAAAGCCTCCTCTATGAAAACGTAATTCTTTATTGCGGGAAAAACTGAACGTGCAAGAATTTTATCCGCATCGTGCGTAAGTATACCAATTATAGTTTTTCCTGACTTCTCTAAAGCAGGATACTCACTAGATATAACAAAGTTATCACTGCCATCATCAGCATGTTCAAATGTGTGCGGTGTAATAAGCATGATTGCAAGATTGCAGGTATCAATCTGCTGCTTAATGATATCCCAGAACTTCCCTTCTGGTGTCAAGGCTTCATCATACCATACGCCAGTAAAAGAAAGCGAATTTGTTCTGGCATCATCATGTATATTCTTCATGATTGTATTTATATATTTGCGATCTAGTTTTCGGTAGCTTAAAAAGATTTTGCTGTTAAAGCTTTTCCATATATTGTCCACTATATCTTTAGATACGGGTGTGATATGTTCAATCCAGTTAGCTATCTTTATATTGTACGAAATCTGAGTGGGATCATTACTGAAAGGATCTATGCCCTGGTATTCAAGATATTCATTCCATGAACGGAAGAGATCAGGCTCACAGAAATATGGCAAAATTGGTATATTACTATCAACGGCTGTATTAATTAATGACTTGGCATAGCTGTTCGGGCTATCGAGTAGCTTTTTAGTTACGCATATGAACAAGCCATTCATTTCAGAGACAAGGTCAATAATCAAATTTTGATATTTTTCATTATCAACGAGCCCTATCTGGTCATGTGGGTAAAGAAGAGCTGCATTATCACAGAATTTCATTAATTCAGGCCGGGCATACTGAATAAAAAGCTCTGGTTCAGTTTCGTGAAAACACACCATGATTTTAGTTTTTCCAGTGATATCTTTTGAACTAGTGGTATAAAAATCAAGTACTTTTTCTATCATTTAAAAGTCCTCATTATTTTACAAATACAACATACTAACCATATTTTTGACTTATAAGGGAATGCTAGCAAGCTTTAAGTTTGATGTCAACGGAGCTGATTATTTTGCAACGATAATTATTTATAGCAATTTCCACTTTTTTTGGATTTGGATTTACTTATTCTGATCCTCAAAGCACATCTATCATTTTCATATTAATGATAACATAATACGCTAGATAAAAAACAAAATAGTCCGTCACTCGTGAAAACGTGCGCCAAATCAATCTCTATTATAATCGCAACCACAATCTCTCCGCGCTACGGATGAAAATATGAAAATTGTGGAATTCATACGTAATGACAGCCTCAGAGTCGCCTCAACAGTGTTCACAACATGTCCGCGACGTGACCACAAGTTAAAATAAAAAAAACTCGACAAAATCGAGGTTTTTCCACTGCCGCAGACCGGAATCGAACGAAACCATTAACTAAAATGTATTGAAAATACGCCACTTCCGATATATCAAATGTCATACGTGTGACAAACGTGTGATTCAAATCTCAATCCTAATAGGAACTCTAAAATACAAATTCAGAGATTTAATGAACGTGATTATGACTGGGATAAACTAGAGGCGGAGTTATTTAATCAGAATCTGTGACATTACGTTATTGTTAAAAATGCATAAATTAGCCTCTAACAAACGCACTATTTACGTTTTTTATCGTCTGATATTTGGCAGAATTGCCGATTTGCCATAACTTATAAAATGAGAATAGTAACTTATATCAGGATTTGTTATAATGCTATGCAAGGTGCTACTTGGGGAGTTCGGTAGCGGTTAGTCCTCGCCCCAGAGGACTGTGACCTCTTTTATCACAGATATCATTCATTGGTATTCTTATGAGAGAGGGGGGATACATATGCTTACACCAACGGATATTGCTATTATCATCGGCATTATTGGCTTATGTCTAACATGCTATGGTATCGGATATACTACTGGAAAAGACAACACACAAAAACACCGCTAAGCTCCTGCAAAAAATTTTAGCGGTGTTTTTACATCAATAAAATCATGTAGGGCTAACCGTTACTGGTAGCACCCTTTTATGTTCAAATGATAACATTTGACAATAATGTTGTCAATTCTTTCAAATAGTTTGAAGTTTTACCAATTAGTACTGATACTTTGCTCTCTCACTTGGATAATCAACAAAATATATTAAATCCAGGTCTCTCACTCTTTCCTGCATTTGTTCCATCAATGGAAATAAAGAATTTTCTTCATCTGTTCCAAGCCATTCACCTTCAGCTATATCTACACTACCTGTTGTATTGTGGAACCAACTTATTTCTTGCGTATTCTCATCGTGAAAATCTGTAAAATAAGTATCCATAGCTTGAAGAGATAGTCCATCTTCAGATACTTTATACGTACCCCAAATGGTATATGCAGCGCCACCCGAGCCCTCATTATAGAGTGTATTGTCTTCTAATAAATAGTATCTATTACGAGCCCATCCATCAACTATCTGCACAGCCTCATCATTGTGCATAGTATAAACTGAAAGGATTCTATTAGCCCAGGCTTCTTCTCCATCATCGGAAATAACAAGTTCTTCTGTGCCATTATTATCTATATCTATTAAAGTATATCCTATTTTCGCAACACATTCCTCTATAGGTCTGCCCTGAGTTGATTCAACTAACCCGGTCCAACCGTCTTCTACTAGGAAATCCGTTTCATTAGTTGTAATAATATCATATGCTTTATCTAGTATCTGTACATATGCATCAGATATTATAAGCTCTTCAAGTTCCTCAGTGACCTGTTCCGGTTGATCAATAATTGTTGTTTCCGGTTGCAAGCTATCTGTATCTATTGTATTCTCAATTATTATTGCGCTAGCTTCTTTTGTAGCTTCATTTTGTTTTTTATTGCACCCTGCACAGATAAACAAGCAACTGAATATAAAAACAAGTAAATACATTTTCTGTTTTCTCATGATATATACTCTTTCATCTCGCATCATACATTAAGGGATCTTTTCATACAAATTGGACAAGGATGATTTTTTGTTCTCGTTCTGTGATAAACCATATCCTCCCACTCATGTCCCTTCGGGCATTTCCACCATATTTTCATATGTGATCCCTTCGTAACATCATTTGGAGTCACTTCACCATTCTTTTCATAATTCCACTGTTCTGCAACTTCTGGACATGTTGTGCTCAAGCAATTATCCACACAAACCTTTCTACCTGAACAATATGAGCATTGCGTATTATTAGCAACTTTATTTGACACATTTGCATTATACGAATGATTATTCTCACATCTCCACCACACTTTTTTACTACTGTATGGAAGAATTTCAAATGGTGTAATATCTATATTTTTTGCAAAATCCCATTCTTCCAATAAATCTGGGAATAATACACCAAGACTTTCTTCTCTTGCAACTCGCTTTCCAGCACAATATGGACAACCATATCCCATATTTGTACGGTGAACAACTTGCATATCATAGCTATGCCCTTTAGAGCATTTCCACCATGCAGAATACGTACTGCCTCTCGTGATATCCCTTGGTGATAACTCACCATTTTTTGAATAATCCCATTCCATTGCTATTTCAGGATATAAAACAGAAAGATTATTTTCCTCCGATACCCGCCTGCCCGAACAGTATGGGCAATTACAATTATCTTTAGTCCTGTGTGATATAGCCATTATCCATTCATGATTTTTCTCACACTTCCACCATACTTTTTTATTCGTATAAGGAGTCATTTGACTTGGTAATACGTCACCATTTTTCTCATAATCCCATTCTTTAGAAATATCAGGAAAATATGCTTCTAAATTGTAATCTTTAGATGCTAATTTCTTAGCACAATATGGGCAACCACTTCCTGTTGTAATCCTTGATACAATTGCAGCTTGCCACTTATGGCCTTTGGTACATTTCCACCATGCTTTGTGATTTGAACCTGATGAAAACATATAAGGAGTCAGTTTTTCATTTTCTTCACAATCCCATTCACTGGCAATTCCCGGATATCTCACCCCTAAACTATTTTCCCTTTCTAATTGAATGTATTTCTCTTTTATTCGTGAAATATCCTTTTTTAAATCAATAACAATACTTGAACTAGGAGCCACTCTATGTAAAATATCTCTGATAGTATTTTCAAGTTCAGCATGATTGTTCTTTTTCACATAAACACAATAAACTTCATCATTATGAAAATTGTCTAAACCAGCTTCTATTATTCTAATTAATTTTATACTTTTTGATATACATAGCTGATCTTTTTTTATTTCTCTCCTTCTCACGTCTTGTGAATTATGCCATCTAAATCCATCATACTCTATTGCAGTTCTAATACTTGGAATATAGATATCCAATTCTGCACCTATAGCTTCAACATCGCGAGAGATTGCATCAGTAAACACTTTCTCTATATAATAAAACACTGCTTGTTCTGGAAATGACGTGCTTTTGTTATTACATAATGGGCATCCAGCACCATTTGTGGTTCTGTTTCCTACTACAGCATTCCATGAATGTCCTTTAGAACACTTCCACCATACCTTTTTCTGGCTATGTGGGAGAATCTTCTCCGGGCTAATATCTATATTTTTTTCATAGTCCCACTCTTCCAATAATTCTGGAAACATAAAAGCAAGATTATTTTCTTCACTTGCCCTTTTCCCCGAACAAAAAGGACACCCCAATTCCAATGCTGTCAAATCACTTATTATAGCAGCCCATTCATGTCCTTTTGCGCACTTCCAAAATACTCTCTTTCCACTGAATTTGGCGACATTTTCTGGAATTAGCCCATTATTTTTTTCATAATCCCATAATTCTGCTATTCTAGGGAAACATGTTGCTAAGCTATTTTCTTTAGAGGTATATATGCCAGAACAGTAAGGACAGCCTGCTTGGCTTTTACTTGTCCTCGAATAAACAGTGGCCTTCCAAGAATGTTTTTTCTCGCATATCCACCATACTTTAGTTTCTGTTGAATACACTATCTCATCAGGTTGTATATTTACATTTTTTTCATAATCCCATTCCTTCATCAAATCAGGACACACAGACTTAAGATCGTTATACCCTTTAAGGCACCTTCGATTTTGACAAATTGGGCATCTACAACCGCTAACACGTGACGCAATAGTTGCTTTCCATGAGTGACCCTTTTCGCATTTCCACCATACTTTTTTATTGCTTCCACATGTGACTGTCTCTGGCGAAAGGTTATCATTTTTTTCATAGTCCCACTCTTTTGCAATCAAAGGAAATAATGTAGAAAGACAATTATCATCACATACCTTTCTACCAGAACAATAAGGACAGCCAGATGAACGACTTCTGTTAGCTATAACTGCATCCCATGAATGTCCCTTTTCGCACTTCCACCATGCTTTTTTATTGCTACCAATAGATATCTCATCTGGTGATAAATCCTTATTTAATTCAAAATCCCATTCTTTAATAAGGTCTGGTCTTTGTGATACCATACACCTATCACTATTCTTTGACATTGCTTTTTGTTCCTATCCTATATTACACGAGCGGGCTTTTATGAAGCTATTTCTTTGTTCTTTTGTTGCAACAAGGGCACTTCACTCTATCAATCAAATGATCTGCACGAGGAGACCATTGATAACCACATACATTACATTTGGCATTCAAATTGTCTTTTGCACCAGTGTATGAGTCTACAGTAATCGTTCCATTGCTTCTTGCATATAATTTTTCCTTGTATTTGCTAAATCTTTCTTGAAGTTTTTGTTCCTCTGTAAGTCCACTTGCACGACTTTTTCGCGGCTTAACTATTTTAGGATCACACTTTTCACATTTTATGCTTCCTGACATTATCCTTTGATATGTTGTATTCCATTGTCGACCACATTCTAAACACTCGACATATATGTCTGTTATAGTATTAGTATAGTCCAATATTCTAATCGGTTTACCACCTAAAAACTTTTGAAGTTTTAACTGATTTGCTATTCGATTTAACTCTCTTTTATTTGACTTCCATTCACCTATTGTAATCCCACTATCTTTTACAAACACTTCTGAAATAATAAATACAAGTGATTCTATTGAAAATGTTTCATCGTTTCTGCACCATCTTAATCCCATATGGAAGCATCTTCTACCCCTAGATTCATAATATAGTTGCTCTTTATAGTTTTCTATGTCTATATTATTTGTCTTTATTTCCAATACCGCATCATCTGATGATAAATCACATAATGACAATATATTATGCACATAATCTACTACAAGCTCTTGAGATTTAACTCTTTCTCCTGCAAAAATCTCTGACTTTATGTACTCTACAAGTGGAATTAAGCTGCTCCAATAGCTTCCTTGATACCAGAGAGACCATCTGCATTATTATTTTATTTTCATGTAATACTCCTTTGCGGCAATATATTCGTCCTGTGTAATGACTTCTTTTATATATGCCTGCAAAATAAGATATTCAAAACTACCTTTACGGTCCAATTTTATTATATAAAATTTCTGCAATCTTACGCAGCAGTCAACGGTTATCGCATGGTCACTTGTTGCAGAAAGAATCAGATCAATAACAGCCTGACCTTCTGCTGTTCCGACCCAGCTTTCTGCTCTGGAAACTGCGTCCGAACCGCCACCCTGATAAGAAGCATATACTGACTGTGATGGCAATACAGCTGATGTAAACAATGTAACTGCAGCCATTACTGCTAATAAAGTTCTCTTAATAATATTTGTTTTGCATATTCTGTTCATCATAAAGAACACCTCGCTTTCTATTTAAGAAAAATTGTTTGTTTTGTTTTCTATGCCTGAAATATAACACACTGAATGGTCACTAATTGGTTACTAAAATATTCTAATAATTGACATATTAAAAAATATTATTTTTAAACTTAAATTCCATCCCTATCTGGAACTTACTTTAAGAAATCACTTCATTCTATAATCCATTCATACGTACATAATCTCCCTCGTTATTTAGCTTTTTTTCTCCCACCAAAGTCAAACAAATCATCGTAAGAGTAAGTCTTATTACCCT
>JAUNIR010000123.1 GCA_030523345.1 Lachnospiraceae bacterium
CAGCTCGTCGGGCTCATAACCCGAAGGTCATAGGTTCAAATCCTATCCCCGCTACTCAAAAGGGCTTATAGAAGTCCTTTTTTTATTGTGTTTTTTGGAGGAAAATTAGATTTTATTCTTATCTATACCAATATCTACTAATTTGCATTGACCGCAGATTTGTGTTTTTATATGTGCGTTTTTATATGCGTGAAATACAACAGTAATTGTTGCTTTTACAGCATCCTGGCATGGAAATCCTGTATCTGCATTTATTCCACTTGGAATATCAAGAGATATAATAGGACAATTAATTGAATTGATAATATTACATGCTTTTTTGCCTTCTTCTCTTAACTCCCCGTGAAATCCTGTTCCGTATAAGGCGTCCACTATAACTGTTTTATCAGAAATCATATCTATAATTTTTTCATCAATTTCATTTATATGAGATATTTCAACAGAATCTGGAAGTTTATTGTAATTTGTTAGTGCATCTTCAGTAACTGGAATACCTTCAACCAATATAATGTGCACCTTTTTATGATCATTGGCTGCAAGTCTTGCGACTACTAAACCATCGCCACCATTATTTCCTTTACCACAAAAAATAATTAAAGAATTTGTTTCTGGATACTCGGATATAATTAGTTCGTAACTACGATTACCAGCATTTTCCATCATGCAATAGTAAGAGAGTAAAGATTCGTTAGCCAAGCGTTCTATTTCTTTCATTTCGGATACAGTTACAATATTCACGTTAATCTCCAATTCATACTATGTATTATTTTTAAAAAATAACATATTCATCATTTGTTGAAATTACACATCTTATAGGGGATTTTATATTAATTTATTTACATGTGCAAGGTATGGAATTTGTACCTTTTTATGTATGTGTGATTTATAATATTATAGTTGAAAAGGGAGTTCTTATGGAAATAAAGTACAGATTAATAAAAAGTAATAGAAAAAATCTTGGTCTTGAAATTAATGAAAAAGGCCTTACTATTAGGGCACCTAAATGGGCTACGAATAAAGAAATAAATGCATTTGTTGTCAAAAATGAAAAATGGATTATGAAACATTTGCAGAAATATGATAACAAAAAGAAAGAATACGAAGGTATTGATAAGCTTTCTAATGAGGAAATAAAAGAGCTAGCAGCAAAGGCAATGGATTATATTCCTAAAAGGGTTGAATATTATTCAAAATTAATAGGTGTAACTTATGGCCGTATTACCATAAGAAATCAAAAAACAAGGTGGGGAAGTTGCTCCTCAAAGGGTAATCTTAACTTTAACTGTTTATTAATGCTCACACCACCTGAGGTAATAGACAGTATTGTAGTTCATGAGCTTTGTCACAGAAAAGAAATGAATCATTCAGAAAGATTTTATGCAGAGGTATTAAGAGTATATCCTGAATATCATAAATGGAATAAATGGTTAAAAGAGAATGGTGGGAAGATAATGTATAGGATGCAATAATTTTTAATAAAAAGTCGATTAATTTACATAATTATGGTAAAATATTAGAGATTATGCATATGCATGGTGTGGTTTATAGATTGAGGTTATAGATAAATGTCCATTTATACAAGGATAATAATATAAAAAATGCGAAGCTATGATTATGTCATAGCTTTTTTGGGTTGAATAAATGCTTTCATTTAGTGAACTTAAGAAAACATCAAAAAAGAATGTAGAAGGAAAAGAATATAAAGTAGCAGTTTTATCTAATGTTGCATCACAGCTCTTTTCATTAGGTATTAAAGGTGCATTAAAGGCTGAAGGAATTAACGCTTCTGTATTTGATGCTGATTATAATCAGATAGATGCTCAGCTCCTTGATAAATCATCTGAAACTTTTGCTTTTGCCCCAGAACTTATTGTTCTATATATTTCTACAGATAAGATTTACGAAGAATTTCTTGATTTAGACAGCTCATTAAGATCTATTTTCGCAGAGAATATGATAAAAAAAATAGAATCATATTGGGATATGATTGCAAGAAATTGCTCTGCAAAAGTTATACAGCCAAATTTTACAGAAATAGACGATCGTGCATTTGGTAACTATTCTTCTAAAGTTGATGATGCATTTATTTATCAAATCCGAAAATTGAATTTTCTTTTAGAAGAAGCCATGCTAGAAAGGAAGAATGTATATCCTCTTGACCTATTGTCTATACAAATAAGGATGGGTATTGATCAATTTTACGATTCTGTTTTGTATTACAGTTCTAAGATGGCAGTTAGTCTTGATGCAATAGCATGTATATCAAAAAATGTAGCTGATATTACTAAGTCACTTAGGGGATCATTTAAAAAGGGTGTAATACTCGACCTTGATAATACATTGTGGGGTGGAGTTATTGGTGATGATGGTCTTGGTGGAATAGAAATAGGTGAGCTTGGAAGTGGTCATGCATTTTCTGATTTCCAAAGATGGTTAAAACAACTTAAAGACAGGGGAATTCTTTTATGTGTTTGCAGTAAGAATAATGAAGATACTGCAAAGGAACCGTTCGAACAACACGAAGAAATGGTTTTAAGACTTGATGATTTTTCTATGTTTGTTGCCAACTGGGAAGATAAGGCAAGTAATATAAGATATATACAAAAAAATCTGAATATAGGAATGGATTCTCTCGTATTTATTGATGATAATCCATTTGAAAGAAATCTTGTCAGGGAAATGATACCAGAAATAACAGTTCCGGAATTACCAGAAGATCCAGCATCGTATTTATCGTTTTTACAGGGTGAAAATTTATTTGAGACAGCATCTTATTCAAATGATGATAAGGATCGAACAAAACAGTATCAGGCTGAAATAAAAAGAAAAAACCTCGAGCAGGAATTTGTTTCAATAGATGATTATCTTAATAATCTTGAAATGATTGGTGAGGCGAAAGCCTTTGAGCAAGTAAGATTTGCACGTATAGCTCAGCTTACACAGAGGTCAAACCAGTTTAATTTAAGAACAATAAGGTATACAGAAGCTGATATAGAAAGAATTGCATCAGATAACTCATATATTACACTTTATTATACTCTTAAAGATAAATTTGGAGATCATGGGTTAGTATCTGTAGTAATAATTAAAAAAACATCAAAAGATGAGGCTTTTGTGGATACTTGGCTTATGAGCTGCAGAGTACTTAAGAGAGGAATGGAAGAGTTTATTGTCAATAAATTCGTAGAAGCCGCCAAAAATGATGGAATAAAAATATTAACATCCGAATATATAAAGACACAAAAAAATTCAATGGTTAAGGATATTTATAAAACTATGGGATTCAGTGAAATATCGGATGGTAAATATTCTTTAAATGTTAATGATTATAAAAATAAGACAACATATATAAAAGAAGCAGATTAAGGAAAAGTATGAAGTATTTAATAATTGGTGCAGGTCCAGCGGGACTAACACTTGCAAACAAATTAATGCAGCAGGGTGAACAGGATTTTCTTGTCCTTGAAAGAGAATCAGAAGCGGGTGGACTTTGCAGAAGTAAAGATATCGATGGATCACCTTTAGATATAGGTGGTGGACATTTTCTGGATGTTAGAAATCCTCGAGTTCTTGATTTTGCATTTGATTTCATGCCGGAATCAGAATGGGATAGATATGTAAGGGACTCAAGAATTGTTGTAAATGACAATATGATAGGAAGTCCTATTGAAGCAAATATCTGGCAGATGAAGTTAGAGGATCAGGTACAGTATTTAAAAGCAATTGCTGTTGCAGGATGCAATCTTGGTATAGAAATGCCAGAGAAATTTGTTGACTGGATATATTGGAAGTTAGGTAAAAAAATAGCTGATGATTACATGATTCCATACAATCAGAAGATGTTTGGTGAAAATCTTAATGATCTTGGTACATATTGGCTTAACAAACTTCCTAACGTATCTTTTGATGAGACACTTATAAGTTGTCTTGAAAAAAAGGCATATGGAACACAACCAGGACATGCGGAGTTCTTTTATCCTAAAAAGTATGGCTATGGCGAGCTATGGTTACGTATGGCTAAAAAGCTTGAAAACAGAATAGTTTATAACGAGAAAGCGATAACTCTTGATTTAGATACAAGAACAGTAAATGGAAAGTACAAAGCAGATATAATCATTAACACATCGCCATGGACAGCTTTCAACGAGATAACTGGCTTAACAGATGAACTTAAGGAGAAAATAAAGAGCCTTAAACACAGTTCGGTAGTGATTAACTACGTTCCAGAAACTCTTGAAACAGAAGCTCAGTGGATTTACTATCCAGATCCGGAACTCGATTATCACAGAATTTTAGTTCGTTCTAATTTCTGTCCTAATTCAAAGGGATACTGGACAGAGACTAATCTTACAAGATTTAAAGAGTCAGGAAAAGATAAAGATTCATATTTTATCATGGATTATGCTTATCCACTTAATACTATTGGAAAGCAGGAAAAAATGCAGGATCTATTAAAGTATACAGAATCTAAGGGTGTATATGGTCTTGGAAGATGGGGTGAGTGGCAGCACTATAATTCTGACGTAGTAGTAAACCTAGCTCTCGAATTTGCAGAAAAAATATAGTTTAGAAAAGGTTATTTATGAATAAAATCAAAGAAAAGTTTTCAGAGTTCTTTTCAGACAGATTAAATAAATACAGATTTGTTACATTAATAATTTTCATATTAGTAGTGACAGCACTGGCATGGCAAAGCGATGACGCATATCATGCATATGCGATGGCTAAAAATCTAGTAGATGGAAATGGTTTTGTATATAACATTGGAGAAAGAGCAACTGCATCCTCATGTCCGTTGTTCACTCTTGTTGTAGCATTTGGCTATTTTTTCATAAGACATATGTTTTTAGTGTCATTACTTATATGCATTATATTTTCAGCCGTTGCATATTGGATAATAGTGAAGGATTTCTGTAAGGATGTAGTACAGATTTTTGCGGTAAAGTTTACACTTCTATGCTCTATAAGCTTTATGAGTTATACAACATCTGGACTAGAAAACAGTATGCTTTTCTTTTTGGCAGCATTGTTTTTAAAAGCTTACTTTAAAAATGAAACATTTAATGCAAAACAAATGTTATATATGGCGATTTTAATTTCATTAATTGCTATGACGAGAATGGATGCTGTTTTAATGTTTGTTCCTATGATTCTATATGTATATTTAGCAAAGCGGGAAGTTAGCTTTGTAAAAGCGGTAGGCCTTGGTATATCAGGACTTATGCCTTTCATATTGTGGGAATTCTTTTCATTATTCTATTATGGTTTCTTTGTTCCAAATACAGCATTTGTAAAGCTTGGAACAAATATACCAAAGAGAGATTATATTGTGAGAGGAATTCAGTATGTGCTTAATACGATGATTTGTGATCCTGTAGTACTACTTGTACCATTTATCGCAGTATTATTATTAGTTTTAACAAAGAAATACAGATATATACATTTAGCACTCGGTATTTTACTATATGGAGTTTATATCATATATATTGGTGGAGACTTTATGATGGGCCGTCATTTTACTGTTATGTTCCTTATGTCAGTAATAGGGCTTGTGTATTTTATTAATAAAGAACTTATTAATGAAGAAACAGGCAAGGTGGAATATAGAGCTATTGCATCAAGATTTATGGTAGCAATGTTAATGTGTTGCGTATTCATTAACGACTAATGTTGTATCAAGTCAGTTTATATATGGTGGAAATATGAATTCTCCAATATCTGATGAGAGAGCAGGTTATTTTAGATGGACATCATTATTTAATAATGTTTTGTCTTATATGAGCACAGGTCGTATGTGTATAACAGATGCGTGGAATGATCAAGGTGTATTAGATTTGATTGATTCAGATTTAGAAAGCGGAATACTTA
>JAUNIR010000124.1 GCA_030523345.1 Lachnospiraceae bacterium
ACATAAAAGATATCGAGCTGCATCTGGAAAAGATTCCTTTGTAAAAAATGATGTGCTCTCATATGTACTTAAAATATGGAATTACTTTAATAAACAAGAAGAAAATACATTTAATTATGATAGCGATGTATGGGTTCTTAACGGATTGGAATTTGATATAAGGGGAGATCCTACAAGAGGATATAGAAGCATTTCGTTTTCAAGTATTCCCCAGGCATTATTAAAAAGTGAAATGAAGCAGGTCCTATATGTGCACTTGCGACAAAAGGCGATTGGAACTGTATTTGCCGAAGTAACAGCTATAAAACGATTTAGTAAATTTCTAGCAAATGAGTTCCCAGAAATTGATTCTTTGCAGGATGTTGATAGAGAAGTGATGGAACGATATTTGGTGCATACCAATACAGAAGCCACCGGCAGAAAGAATTACAGTAAAGAATTAAGTCACTTAAAAACAGTTTTTAAGACAGCTTCAAGAATATTAGAAAAACGTGAATTGGTGTCATTGTTTCAGCCTGAAGATATAAGCTTTACGCCTAATACTTTATATAAATATTACTCTGATGATGAAATAAAAAGATTTAATGAAGCTGTAGTCGCAAAGGATGAGCAGATTGCCAGGCTGATGTATGTGCATCAATTACTGGGAACGCGAATATCTGAAACATTAACTTTGAAGCAAGATTGCATTTTTAAAGATGATGATGGTCGATTGATGATAAGGATATATCAAATTAAATCGCGCAGATATTATGAAAAAACCATTAATGAAGATATAAAAGCTCTTCTTGAAAAAGCGATGGAATATACCAATTCAAGGTATGGAAAAAGGGAATATGTATTTGTATCTGATGCGGATCCGGATAAGCCTATGCAATATGGTAGGTTGCAATATCAGCTAATGGTAATGGTTCAGGAAAATAATCTTTGTGATGATTCAGGAAGACTGCTCGGTGTTGGAACACATATATTCAGACACAATTATGGAAAGCGCCTTACAGATTTACATGAAAGTGATGAAACAATAGCAAGGCTATTAGGACATGCCAATACGAGCAGTGTCCATAATTACAGGAAAATCAGTAGCAATATTATGACTAGCGAAACAAAACATACAAGAAATCAGATGGATGACAAGTTAAGAGAAATTATGAAGGGGTGGTGATAATTTGAACAATTACGATGTTATGGTTCAACAGAATTTGGTTGAAAGCAAGGAAAAAGAGGATAGGGCAATCGCAGAGATACGAAGGATGCTATCCAAGAATGAAGAAGTACGAGTTTGTGATCTGATTAGGAATACAGGATTGTCCAGGAGCTTCTTTTACACAAATGATGTGGTTAGCAGAGAGTTAAAAAATGCTAGGAAATTACAAATTGGTGCTGAGCTTGTAAGACCGCAGAAGCAGATTATTGAAAAATCACTTATTAAGGAAGTGGAGCTATTAAAGAAGCGATTGCTACAGAAGGATATGCAAATTGCAGAAATGGAAAAGGAACTGAGCAGGTTAAGGAAAGCTCAAAATATATCAGATTTGAATATGCTTAGAAATTTATAGGAGGAATCAAATGAGCGAGAAATTTTATGGAATTGATGTAGGAAATGGAAACACCAAGATTGGTGATATTGTTTTTTCATCAGGTGTAAGAGTGATGACAATGGAGCCACCGATACTTGATAGATGTGTTGAGTGGAACGGTAAGTATTATATTGTGGGAAATCCTAAAATGGATATTCAGAAAAGCAAAACTGAAAATGATAACACATTGGTACTTACAATGGCTGGACTTGCGGAGAAAATGAAGCAGGAGCATATTACAACAGCAAATGTCAGACTGGGAATAGGACTTCCACTTACTAGAATGGGAGCGGAAAAGGAAGATTACGCAAATTATATGTTGAGAAATCGACGCTTAAGCTTCAAATATGAAGGTAAATCGTATTCGATATTTCTGGTTAGCGTAGATGTATATCCGCAGGGATATGCTGGCGTAATAGGTATGATGAGAGAATTTGGAACGTCAACTATTGTAATTGATGTTGGTAGCTGGACAGTAGATATTCTTCCGATAATTAATGGTCGTCCAGATGTTGCCAGATGCAAGAGCTTATCATTGGGAGCCATTACCTGTATGAACGAGATAGAAGAAAGCCTCAGACAGAAATTTAATGAAGAAGCTGGTGAAGAGACGATCAAGGAAGTAATGATGAAGGGAACCAGTAATATAAATCCTGAATATTTGAAGGTAATCCAGGATGGGTTATACAGATATGTTGATGACATTATGAATAATTTAAGAGCTTTGAAATTCAGCTTTGAACTTTCTGAGTTTGTATTTATCGGTGGCGGTGCATCTATTATAAAGAACTTCCTGAAGGAAAAAAGAAATATTCGAGTAATAGAGGATGTGTCTATAAATGCGAAGGGATATGAAGCACTCTTGCGCCACCAGTATAAGGTAGGTGTATAGGATGATTCAAACAACGCTGAGATTCTATAAGAACTCCCCAGATGAAATGAAAGTCTGGGGAGCGCTACAGGAACATAAAAATTACGGTTTTGATAGTACGAGAAAAATGGTAGTAGCAGCTGTGCTTAATTATATAGGAAGAGATACAGCTGAAGGTGTGATTGATATAGATGCATTAGCAGATAAAATTGCAAGAAAGCTTAAGGTGGACGGAGTTGCTATTGAAGAAGGTAAAAACGAACTCGCCATTGATGATGGAAGCAATTATGATGATGCATTGAATTTCATTAAAAATTTATAGTAATGAAGTGGAGGAAATTAAGATGAACAAGTATGGAGTATTAACAACAGGAGAAGAATTAGCAAACACAGATGCGGAGTTGTATGAAACAATCAAGGATCCAGGTACATACAGATTGAAGTTGGATTTTAGGACTTGGTATAGCAGAGGTTATACATATGGACTCATAGCGCATTTTAGCGATGAGGATGGAAACAAATATCGTTTGTTTGCATTTAGACATATGGTTGATGGACAGGAAATTTATAATCCTAAAAAATCAAAGATTGCTTTTGAAAAGGTCGAAGATGGAACTATTTGGGATTGCGTAGTCGATAATAACAAGAAGGGAAAAGCGGAATGGATGGATGCGATTCCTGTTGCATAGGGTAAGATAATAGTTGTAGTGGCTCTGGGAGTTGTTGGTGCTCCCAGGGCTTTTTTTATATAAAAATACCACAGTAAATAAATTGTGTTTTGTGTATAAAGTACCGAGTTTACTTATCTTCTGAGGGGTGTGTAGACTTTTTCGTTGTTCTTGTGGGATTGGTTGTGATTTTTAGAGATCAACTCACTACGATTATTGGAACTATATTTGAACGTATAGCAGAAGATTCTGCAGCAATATAATGTGTAGATTCAAAAAGTCAGGGGAAGTGACGGTTTTTCTATCATTATTATGTCTTGTAATATGCGGGCTAATAGCTGCAACAGTAAAAAGTGCAAGAATTTCGTATCTTAAAAATTCTATTGAAAATATAACAGATATATCTCTTAAATCTGCCATGTCAGAATATAATAAACCCTTATTTGATAAATATGGACTTTTATATGTTGATACTACATACAAAGGTGTATTAGATGGTGGAGACGAATCATTTATTAATCACTTATCTCAATATATGGATGCTAATTTGAAAGGATATAGTTCGGGAAATGAACAATTATATTATATTTCAAGCGAAGTGGAATCATCAGAATACGCCAATAGCAATGACTATGAGTCTGTTTTCAGTCAGATTATCAGCTATATGACAAATGTAAAAGGTATGTCAGCCTCTTTATCCGATAAAGAGATAGTGAAAGAGTATTTGTATTTAATGTTCCCAGATGAATTAGATTATATAAACGCCGAAGAATTAGAAGATGAAGTTAATGATATGACATATGACGAGCTTAGGGACTATTGTATACATCTCATTAGAAAAAATATGAGGGAAAACTCATATGAAGAATTTGACTTCAACAATTTACTATCAGACATATCAGTAACAGTTTATACAAAAACAAGTACTGGGAAAATATATGAGTGTACTAAGAGTTACTCGCTCAACTAATTGCAGGATAGGGAAAGCACTCTTATAGTGTCTTGTTCTTTAATGAACATCTTTATGTAACTATTAACCAAGTAATTGCGTTTCCCCAAAATGTGAAAAAACAAAAAGCTAAAGTTAGTTTATAGAAATTTATATGTGTAAATCAAATGCTATAGGAGTGTTTTCCTTATCCTGTAAAAGAAAAAGAGGTATTCTCACAGTTGAGACGGCTTTAATATTGCCAGTTTTTTTAATGATGATGTTAATGCTTACATCAATATCGACACTATACTATGTCAAAGGAAGAGTAGATGCCTTAGTAAGTGAAGAACTCAAAGCTGTGGCGTTAAGTAAGTATGAATCAGATAGTGTGACTGTAAGTAATGTTGAGGCAGAAATTTGTGATGGCATTGGAGAAAGACTATTAAACTCTGGAATAATTAAAGACGGAAGAAGTGGGATGGATTTTTCTGAATCGGATCTTACAGGAGAAGAAATAATATCTATATGTGTTAACTATTATGTAGCAATTCCTTTTGATCTATTCGGATTATGTGATATTCCTATAAAATCTGAGAGAATAATGCATACATGGAATGGATACATTAATGGACTTAATGGATCAAGTTATACAGATTATGTATATATGACAGAAAATGGAACAGTATATCACATGAGTAGAGAGTGCTCGCATATAAGATTAAAAATCAATGCTATAAGTGGAAATGATATTAAACTACTTAGAAATGAAAATGGTGCGAAATATAAGCAATGTATATATTGTAAGCCAAGTCTTTCTGACAATAAATTATATGTCACTAGCGATGGTGACAAGTACCACAACACACTTACGTGTGGAGGCCTTAAGAGAACTGTAATCAAGGTAAGAAAAAGTAAAATAGAAGGTATAAGACCATGCTCACGTTGCGGATATTAGTCGCACTAATCATACTAATCAGCTGTGCTATTTCTGATATAAGAAATCACGAAATTAATATATTGATTTTAGTATTAGGAATTATAGTTGTAATTTTGCATGGAAATAAATTGCATTTTAATGGGGCAATTCCAGGACTTGTATTACTTGTAATATCAAAGGTGACTTCTGGTATTGGAGAGGGTGACGGTTATATATTTATTTTTGCAGGGTTATTGTTTGGAGTCACAGCTTTAGTATATATAATGGTTATTTCATTCATGTTATCAGGTATGTATGCATTAGCAGCTAAGTTTATAAAAAA
Source organism: Lachnospiraceae bacterium (assembly GCA_030523345.1). Taxonomy (GTDB): domain Bacteria; phylum Bacillota; class Clostridia; order Lachnospirales; family Lachnospiraceae; genus UBA2868. Next base: position 5,310 of record JAUNIR010000124.1, read on the forward strand.
ACAAGATAATACATTTTCTTTTGCATTTGCCCCATTTATATTGATCGGATTTGTAATATACGCATTTGTTGGTATTAAGGGAATACGTATATAGGTTTATAAAATTTGGAAGGTTAGTTAGTTTTATGAGGAAAAAGGCGAGTTTAACTATAGAACTATCTTTACTTATGCCAGGCATAATGTCGGCAATAATTATTATCATATTTGCATCCTACTATTACCATGATAGATGCGTTATTGAGTGTGCTGCATATTCATCAGTTTTAAAGGAAAGTCAGATGTGTAGTGACAGGTGCGCTGTGGACATATTCGATGATTGCATAGAGGACAAATTATTAGGAGTGTGGAGCTTGTCGACATTGGAAACGTGCAACGAAGAAACAGTAACGATACAAGTCAAAGGTAATATGAAATGCTTTAATGGGATGTTGTTAAGATAT
>JAUNIR010000019.1 GCA_030523345.1 Lachnospiraceae bacterium
CTTCTGCTGCTGGAGCTGCTGCTTCCTTAGCACCACAACCAACAAGAAGTGTTGCTACCATTGCTACACTTAAAAGTGCGCTTAAGATTTTTTTCTTCATTTGAATTGTTCCTCCCATTCAAATACTTTACAATTACTACAAGAAGAACTTTATCACAAAAGAAGTAGTAAATGTTTGCGACTTTCTGTATATTTTTGCTAACATCAATTATTCTTGTTTGTTTTTTATAGCATTATTTTGTCTTCATAATATTGTGTAGCAATTTTTTACTAGCACAATATATTCTATTCTGATATGTTCAGATATACATCATCCCGTGAATGGAAGCCACTATCTATAATTATCTCATCAATATTTCCTTTATATACACTAATAGGCTCAAGAGCTACATATGGTACATCATATGTTCCATCATTTATTGTTGTATTCACATCTACTTCTTTTTTATTAGCAAAATCAACAGCATATTTTGCAGCCTCTTTTGCAAGCTTTTCTACCGGCTTATATACTGTCATATTCTGAGTTCCCTCCACGATATGCTGACACGCTGCCAAATCAGCATCCTGACCTACTATATCTATTGCACCCGCTTTTCTATAAACCGCCAATGTTCTTATTACATTTGTTGCTATATCATCATTACCGCACATAATAGCATCTGCGTTTGCTATAAGATCTATATGCTTATTTACATATTCCGCTGCAAGTTCTGCCTTCCATCCCTCACAAAATGTCTTATCAATTATTTCAATGCCACGATTTGCCATGATGGTTTCAAATCCGCCATTTACTAAAGATACATTATTGTCTGCAGGAGCACCACATATCATAATTACTTTTTTATTGGAATAATGACTGGCAATTTCTTCTCCCATCATTGTTCCAACCTTCTCATTATCAAAGCTTATGTACATATCTACATCTGCGTTTCTTATAAGTCTGTCATAAGCAATTACTTTAATACCTGCGTCCTTAGCCTGTTTAATTACAGAAGAGAGTTTGTCTGCATCAATTGCAACTACGACAATTACATCTACATTCTTTTCTATAAAATACTCTATCTGAGAAATTTGTACATCTATATCTCCATTGGCACTCTGAACATTTATTTCTGCACCAAGTTCCTTAGCAGTAGACACAAATACGTCTCTATCTCTCTCCCATCTTTCAATAATATAAGAGTCAAGACTTAATCCAATTTCCAACGTATCCGCTTCTTTTTTGTTATTTGTCTTTTCAACTTCTGTCTTCTTAACACTACAACCAGAAAGAATACTAATACTTACAATAAATGTAATTATAACTATTAAATTACGTACAATTTTTCTTTTATTCATTTACTAATTGGCCCTCTTTGCATCTCTTGCCTCTGTAGGAGTAATTCCTGCATACTTCTTAAAGTTCCTTGAGAAGTAGTTAGGATCTGAATATCCTACTTCTGAGCATACTTCTTTAATTGACATATCGGTCTCTTCAAGAAGTCTTTTTGCCTCTTCCATACGAAGCCTTGTGAGATAATCTATAAAGTTAACGCCTGTTTCTTCCTTAAATATCTTTGAAAAATAATATGAGCTAATATCTACCTTCTGCGATACATCCTCCAAAGAAATATCTTTTCTATAATTATCATCAATATATTTCTTTGCACGTTCAACGACAGATTCAGATCTATTCTCGCTTCTCTTTGAAATATTCATTACCGATTCATTGAATTTGTTAACAAACCATGTACGTAATGATTGAAAATCATTCATAGAACTTACATCTGCCATATACGAAGTCCTAGATCTGAAATGGTACATATTATTGGCATTTTCATATGCTAAATGTTCAGCCCACAAAACAAATTCAAGGACTTTAAGCTTTACATCATCAATATGATCCTGCTGACTTTCCTCCATCCAATCAAAGAAGTCATTAGCTATAGCAACTGTTTCTTGAATTCTTCCCTTTTGAAGCGCATCAAAAAGCTTCTTTTCTATATCAATAGGATAATCTTCCTCATATTTACAACCTATTGGAATGTCATCAATATGTCCTACCCTTCCTGTCGTATCTATAAGTACTGATAACGCCTCGTTATAGGATACTGACATATCTTCAAGTGGCTTAACTGAACCAATTCCGATTCTGAAATTTATATCAAATCTTTCTGACAGCCTTCTTACAAGAGCTCTTGCCTTCTCAATCATTTCAATACGTTCTTCATATTCGAAACCAGCGGAATCTCTTGTCACAAGAACCGGTATCTTATTTGCCATAACAAAACCTATTATCCCCGGTATATAGCTTTCAATAATTGGTCTGATTTCCTGATAAATATTCTGAATTGTAATACCTGCTGCCACAGCGCCCGTCATATGGTTTCCCACCTGCTCCCTACCAGCAATAATCACTACCATATATCCGTAACTATCTTCTATCTCTAAAAGCGATTTGTAATTGCTTATATCTTCATCAAAATGTTCTCTGAAAAGGAAATTTGAAATAAGACCGTTCTGTATGATTGGAACTACAGTCTCCATTTTTTCTTTGATAAGGAGATCTTCACTTCTTTTTCTTCGCTCTTCATCAATAATATTTGTGGCTCTATGAAGAACATCAAGTATTTTATCCTTTTCCGCTGGCTTATTTAGATACTCAAGAACACCAAGGTTGATAGCTTCCCTTGCATAATCAAACTTGTCATAGGCTGTCATTATTATAAAAATAATGTTGCTGTTCGCTTTTCTTATTTCTTTCATAGCCTCAATGCCGTTGATTCCAGGCATCTGAATATCCATAAAAGCAATATCTGGTCTGAATGTTTCCGCAAGTTCTATGACACTTCTTCCAGTTTTTGCAAAGCGTATCTCACAATTTGTAGACAGTTCCTTCTCTATCATGAATTTAAGAGATTCAATTACTATTCCTTCATCGTCAGCTAATAGAATTTTGTACATAAATTATCGTCTCCGTACCCTTATTTTCGCCTTCACTAATAATGTCGATAACATCATCTTCGCCAAGATATATCTTAAGTCGGTTTATAACATTATCAAGTCCAACACCATTGGAATCAGAAAGCCCTTCGTCCGCATGAAATTCTCCCGATATAATCTTTTTAAGTTTATCCTCAGGAATTCCTACACCATTATCCTTGATACTAATGCATACTGTATCGTCCTGTTTGTATACCTTAAGCTTTATTTCACCTTCCCAGTCTATGTTTCTAATTCCATAGTTTACCGAGTTTTCCACTATAGGCTGGAGTGTCATGCCCGGGATTTTAACATCCAACAAGCTTTCATCAATCTCTTTAGAGTAATGAATATCTCCGGCAAATCTTACATTTAGAATATAAACATACGTGTCTACAAGAGCAATTTCTTCCCTAAGTGTTACCTCATCCTGATCCTTTTTAATATTATATCTAAAAAAATCTGCAACACGCTGAACATATGTATACGTCCTATCAGCGCCTTCCATCATTGCTAGCTGTGCTCCTGCATTAAGAGTATTGAACAGGAAATGAGGATTAATCTGCGCCTGCAAATATTTTAACTGTGCATCTTTTAGATGAGACTCCATAAGAAGTTCTTTTTCCTTATGCTGACGTTCCGTCTCCATATTCTCTCTAAGTCTTTCGATGTACAAACGAATATTTTCAAGCATCTGATTAAATGCCTTTGTTACGACACCAATTTCATCTTCCGCTTCGATAGGCACCATATCAATATTAAGATTACCTTCTGAAACAACTCCTGCTGCATCTGCAAGCCTTATTAACGGCTTTGTAATAGAGTTTGTCAAAATAATAATCATAAATACATTCATAATACCTATTATAAAAATACTGATTATATTCATAAGTTCCAGTGCTCTTAAATTAGCCGACTGCAGCTGGTAGATTTCAGCATTTCGCCTAAATCTTTCATTATTGAGCTCCGAAATCGTATATTTAAGATATGTATAGAGTTTTCCTGCCTCTTCATATCTAACCTTATACTTCTCAATATTTCCGCCTCGTTTACCATCTACAGCATAGTTTGTTAAAGTTATATAGTTTTCCGACATGTTCTTAATATCTCTTTCCATAAGTAAAAGCTTATTTGAAGAAATATCACCATATAGTTCGTTTGTAAGATTTGTATAATCCTGTGCATATCTGTAATAGTCTTCCATATACGCAAAAGAACGGGTATTTAAATACCCTGTAAGAGCAGCATCTACACTATCTAACGTATCAGAAATTGTGTTAAGGTTAATGTTTTCTGCATAAACCTCATCAAGAGAAGCGAGCATTCTATTAGTGTTAACATACATAAACATATTCATAAACATGATGATTACTGTCGTTAACAAAAATGCCACCATAAGCTTTGTCTGTATTGAATTGTTGTAGCGATTTTTTATCTTTCTAAACAATTTTATACTCCTAATCCATGCTTTCTTTTGATGCTAAAACAGAAGAAATATTCATAATATCAATAAGCGTTGAATCAATACTATAATATTCACTGGCAAATCCTGTCGCCTTATATTCCGAAAGCGCTTCCACAGAGTACTCACCTAACTGCTTCACGTCAACGGCAATTGTAGCCTCAATAACTCCTTGCTTGATTCCATCTAAAACCGTTTTTGAATCATGATATCCAAGAAGTCTTACAAAACCTACTTTGTTATAATCGACTAGTGCTTGATAAACAACTTCTGTTGCCTGATCATCAGGGCATATTATAATATCTGGCATTAATTCCTCATCTATGAATATGTCTCTAATCATTTCTTCCATTCCAAAAGCATCACTTCCATCGACGGAATAATTGGATATAGAGACCGAATTTTCTTTATCAAGAGCATTGTAGACCGTGTCTTGTATACCCGTAAAAATAAGGTTCTGGCTGGCATCTGACTTTGAAGAATCGTTTATTACTAAAATCTTTTCATCGCCATATAGTTCTTTTGATACAACTTGCTGGCCGTATATTTTTCCAAGATTATATGCACTAATCTGTATCGAACTTCTTCTCATGGAGTCTCTACAGTCACTTAAGAGTGTTACCACATCCACGCCTCTCTGGCAGGCCTTATCTATAGAATTCTTCATATTCTGGGCATCTCTTGCTTCAACAATTATGCCATCGACATTTGACTCAAGAGCAATTTCAAAAAGGTCTTCAACCGAATAATCGTGGTTTGTTCTGATTGAAAGCATATCGACACATATGCCCAGCTCATCACCCTTTTCCTTAGCATATTCGTACACCTGTCTATTAAACTCATTATTTTCACAAACTAATGCATAATACTGACTATACTCATTACTAGATGTGATGCTACGTTCTTTATCAATATTTGATGTAGTATATGCATAGAAAAGTGTACTAATTACTGTAGCCAAAATCATTACAGCAATAGAAACAAAAACAGTGATTACAAGGGGACTTCTGCCCCTCGCATCACTGTTATTCATATTATTCTGATTTAAATTTTTATTATCCTTCATAATATGTATATAATCAATTTATGATTAGTACTTCTGAGCTTCTTCCTCACCATTAAGGACTCTTAATCCACCCTGTACTAACGCTAAGAGTTCGTCCTCTCCTGGATATACTGTAAATGGAGCTATCCACTCACAACGCTCTTTAAGCTTCTCTACAACATACTTATCGTATGCAATACCACCTGTAACAATGATTCTGTCAACTTTTCCTTCAAGAACAGTTGCCATAGCACCAATATTCTTTGACATCTGGAGAATAAATGCATCTCTTACTTCTGCTGCATTTGCATCCCCTTCATTAACCATCTTTTCAACGTCTCTCATGTCATTTGTTCCAACATAAGCATTGAATCCACCATTACCAACAAGCTTCTTATAAACTTCTGCCTGTGAATACTTTCCAGAGAAACACATCTTAACAAGTGCTCCTACAGGTACTGCACCTGCTCTTTCTGGTGAGAAAGCGCCGTCACCATCAAGTGCGTTAAAGATATCAACTACCTTACCATTCTTGTGTGGTCCAACAGATACGCCACCACCCATATGTACAACTATTAAGCTTAAATCTTCGTACTTCTTTCCAATTTCCTTAGCGTATCTCTTTGCTACTGCCTTCTGGTTAAGCGCATGGAACACGCTTGTTCTTGGAAGCTCTGGAACTCCTGAGTATCTTGCAATATCCATCATTTCATCAACAACTACTGGATCTACAATATATGATGGAACACCGATTTCATCACCGATTTCTTTTGCTAAAATACCACCAAGGTTAGAAGCATGCTGTCCAGAAACGCCAACTTCAAGGTCCTTAACAAGAGCATCTGTACATTCATATGTACCACCTGGAATAGGCTTGAGCATACCGCCGCGTCCTACTACCATTCCAAGGCTCTTAATATCAAAATCCTTAGACTTGAGAAGATTAAGAATGATGTCCTTTCTGAAATCTTTCTGATCAAAAATTGTTGCATACTGTGCGATTTCTTCTGTTGAATGACGAAGTGTCTCTTCAAACAAAAGTGTCTCATCTTCAAATACACCAATTTTTGTACTTGTTGAACCTGGATTAATAATTAAGCTTTTTACTGACATAACTTATTCCTTTCTGAAATGTGTTTCGATACAAAAATCTTATTTCGACTTATTTATTAAGTTCTTCAGCTACTACTGCTGCAAGAGCAATTGAGTTAACCTTTACTTCACATGAATCTGCACGGCTTGTAAGGATAACTGGAGCCTTTGTTCCTGTAAGGATATTACCATTCTTTGAAGGAACTAAATGAACAAATGTCTTATATACAAGGTTACCTGCCTGAATATCTGGGAAAAGAAGAATATCTGCATCACCAGGTACTTTACGATCAAGACAACCCTTTTCTTCACAAGCATGAGGATATAATGCACAGTCCATAGAAAGAGGTCCATCTACGATACATCCTGTAATCTTACCTTCATCCTGCATCTTTGAAAGCTCTACTGCCTCAACTGTTTCTGGCATTTTAGGATTTACAACTTCAACTGCTGCCATACCAGCAACCTTAGGACATTCAATACCGCATGCATGAGCAATTTCTACTGTGTTGTTGATAATAGCAACCTTATCTTCAAGTGTTGGGTATGGAAGGAAAGCTACGTCTGTTAAGAAAAGAAGTCTGTCAATTCCTTCACATTCGAATACACATACATGAGAAAGAGTCTTATCTGTACGAAGACCTACTTCCTTATCAAGAACACTCTTAAGGAATGTCTTTGTATCAAGAAGTCCCTTAAGATACATATCTGCATCACCATCATGAACAAGCTTAACTGCTGCAAGTGAAGCTTCAACATTGTCAACAACATTGATAATCTTATAGTCTGATAAATCCATGTTAATTGATGCTGCGATTTCACGAATCTTTGCTTCGTCGCCAACAAGAATTGATGTAGCGATTCCACGCTCGTTTGCTTCCTTGACAGCCTCTAAAACTGCCTGATCCTGTGCACATGCAACTGCAAGTGTTTTCTTGCTGCATTCTGATACTTTTGAAAGTAACTCTTTAAAATTTTTAGCCATTGGTTTTCTCCTCTATGTTATATAATGTGGTCCTGCATGTAAGTTATTATGGATTTACATCCTGTAATTTAGCATACATGTATTACCTTAATGATCCTATTAAATTACACCCTTTTAAGAATGAAATGAAGCTCTGATGAAAAGTCTGATTCATCAAGAACATTTTGAAGTTTGTCCATAAGTGGAACGAATTTATCTGCAAAGAAATCTGCAAATTCTTTATTACCATTTTTCTCCATCGATACTCGAAGAAACCTGTATAAATCGTTTATGTCTGTACCAAATCTCCATTCGTAAGCGACTTCGAATCCCATCTCCTTAGCCATATACTCAATTGATTCATTTGTAAATAGATGCGTATGCGTGCCACCCATATGCCTGTTATAACACTCCTGGTTTGCTGTTTCAAAAGCACAGCTAAACGAAAACATTGGCACTGAAGCATAAATATACTGGATGTTTTTATTCTCTCTTAATGCTTCTATATTCTCTTTGAGATGAGTTAAGTGTTCTAGAACTCCGATTGCAGATACAACATTGCAATCTGTGTTTTTAATATAATCTATAGAATCAGTGAGTCCTATTTGAGTAAGAATATCCTCACCTGCCATCTTATTTCCATACTCAACTTCTGACGGTGAAACCTCTATGCCAGTAGCATTCATATAAAGCCTTCTTGCTGCAAGGGCAAAATATCCGCATCCAGCTCCTATATCAAGAATATTTACTTCCTTTACGCCTTCCTTATCGAGACAGTCTTTCAAATACTGCGCTTTTGGAATGTAAATACTTGTGAGTCGTTTCTCATAGGCTTCCTTATCTGAAGCAGAATAATTTTTTGAATAATCGTCTTCTACATAAACCTTTGAGGCAAATTCATCATTATCCTCACACTCACTATTTAAATGGCCACACACATCGCACTTTTTGTAACCAATTCTATGACTTCTAAGAAATGGGGCCTCAAGCTTGGAACCACATATTTTACATGTAGTTCTCTCTGGCTGAGCAAGCAAAATATCAGCCATTCCATCTGCCATAGCAAGCATTCCATCGTTATTCTCAAAGAAGCTTGTCTTCATGCTATTTAAATTACCAAAAGGTTTTGAATATCTTTTTTCTGCCATTTTTTCTTTCCAAAAAATTACTGTTTATCTTCATCAATACATATAGATATATGAACATCCTTAAGCTGTTTTTCATCTACAGATGATGGAGCTCCCATCATGATGTCCTGAGCTGTTTTGTTCATTGGGAACGGAATAATTTCTCTAATGCTTTCTTCTCCAGCAATAAGCATAATCATTCTGTCCACGCCTGGAGCAATACCTGCATGTGGTGGTGCACCATAACAGAACGCATTATACATTGCAGGGAACTTCGCCTTAACGTCATCTTCCCCAAGACCTACAAGGCTAAATGCCTTAACCATTAATTCAGGATTATGATTTCTCACAGCGCCTGATGAAAGTTCAACACCATTACAAACAAGGTCGTACTGATATGCGAGAATATCAAGTGGATCCATGTTTTCAAGGGCATCCATTCCTCCCTGAGGCATTGAAAATGGGTTATGACAGAATTCAAGTTCTCCTGACTCTTCACCTATCTCATACATTGGGAAATCAACTATCCAACAGAACTCGTAGCAGTCCTTTTTCATATGATTTTCTGAATTCTCACCAAGAAGCTTTCTAAGTACTCCCGCTGTCTTAAGGGCTGTAAGCTTAGGGCCAGCTGTAAGTCCAACAAAATCGCCTGGCTTTAAAGAAAGTTTCTCTATAACATCTGCTTTGATTTCCTGAAGGAATTTAGCAATACCACCAACAATTTCTCCATTCTCATCAAGCTTAAACCAGAAAGCCTTCTGCGCAGAAATAACTTCTACGTCAGCACAAATCTTATCAATTACCTTTCTAGTTGCATTAAATCCGTCAACAACTATCGCTTCAACTGTATTTCCTTCGAATGGGCCAAATCCACAACCTGAAAGAACATCTGTGGCATCCGTAAGTGTTAAATCTATTCTTAAATCTGGCTTATCAGAACCATACTTTTCCATTGAATCTCTAAATGAAATTCTCTTGAATGGTGCAGTAGATGCTGTTTTATATGTGCCATACTTCGCAAAAATTGGTGGAAGTACATCTTCGATTACTGCAAAAACATCTTCCTGAGAAGCAAATGCCATTTCCATATCAAGCTGATAGAACTCTCCTGGCGAACGATCTGCTCTTGCGTCCTCATCTCTGAAACATGGTGCAATCTGGAAATATCTATCAAAGCCAGAAGTCATAAGAATCTGCTTAAACTGCTGTGGTGCCTGTGGCAATGCGTAAAACTTTCCAGGATGGTTTCTAGCTGGAACAAGGTAATCTCTTGCTCCTTCAGGTGATGAACATGTAAGAATAGGAGTTGTGATTTCAAGGAAATCATGCTCATTCATGCTCTTTCTAAGTTCTGCAACTATTTTACTTCTAAGTACAATCTTAGATTTTACTTCAGGGTTTCTTAAATCGAGATAACGATATTTAAGTCTTGTTGTTTCATCTGCTTCCTTTGAACGATTGATTTCAAAAGGAAGTTCGTTGTATATACACTTACCAAGTACTTCGATTGCTGATGGCACTACCTCAATGTCACCTGTGTCAATCGCAGGGTTTTTATTTGATCTTTCTCTTACAACACCTGTAATAGAAAGGGTTGACTCATTATTCACTCCAGAAAGAGCATCCATCATCTCTTCTGTTTCTACTACAACCTGAGTAATTCCGTAAAAATCTCTGAGAATTAAGAATCCAAGATTTTTACTAACTTTTCTCATATTATCGTAAAAACCTACTAATGTTACTGTTTGACCAACATGCTCCATTCTCAAATCATTACAAGTATGTGTTCTTGATTGTGTCATTTTGATTTCCTCTTTGTAAAAGTTTTTTATTAAAACAAATCTTTTCTAAAACGCAGAAAAACTAACCACAACTTGAGGTTAGTTTTCACGATTCTATTCACCTAGTCCGTTTTCAACTGCTTCAACAAGGGCATTAAGTGCCTCTTCTTCATCAATTCCCTCACAGACAAATTCAACCTCGTCACCACACTTAACGCAAGCCCCAAGAACACTTAGTACGCTCTTCGCATTTGCTGTGTTCTCTCTACATGTAAACGTAATTAATGACTTAAACTGCATTGCCTCCTTACAAAGGATACCTGCAGGACGAAGATGTAACCCTGTGGGATTCTTCACTGTAACCTTTCGGCTAACCATGTCTTAAATCCTCCAATTTCTATATCATGAACCTGTTTGTTCAATAATACGAATCTACCAACTAAAAATTATACTACAATACAACTTATATCTCAATATTCAGGCTATCGAATAACTTTTTCAATAAGTGCGGCAAGCTCTTTAGCTCTCTGATCGATAAGCTTCTGATCTTTTCCTTCAATCATTACTCTTACAAGTGGTTCTGTTCCAGAAGGTCTTATAAGCACTCTGCCAGCTCCATTGCACTCTGCCTCAACTTTTTTAATAGCATCTGCAACTTCTTTGTATTCCATATAAGAGTTCTTCTTATCTACTGGAACCTTTGCATTAACAAGCGCCTGTGGAAGTACTTCCATAACCTTTCTTAGTTCTGATAGTTTCTTTCCTGACTCTTTAATTACTTTTAATAAGTGAAGAGCTGACAAAAGACCATCACCTGTTGTATTCTCGTCGAGGAAAATAATGTGTCCGCTCTGTTCCCCGCCTAAATTTGCCCCCATTTCTTTCATACGTTCGAGAACATATCTATCTCCAACCTTAGTCTTCTCTATATTAATTCCTTTTTCATCACCCATAATGAAAAGGCCTAAATTACTCATTACAGTAGCAACTATCGTATCTTTCTTTAATACACCCTTTTCCTTCATGTAGCATCCAATGATTGCCATTATCTCATCGCCGTTAACAGCATCACCATTTTCATCTACGGCTAAAAGTCTGTCTGCATCACCATCAAATGCAAGTCCAACATCTGCACCTTCTGTCTTGACAGTACTCATTAAATCTTCAAGATGTGTTGATCCGCATCCGGCATTAATATTTGTTCCATCTGGATTATTATGAATTGCTACTAAATCTGCAGAAAGTTCAGTAAGTGTTTCTACCGATGTCTTATAGCTCGCACCCTCAGCACAGTCAATAACTACTTTCATTCCTTTAAGATCTAATCCAGATGTATTAACCGCATATTTAACGTATTCTTTATATGCGTCCAGATTATATGCAATTCTTCCTACTTCAGTTCCAGTCTTAAAATCTAGGCCTTCACAGTTACTTGAAACAATATTTTCTATTTTGTCCTCAACACTGTCTGGTAACTTAAACCCATTTCCGTCAAAGAACTTGATACCATTAAATTCTACAGGATTATGCGATGCAGAAATAACAACACCTGCATCTGCAGTTCCAGTTCTTGTGAGATAAGCAACTGCTGGCGTTGGTAAAATTCCCAAATATTCAGCATCCGCTCCGACAGAACAGATACCCGCCATAAGAGCGTTAGCAAGCATATCTCCCGATATTCTTGTATCGCATCCAACAAGAATTCTTGGACGATGGTCTGCATTTTTAGATAAAACATATGCACCTGCCATTCCAAGTTTCATAGCTAAATCAACTGTAAGTTCTTTATTTGCTATTCCTCGAACCCCATCAGTTCCGAACATTCTACCCATTATTTATTCCTCGACATTCTCTGCGTTTTCAGTTTTTTCTGTATTATTTATTATAACTTCAAGATTTACTTGCGTAACTTGAGTTACTCCCGATGGAAGTGTCAACAATACAATTCCGTCATTATCACCTGCGTATATTTCATTTTCAGTAACTTCTTCGCCTTCTTCTACACGTGGTGTGAGAGTAGTTGCATCTATTTCTGCAATAATGTCATTATGAAGTAACTTGTCAAGATCATCCTGTAATCCAGCTACTTCGATATTTAAGCTATCTTCGCCATAAACAACATGTGCGTTATATCCTTCCGGAAGATTCGTTACTGTTATATTTCTTATTGGTAAACTAACTACAGTGCTATCGTGCTGTTCGACTACTACTTCAATATTAACATTTCCGTCAAAACTCTTATCAGCAAGAACAATTCCCTTTGGTAAAAGGTTCTGTATGTTTACTACATTTGTCACATTATCCGTAGCGCCATCAATAAGCATTACATCATCTGGAATCTTTATTGAACTTATTGATTCAAACGCACTTCCATTTCCTGCAACAACTACACTTGACGGCTCACATATTACAGTGCCAGTTGCTCCATATCCAACCGCTGCCGTTCCAACAAAATATGCGGTAATAGGTATTTCTTTTGTCTCAAGAATTTCTACAGACGTTCTTATTTCCTTCTTTGAAATAGAAATAGCTTCATCATCTATTACCTCTCCATCCTTGTTATATAAAGTAACAATACATGAGGTTGTAAAGCTTTCATTCATCCCTGCATAATCAACTGTAATTTCAGCTTTACTGACTGTTCCTACTTTTGATTCTGGGCCTGACACTTTAATTACGTCTACGACTGGTGTTATTTTGCCAGGAATATTTCCTCCTGCCACACTACCTTCTGTATTTATTGCAAGCTTTAACTGTTTGTCCTTCTTTTCCTCTATTATTACAGATAAATTAGCCGTTTTAGATGTAATTGAATTAATCTTGTCAGAATATCTTGTCGACTTAAGTTCAATCGGCACAGTATTCATGAAAGTAATATTCTTCATATCAGCTGTGGCCCTAATATTGTCCTTCGTAAGGGCTTCAATAATTGATCTCTCTGCGGAAATCACAACAGATATTGTATCGCTTCCATCTGCAACTTCAAATGTCTTACCTTCTCCTGTAATGGCTGAAGCATTTACTATCTCAACAGGAATACCTGTATACAATCTTGTAATTACAGGATCATCAACATTTACCACTATAATCCATAATACAATGGCTCCTAAAACTGAAAGGATTTTAAGGCCGATATTATTTGTCAGAATTTTTTTCATTTTTCGACCATCCCTTCCAGAAGCGGAGCTTCTTTTCTTCGTATACTTTATTCTGCAGAAGTTCAAGTTTTTCCTTAAGTTCTGCTGCATCAAGATTTCTATATAATTCTCCACCCATTGCTACAGAAACTTTACCTGTTTCTTCTGATACAACAACTGTGAGTGAATCTGTAACTTCTGAAATACCAACGGCCGCTCTATGTCTTGTTCCAAGTTCTTTCGATAGCTCTCGATTATCCGAAAGTGGTAAATAACATGTGGCAGCCACAATTCTATTTCCTCTCACAACAATAGCACCATCATGAAGTGGTGTATTATGCTCAAAAATATTAATCAAAAGCTGTGATGAAATGATAGAATCTATCGCAATACCAGTTCTCTCATACTCTATAAGTGAGTCGTTGTTTTCAATAACAATGAGTGCACCCGTTTTTGCTCTGCCCATTGCATATGAAGCATGAATTATAGCATCACATGTTTCATCTGAAAAAAGCTCATCTGCAATTTTAGAAGCTTCAAACTGGAATATATTTGAAAAAACATTTCGTCTACCAAGAGATTCAAGTGCTTTTCTTAACTCTGGCTGGAACACTACAATAAGAGCAGTAACCGCTACACTAAAAAGGTTCCTCGTAATCCAGAGTATTGTTGACATGTTAAAAAGAGCAGCAAGAATAACAAAACCAAGGATCACTACAATTCCTTTCATAAGTGCCCATGCTTTTGTATTCTTAATCCACACAAGAACATTATATATAAGAACAGAAATGATAATAATTTCAACAACATCTGTCCACATAACGTCTGGAAAATGGATATTGGTAAGATATTTACCACTAAATGATGCTAATTTATTAAAAAAGTGACCTGTCATCTATAACCCTTAACGGCTACCCCTTCTGACATCTACACCAAATCTAGGAATAGCCTTTACATAGTAAATATAATCTTCATCTTCAAACTGAACATATTCAGCTCTGCTGTAATCTACATTGTGAACAAATAATTGCATCACAAATACTAAAATCATCGAAATAATCATTGATACAATTGCACCAACAATGCTAATTTCTGCATCTAAAACACTTGAACCAATAATAATTACAATCAATCCAGAAATTCCACTTACTGCAAGCGCAACCTGCCATGAGAAATCAAAGCTTAATCTTTTAATCACATTCGCTAAAACAACTATAAGTGCACATACTATAACTAAAAGAATCATTGTCTTATTATTAAGTACATTATCAATTACGGATTTAATTCCTGACAACGCACCTTCTACAGAAAACTCTGCATTCAGCTGACTTGACATGTTATCAATACCTTTAATTATAAAATAGACAACTGTTCCACAGCATACAGAAATAAATGATAATGGGGATCCTATAAATCCAAGAGCAAGTGGCACTACATACGGAATCTTCAATGCAAAGAAAATAGGTGTAATTACTACTGCTATAGCTTCCTTTGGTGTAAATCTAAAATATAGAACAAACATGATGAGGAAAACCATACCTACCACTGCTGCCACCTGAATTGACAAATCATACATATGAAGCAGAATGAATAAAGCATCAATTACAATCGTAAAATTCAGTGGAAGAAATGCAGCAATTATAGCAACTACAATCACTATTATAGGATTGGAGAGTTTGTCCATAAATCCTAATCCTGAATTGATCATTATAATTGATACCAAAGCCAAAATGAAATGTCCTACCGGATTTATATACATTTCAAGCCTTGAATATATTTCAAGTATTCTTTCTCTTAATTCTGAGATTGCTTCCATCTTATCCCCTATCTCTATTAAAACTCATTATAAAGAGTTTTTAATGCTGCCTTATAATTCTCTATATGTTTTTTCGCTCTGTTGTGTTTA
Source organism: Lachnospiraceae bacterium (assembly GCA_030523345.1). GTDB lineage: Bacteria > Bacillota > Clostridia > Lachnospirales > Lachnospiraceae > UBA2868. The sequence continues at coordinate 15,479 of JAUNIR010000019.1, forward strand.
TATAAAGCTACAAAGAAAGAAATAACAACATATATTGCAAGAAATATAAGATATCTTTTTAATACATCCTGTGCGAACGCCATGATATCCATTTTATAGAATTCAACCATAAATGTCTCAAGATCATATAACATATACATGGCAAATATAAGGGCAAACGCGATTGTTCCATAAATCGCTCCCTTAAGAACTTCAAATCCCATATAGTCGCCTCTAAAATATCCATTAATGGCAAGGTCTTCTTTTCCTTCTCCATCTTCATACACAGAGACTGCTGTCATTAATATAATCTTGTCTTTACTAAGCATTATCTAGCCTCTTATTTATTGTCAAGGAATCTCATTCTTGGTGATTCTCTTACAGGTGCCTGTGGACGACTCTGAGCAGGTCTGCGGCCTGCTGCTGCCAAACCATTTGCAAGTTCTAATTTACATCTATCGCAATAACGACCTGATGCAATTGGAGTACCACATGTCTCGCAAACAACACCTATTCCTGAATCTGTGTCAAATACAAGTCTTTCTTCTCTAACCCACTGACGAATCTGTGCCTCATCTACACCACATTTCTCAGAAACCTGCTTTATAGAAGCTCCTTTATTTTCTCTAACGAATTCCTTAACTTCATTAAACTGCTTATCTGCTGCCTCTCTACATGTAGGGCAGATAGGAAGTCCCCCGATATAGTTATAAATCTTTCCACATTTTCTACAATTCTTTACGTTCATAATATCCTCCAAGCAATTTTATATAATTCGTTAAACATCTATACCAATGCTTAACGACACACAATATACATGCTGAAACCCAGATGATTTTAACACTGCCGTGGCATTACTCATTGTTGCCCCCGTTGTATATATATCATCTATAAGCATAGCTGATAAATATTGTACCTTATCCCGGCGTATTTTGAAAGCATTTTTTAAATTTCCATCTCTTTCTAAAACACCTAAATTCTTTTGTTTTTCTGTTTTTTTGGTTCTAATTAATAATTTATTATCGACTGGGATTTTTGTGAGATGTGATATCTCTTTCGCGATAAGAAAAGCCTGATTAAATCCACGTTTTCTTAATTTTGATTTATGGAGTGGAATAGGTATTATTACATCTACTCTCCACTTAATGATTTTTTCTGATAAATTAGCTACTATTTCTTTTGCATAAAACCGAGCATACTCTTTTCTTCCACCATACTTAAACCGGTAGATGCTTTTTCTCATAACATCATCATATACAAATACTGCTCGCCCCTCATCGAATGGCACTGTTCTCATCTTACATGTATTGCAAAGAATCTCATCAGACGTCACCATTTTCTTACCACACTTTATACAGTACGGGGCCTTTACAAGCGTAAATTTTTGTCTGCACTCAGGACATATTAACTCTCCTCGTTCAACTACGATGTCATGGCAAGCGGGACATCGCCTCGGGAACATTATATCTATTATATTCTCTATATTTTATATTCCTCCTATTTCTATTATTCTATCTGACAAAGATGTGTATCTCTTTTGTTCATCTGAATTATCTATCATTTCAAAGACCTGCGTATCACTTCCAAGAATAAGAACTGTGCTTTTAGCTCTTGTAACCGCTGTATAAAGCAAATTCCTTGAAAAAAGCATCTTAGGTCCTGAAAGTATTGGAATAATAACCGCAGGGTATTCACTACCCTGTGATTTATGTATTGTAATGGCATATGCAAGCTCAAGTTCATCAAGGAGAGAATATGGATATTTTACAGTTTTCCCTTCCTCATACTCGACCGTCACAGTCTCGAGAACTGTGTTTATGTCTTTAATTACACCGGTGTCTCCATTAAATACTCCTACGCCTTCCTCAATCACAACACCCTTTTGTGTTTTTATTTCCCATTCAAGTTGATAATTATTTTTTATGTGCATGACTTTATCCCCTTCTCTAAATAGGGTATCGCCATACTCCTTTTCCAATTTATCTACTGAAGGTGGATTCAGGTGTTTCTGAAGATACGGATTAAGTCCTTCTACTCCAAGAGGACCTCTTCTCATAGGAGTAAGGACCTGAATATCCAACGGATCTGCTCCTACGTAACTTGGAAGATTTCCGGTTATATATTTGATTATGTCAGACATAATAGCCTGTTCATTATTTCTTCTGAGAAAAAAGAAGTCCTTACTTTTGTTATCAAGCCGTATATGATTTCCCGAATTAATTTCATGTGCATTTATAACTATATCAGAGGCTTCATCCTGTCTAAATATCTTTTGAAGACAGACTACTGGAAATGCATTTGACTTAATAATATCTTTAAGAACACTTCCCGGTCCAACCGATGGAAGCTGATTTGTATCCCCTACAAGAACGAGTCTTGTTCCTATACTTATAGCCTTTAATAGTGCATTAAACAACTGAATATCTACCATAGACATTTCGTCTATTATAATTACATCTGCTTCTAAAGGATCATCTTCGTTCTTTTCAAATACAAATCCTTTCATATCCTCGCCCATAGATGGGTTCAAATGCAAGAGTCTCTGAATAGTTGAAGCTTCGTATCCTGTAGTCTCTGTCATTCTTTTAGCCGCTCTTCCAGTAGGCGCAGCCAGGTAAAAGTCTAGTGAGAGACTTTCTATATATTTGATTATAAGGTTAATAATGGTTGTTTTTCCTGTTCCTGGTCCACCTGTAATAACCGCAACACCATTTGATACAGCATTAACTATTGCCTCTTTCTGCAAGTCGTCGAGTACTATCCCTTCCTTATCTGACAGTTTATCTATTCTCTCGATAATTGCATCTTCATCACTATCTAATTTCACCGAAAGGTCCGAGAGCATTCTTGCAACAGAAGCCTCTGTAAAATAAAAGATATTTGTATATATTCTTACCTCGTCATATTGTTCACTAACAATAAGTTTCTTATCCACATAAAGATTCATTACTTGGGTAAAAATAATATCTTTGTCTACTGATAGAAGATACTCAGCTCTTAGTAATAGCTCATCTTTCGGTAGATAACAATGTCCTTTCGATACTGCGTCAGACAAAACATATAAGATACCACATCTAATTCTATAATCAGAATTAACCTTAATGCCTGCTCTTGCTGCTATTTCATCCGCTTTCTTAAATCCAACGCCGGAAATATCCTCTGCCAAAATATATGGATTTTCAGCAATAACTCTATAGCTTTCAAGACCATATTTATCATATATCTTATTCGCCAGGCTTAAACTAACCCCATACCTTTGCAGGAAAACAAGAACTTCTCTGAAGTCCTTTTTTTCATTGATCTGAAGTGATATATCTCTTGCCTTATTTTCTGTAATTCCTTTTATAACAATTAATCGTTCAGGCTCTGATTCCATTATTTCTAATGTCTTGTCGCCAAATTCCTTTACAATTCTCTTAGCCATTGCGGGACCTATTCCCTTTATGGCACCGGATGCTAAATATCTTTCGATAGTTACTACTGTAGTTGGGGCTTTTGTTTCGTATGATTTTACACTGAATTGTCTTCCATAGGTCCGATGAGTTGTGTATTCGCCTGTTACTTCAATCATCTCGCCTTCATCTGCATAACGAAAGGTACCGACGCATGTAACTTCCTCTGCCTCGGTACTTAATGAAAAAACTGTATACCCTGTTTCTTCGATTCTGAAAATAATCTGGTCGATATAACCTGATAAAACTTCCATGTTTTAAATATGATTTATTCGTCTTCTGTGACTGCAGTCGACGCAGCTTCAACAGCTGATGTATCGTCTGTCTTTTGATCTGTTACTTCCTGCATATTTTCTGCAGGCTTTATTGTATCAGGTGAATAATTTCTCTTCATCTGATCAAAAAGTATTTTTGCTAGACCCATATCCTGGTTCTCTGTAACTTTGCCAGCATATTCCTTTATAAGGCTGTCTTTATAATATCCCTGAAGAGTGGACATAGAACCACTAGACATTTCATCTCCATCTGTGAATGTCTCCATTGCCTGTTTTAAAACCTGCTCTACAAAATAAGATTCAAAGTCCTTACAGACTTTCATTAATTCTTCGTCTGAAGCACCTGATAAGTCCTTTGAAGCTGAAGCGCTAAGCTTTTTATTCTGCGCATCTGTTGCGGCTTTAGCATAATAATCTGTATATAATGATCCAATATCCATGTCTTAACCCTGTCTATTATCTACGAAGTTCGTTAGCTTCCTGCATCATTGTATCTGACGCCTGAATTACCTTTGAGTTCATCTCATAAGCACGCTGTGCAATGATAAGATTTACCATTTCATCAGCAACCTGAACGTTTGAATTTTCTATATATCCCTGTCTTACTTCACTTCTCCTAATGTTTGGAGCTGTAGCTTCATTAATAGCTGCTCCTGAAGCTGCTGTTACAGCAAAGAGAGAATCACCTTTCTTTTCAAGTCCAGCTGGATTCTGGAACTGCCATGTACCCACCTGCATTCCAGCAATCTGCTCCAAATTATTCTGTGCGTTTGGATACCAGAGCTGTCCATCTGAATCAACAACTATTTCGCTTGTATAATACTGGTTATTATTAGGTACAGTAATTGGATTTCCTGCTGTATTAAGTACTAACAATCCATCTGAATTGGTAAGTGCGAGTGTATTATTAGGTCCGAGTGCCCAGTTAAAATTACCATTACGTGTATAATAAATCTGCTGGTCTTCACCTCTTACCGCAAAGAATCCATCACCATTGATAGCTAATGCAGCGTCATTCTCTGAAGCAAGGAATGCACCCTGTGTAAACTGTGAGGTAATAGCTGCATTTCTTACACCAAGTCCAACCTGTGCTCCTACTGGCTTATCCTCACCATTTGCCGATGTAGTACGTGTCTGAAGTGTCTGGTATAAAAGTGATTTAAACTCGTTAACTTCGGTTTTGAAACCAATTGTATTTACGTTAGCAATATTATTAGCAATAGTATCAACGTTATTCTGCTGTGCTATCATTCCTGTAGCGCCGGCCCATAATGCTCTTACCATAATCTTATCCTCCTAAAATTAACCGTTCACCTGTCCAACTCTTGTTACTGCTGTCTCAAGAGTAGAATCAATTGCCTGAATCATTTTCTGGTTTGTTTCATAGGCTCTGGTGAAGTTAATAAGATCAACCATTTCCTGTACAACCTGAACATTTGAATCTTCAAGATATCCTGAGATTACCTGGGCTTCGGCCGGTTTTTCCGTTGCCCCCTCTAATGGTGTTAAATAATTCTCTCCGTATTTTTCAAGGAAATCATAGTTGTCGAAGTCAGTCACCTGAATCTGGGCTTGTGCCTGATCATTTAAATATACAGTTCCAAATCTATCAACCCTAAACTGGGCCATTGGATCAAGAACTATATGATTTCCTCCTTTATCAAGTAAGAAATCTCCATTCTTATTTACAAGTTCGCCCTTTACATTCAATGTAAAGTGTCCATCTCTTGTATATTTTACAGATGATTCTCCATTTTTATTTGTGAACTCTACTGCGAAAAATCCGTTTCCAGAAAGTGCCATGTCGAAAGTGTTGCCGGTCTCATGAATTGGGCCTTGTGAATAATCGGTGTAAACTTCACCGATTTTCACTCCCATATTCATAGCGCCAAGCTTTTTTGTTACGCCAGGCTCAGATGTGTCATTAATTTTGTAGGCAAGTACATCATAGAAGGCTTCAGATGTGGATCCTTCCTTTTTATAGCCAGTTGTGGCTGAATTTGCCATGTTGTTTGCCAGTATGTCAACTCGCCTCTGTTCGTTGAGCATACCCCAGTTTGCTGTGTAAAGTCCCTTAACCATATTTCTCCTGTTCTAACTGAGTCCCTAATTCAGTAAAACCCGGTCTATTAAATCTTTTCCATATAGATGTAAAAAGTTCCCGCATCTAATAGACCGCTCTCATAGTCAAAAACTACTCGATGTCATCTTCATCGTATCCAGAGAGGAATTCAACATACTTACCTGTTCCGATAGCAACCGCTGTCATTGGATCCTCTGCTGTCATAGTATTGATACCCATCTTATATGCTATTAAGTCTTCAAGTCCTCTAAGAAGACTTCCACCACCTGTAAGTACAATACCTCTGTCAGCAATGTCTGCTGCAAGCTCAGGTGGAGTTCTCTCAAGCACGCTATGGATAGCTTCTACTATCTGAGATGTTGTTTCTCTTAAAGCTTCTTCTGTTTCTTCACTAGATACCTTAACAGTTCTAGGAAGACCTGTAACGAGGTTACGTCCTCTTACTTCAAGATAATCAATCTCTGGTCTCTTAAATGCTGTACCAATTTTTATCTTAAGCTCTTCTGCTGTTCTTTCACCAATAAGCAGATTGTGCTTTTTTCTCATGTATCTGACAATAGCTTCATCGAAGTCATCACCAGCAATCTTGATAGATGTTGATACAACCGCACCGCCAAGAGAAATAACTGCTATATCTGTAGTACCACCACCGATATCTACAATCATATTACCCTGAGGTCTAGTAATATCAATTCCTGCACCAATTGCTGCTGCTATAGGCTCTTCAATGATTTCAACAAATCTTGCACCAGCCTGATATGTAGCATCTTCAACCGCCTTCTTTTCAACTTCTGTAACACCAGATGGTACACATACGCTGATACGAGGCTTTCTGAAGCTCTTCTTACCTATAGCCTTCTGAATGAAGTACTTAAGCATCTTCTCAGTAACTGTATAGTCTGAAATAACACCCTGTCTAAGTGGTCTTACAGCTACAATATTACCTGGTGTTCTACCAAGCATAAGTCTTGCTTCTTCGCCTATTGCCTTTATTTTATTTGTGTCTCTGTCAAAAGCAACTACTGAAGGCTCTTTCAGCACAACACCCTTACCTCTGACATATACGAGAATACTCGCTGTTCCTAAATCTATTCCAATGTCGGTATAAGCCATAACTATTGTCTCCTAAAATAATCCCTTATCTTACTCAAGCAGGCGCTCCTGCTTTATGCCCACTCCTAGGCATAAACATACAGATATAGTATACCTCAATGTGATAGACTTTTCAATTTGAATTCGTTCATATACATCTGAATTCGTAAAAAAACACAGAGACATATGAAAGCGACAAGTCCTTTTGTCATTTTCATACGCCTCCGTGCTACATTATATATCGGATTTGTAACGTAAAACTTTATACTTTTTATTATTTATTCAAATATTTTTTTACATACTGTCCAGTATATGATTTCGGATTCTCTGCCACTTCTTCTGGGGTCCCCGTTGCTATAACAGTTCCTCCTCCTTCACCACCTTCTGGTCCCATATCTATAATATAATCCGCCGTCTTGATTACATCCAGGTTGTGTTCAATAACTACTACCGTATTTCCACCTTCTTTTAGTCTTGCAAGAATGTCCACTAGCTTATGTACATCCGCAAAATGAAGTCCTGTTGTAGGTTCATCAAGAACATATATTGTTCTTCCTGTGCTTCTCTTTGACAATTCCGTAGCAAGCTTAATTCTCTGAGCTTCTCCTCCTGAAAGCTGCGTAGAAGGTTGGCCAAGTCTTATATAGCCAAGACCAACTTCATTAAGTGTTTCAATCTTTCTCTTAATTGAAGGAATATTTTCGAAAAATTTGCAGGCTTCTTCAACTGTCATATTGAGAACATCATAGATGCTCTTTCCCTTGTATTTTACATCTAGAGTCTCACGATTGTATCTCTTTCCATGGCATACCTCACAAGGAACATAAACATCTGGAAGGAAATGCATTTCTATTTTAATAATTCCATCTCCAGAGCACGCTTCGCATCGTCCACCCTTAACATTAAAACTAAACCTTCCCTTAGCATACCCCTTTTCCTTTGCGTCCTGAGTAGATGCAAAAAGATCCCTTATAAGGTCAAACACTCCTGTGTAGGTCGCTGGATTAGACCTTGGTGTACGACCAATAGGCGACTGGTCAATGCAAATAATTTTATCTAAATTTTCAGTTCCTTCTATACCGTCATGTTTCCCTGCAATAACTCTTGCTCTATTAAGCGTTCTCGCAAGTGACTTATGGAGTATTTCATTGACAAGTGATGATTTACCGCTACCAGATACTCCCGTTACACATGTCATTACGCCAAGTGGTACCTTAACATTTATATTCTTAAGATTATTTTCTCTGGCCCCCTTAACGGTAAGATATCCTGTAGGCTTCTTTCTCTTATCTGGTACTGGGATTTTAAGTTTCCCAGAAAGATACTGACCCGTTATGGACTCTTTACACTTCATTATATCCTTTGCAGTTCCAGCAGCCACAATTTCACCGCCGTGTTCTCCAGCTTTAGGACCTATATCTACAAGAAAATCTGCCTCAAGCATTGTATCTTCGTCATGCTCTACTACTATAAGTGTGTTTCCTAAATCTCTAAGATTTTTAAGGGCTCCAAGGAGTTTGTCATTGTCCCTTTGGTGTAATCCTATACTTGGCTCATCCAAAATATATGCTACTCCTACAAGTCCCGAGCCAATCTGCGTCGCGAGTCTTATTCTCTGAGCCTCACCGCCAGACAACGAACCTGTTGCTCTTGATAAAGTAAGATAGTCAAGCCCTACTTCTACAAGGAATGAAAGACGAGCGTTTATTTCTTTCAGTATCACCTTACCAATTAATTTTTGCTGTTCAGTAAGGTTTAGTTCTTCCATAAACTTCTTAAGATTTACTACAGAAAGGGAAGTTAACTCATGAATATTCCTTTCACCTACCGTTACAGCTAACGCTGATGGTTTAAGTCTCTGTCCTCCACATTCAGCACATGGAGAAAATCTCATATAAGTTTCATATTCAGCTTTTGATGACTCGGAGAACGTTTCTTTATAGCGTCTCTCAACATTCTTAATAAGTCCTTCAAAAGGAACATCATATACGCCTTCTCCACGCATTCCCTTATATTTGACTTTAAGAACCCTTCCATCTGTCCCATTTATTAATACATGGTGCATGTTATCAGGGAACTTATCAATTGGGGTATTAAATATATCGAATTTATATGCTTCTCCTATACTTTTTAAAACAGCGTAAGAAAAACTTGATGTATCCTTGCACGACTGCCATCCCATAACGGCAATGGCACCTTCGGCAATAGTCAAACTTTTGTCTGGAATCATTAATTCTTCATCAAATTCCATCTTATATCCAAGTCCCGCACACACAGGGCAAGCTCCAAAAGGGTTATTGAATGAAAAACTTCTTGGCTCTATTTCATCAATACTTATTCCACAATCTGGGCACGCAAAGCTCTGCGAAAAAGTCATCATCTCAGCCCCAACAACATCTACATATACAAGGTTTTCCGAAAGATCCATTACATTTTCTATTGAATCAGTAAGTCTTTTTTCAATGCCTGGTTTGACTATAAGTCTATCTACTATTACTTCTATATTGTGCTTTATGTTTTTATCTAATGTGATTTCTTCTGATAGATCATACTGATTACCGTCCACTCTTACTCTGGCATAACCAGATTTTTTGGCACGTTCTAAAACCTTTTCATGCATTCCCTTTCTTCCACGCACTACTGGTGCAAGAAGCATAAATTTCGTGCCCTCAGGAAGTGCCATAATAGCATCTACCATCTGGTCCACAGTTTGCTTTTCAATTTCTCTTCCACACTGTGGACAATGTGGTGTACCAATTCTTGCGAAGAGGAGTCGGAAGTAATCATAGATTTCTGTTACTGTGCCGACCGTTGATCTAGGATTTCTATTCGTCGATTTCTGGTCTATAGATATTGCAGGTGGAAGGCCCTCTATCTTCTCTACCTCAGGCTTTTCCATCTGTCCCAAAAATTGCCTAGCATAAGACGACAGAGACTCCATATAGCGTCTCTGTCCTTCTGCATAAATCGTATCAAATGCCAACGATGACTTTCCAGAACCCGATAATCCTGTTAGTACAACAAACTGGTTTCTTGGAATATCAATCGATATATCTTTTAGGTTGTGCTCTTTGGCACCTCTGATTCTAATAAAATCAGTTACTTTCTTTTCACTCAATTCTATTCACCATATGTTATTGTAAATGTCTCTACAACAAACTGCTCTCCACTCGTCTCATCCACAGCTATAACTTGCATTTCACATGGAGCCAAATATCTTCTCTGGACATCAATTTCGAAATACTTTTTATTGTCTTCTACTGATTCTTTGTGAAGATTATCATAATCAAGCTCCAAATAATTACCATCTATTAGGAGATATAAGTCAAGATCCTTTGTTTTTTCATAGTTATGAATATAACCAGCCATCGATACAATACTTGCGCCATCTTCTGGATTTATTTTTAGTATATTTCCATCTCGTAAAGCCCCGGTAACTCTCGTGATAGAATACTCCAAATCGGCAGGCTTTGAAATTTCTTTTAAACCATTTTCAGAAACCTGGTTATATGATTTTTCATAATAATAATCCCCAAGTTCAGTCGATAGTGGCATTTCCCCAGTAATGCTTCTCTCTGCAGTCTCAAAAATAACCGCATCAGGGAATAGTAAATTCACAATATACTGAAGATATCTATAATTCTGTCTATGAATATAATAGACTTCGGTAAATCTATTAGTATAGAACTTAGAATATGTTGCGAAATAGCTATCTGTGAATATGACAAGCCTCTTGCCATTAGTCACTTCAGGATTCATATAATGAGCATAGAATGTAGGAACTTCAAGTTTAATTCCCGTAGCAAGGTATGCACCTGCATCCTGTGATGTATCAGAAATAAGCGTATATACTGGCACGTCATCATCAATAGGAAAATCCGACTGATCTAGATTTGTTCTCTTTTCGAATCCAAGAGAATAATCTGCTTCTGATAGTGGCCTCACATCATCAAACCACTGTTGAACATGATCATCTAGCAGCTTTTGACCAATCATGGATCCATATTCGTTCCAATGAGTCGCATCATATTTTTTGTTATATACAACAAGATTTTCTTTAGCCTTCAATAATTCATTATATGGAATGACATACTCTATTTCAGAATTCGCAAGTCTAGAGCTCATATACTCTATTACACTCGTCTCATCCTCCTTAACATGCACCGATTTAGGAAAATGCTCTGGATATATAGACTTTTTATCAGGCGCAAGAAAATATAAAAACTTAATATCTCTGCTCTTAAGATAGTCATTCGTCTTCTCTAAATAATTAACTAAAGAATCCATGTACTCAGGATTTGTGTTAAGCTTTTGGTATGCGGCAACATAATCCTTATCCTTGTAATAAATATGTCCGTCCTCTCCATACATAAATAAAGGATGTACCATAACATGGAAAATATCGTCAGAAAGCTTTGTATATTCATATATTGCAGCTGATCTGAAGCCTATTCTGTCATCAACATAGTCTTCTATTGTACGAATTGTCTCCGTATCCATAGAAAAACCAGGCCATTCGGTCAGTGTTTTATTATCGATATCTGAAGACTTATACTGTTCGTGGTCCATTAATACCGTAGGAACGATTAGTAGAACCATAAATATCAGTATAAATATTAAGTTGTATACGATTCTTGATTTTTTCATATTTTAAAAACGGAAATAAATAAATGGATTATATGTAGAATTAACAATAAACATAAAACTCAATGCTAAAAGTAATATTAAAATAACTCTCTTAATAGTTTCTAAAACTATCTCAGGGCATGTATTGAATACTTTTACTAACACGTTATTTTCATTCTTTGTAGCAAAACTATTAAAATATTCTTTCCATGGAAGGCATGCCAAAACAGAAATAACAAATATAAATACTACCTTGCGATCTAAATAAAAACCTGGAGCAAATGCTGTATAATCCGTTCTCTTTATTAAAAACATTACAGATAAATACTCAAGAGCTGGTGGTATTTCTTCGAGCTTGAATATAACAAATCCTATAAAAATCACAAGCATCGTATATGCCCATCCGATAAATCCCGGAACTTTAACGTTTTTAAACTTTCCCTTAAGAAATCTCTCTAAAAGGACAAAGAGCCCGTGCCATATTCCCCACACTAGATATCCCCATGCCGCTCCGTGCCATATTCCAGTTGTAAGGAATACAACAAAAAGATTGAAATAAACATTTCCTTTTCTATTACCACCAAGTGGAATATACACATAGTCCTTAAACCATGTTGAAAGAGATATGTGCCAACGTCTCCAATGTTCTCCAATTGACTTTGCTATATAAGGATAATTAAAGTTCTCCATAAATTCAAAGCCGAACATTTTTCCAAGACCTATTGCCATGTCTGAATATCCTGAAAAGTCAAAATATATCTGAATTGTGAAGAATACGATTCCAATCCATGCAACCTTTGCTCCGATGTAATTTACATCAGCATTAAAAATCTTATCCGCGATTTCACCAAGAGAATTAGCCAATATAACTTTCTTCGCAAGACCAACAATAAATCTCTCTATGCCTTGAGAAAATTTATCAAAACTTGTTTTTCTATCCTTAAGATAATCCTTAATGTCACCATATCTTACGATAGGTCCTGCTATAAGCTGTGGAAACATCGAAATGTAAAGAGCTAGATTGATAGGATTCTTCTGAACAAGGTCATATCTTGTCCCATCGTCCTTAAGCATATAGTCTTGTCTATATACATCAATTACGTAGCTCATTCCCTGGAAAGTAAAGAATGAAATACCTATTGGAAGAGCTATTTCAGGAACAACAATATTTTCATTAAACAAGTCCCTAGCTGTGCTCACAAGAAGAACAAAGTATTTAAAATAAATCAAGAGACCAATGTTGAACACAACTGTTACAGCCAACACAATTTTCTTTAATGATATATTCTCTTTTACAGCTGAGTAATGGATAACAATACCAAATAGATAATTACCTACAATAGATGCAAGCATTAAATAGATGTACTTAGGTTCTCCCCAAGCATAGAAAAATAAGCTTCCTAATAGCAAAAAGATATTTCTGCATTTTTTAGGAAGCACATAATATCCAATAATCATTATTGGAAGAAATATACATAAAAATATAAGTGAACTAAATACCATTACTTATTATCACATTCCTGCATTTTTTCTACAGACCATTTGCTTACTGGAACTGGCTTCTTGACAGAAGCTCTCTTCATTAAATTAAACACCTGCTTTAAATATTCCATTGTAACTTTACCTGAAAGCTTCGATTCACCGGCTTCTCTGTCCTGGAATGTATATGGAATCTCGATAATTGAACCATACTTACACATGGCAAGAACCTCAACCATGATTTTCCATCCTATAGGCTGTAAATCAGCTCCTTCAAGACATTCTCTTCTAAACATGAAGAGTCCGCTCGTAGGATCTGTAACTCTTCTTAAACAAGGAAGACAAATTTTTCCAATATATCTAGCTACTCCTGATACAAATTTTCTGTATAAATTAAGTCCTCCATCACTACCACCTGGAATAAATCTAGACGGGATGCAGAAATCATACCCTTCTTCCAAAGCGTAATACATATATTTAAGAATTTTAGGTGGATGCTGCAAATCTGCATCCATACATGCAACATAATCCCCTTCTGCGAGAGTAAATCCCTTGAGGACTGCTGTAGCAAGTCCTGTCTCACCCACTCTATGTTCGAGTCTTACATGCGGCTTTTTCTCAATAATTTCACGGATAACATCTGGGGTATTATCCTTACTATCATCTACAAAAATAATTTCATGGTCAATTCCTACTAGTGCCTCATCGAGCTGGTCAACTAATGGTTTGACATTTTCTGATTCATTAAAGCTTGGTACAACTATTGATAACTTGCTCATTTTAATACTCCTTTTATTTATTAAAAGATTCAAACCGAACTCTTAATTCTTTAAGTTTATCCCTGTATTCCGCTGCAGATTCAAAATCAAGTTCTGCCGCTGCTTTTCGCATTTGCTTTTCAACAGCCTTAATGAGTTTTTCTAGCTCATTTCTGCTCATTGATTCAGGATCCTTCTCAAATCGTAATTCTTCTTCTGCGATTTTCTTTGAAATGCTAATTGTATCTCTTACTGCCTTCTTGATTGTCTGTGGCGTAATTCCATTAGCCTCATTATACTCCTCTTGAATCTTACGCCTTCTTTCAGTCTCTGAAATCGCATTTTTCATCGAATCCGTCATCACGTCAGCATACATAATAACATGACCATCCGAATTTCTAGCTGCTCTTCCTATTGTCTGAATTAGAGATGTCTCTGAACGAAGGAACCCTTCTTTATCTGCATCAAGAATTGCTACTAATGATATTTCTGGAATATCTAGTCCTTCCCTTAAAAGGTTTATTCCTACTAACACGTCGAAAACGTCAAGACGCATATCTCTAATAATCTGCGCTCTTTCAAGAGTGTCTATATCGCTATGTAAGTATTTAACCCTTATTCCTACTTCCTTCATGTATGAGGTTAGGTCCTCAGCCATGCGCTTTGTAAGAGTGGTAACTAATACCTTATTATGATTAGAGGTTTCCTTTCTTATCTCAGAAATAAGATCATCTATTTGCCCTTCTGTAGGCTTTACTGTAATTTCTGGGTCTAAAAGACCTGTAGGTCTAATAATCTGTTCCACCCTCTCAAGTTCATGAGCCTCCTCATAGTCTGAAGGGGTAGCGGAAACGAACATCATCTGGTCTATTTTACCCTCAAACTCACCAAAGTTCAAGGGACGATTATCCTTGGCTGATGGCAGTCTAAATCCATAATCTACTAATGACTGCTTACGCGCCTGGTCTCCGTTATACATACCTCGTACTTGAGGTATTGTAATATGAGACTCGTCAATTATTATTAAATAATCATCAGGGAAATAATTCATTAATGTGTACGGTGTACCTCCCGGTTCTCCCCCGTACAAATGTCTTGAGTAGTTTTCAATTCCAGAACACATACCCGTTTCTTTAAGCATTTCAATGTCGAATCTGGTTCTTTCCTCTATTCTCTGTGCTTCTAAAAGCTTATTCTCACTCTTAAAATATTTAACTCTCTCCACAAGTTCTTCTTCAATAGTAACAGCTGCCCTTTCTATCATATCCTTTGGAAGTACATAATGAGATGCTGGAAATACCGACAAATGTGTAAGTTCTGCTTTCTTATTTCCAGTAAGAGGATCTATCTCTGTAATCCTATCTATCTCGTCTCCAAAAAATTCTATTCTAACAGCCCTGTCTGACTCCCACGCCGGAAACACTTCTATGATATCTCCAAGAACTCTGAACTTTCCTCGTCCGAAATCCATCTGATTTCGCTCATAATTAATGTCAATAAGTTCCCTTATAACATCATCTCTGTCTTTGAGCTGCCCCGGTCTTAACGATACAATCATGTTAATGTAATCAGAAGGTGATCCTATACCATAAATACACGATACTGAAGCAATTACAATCACGTCATTTCTCTCTGCTAACGATGCAGTAGCCGATAAACGAAGTTTATCTATTTCGTCATTGATAGAAGAATCCTTCTCTATGTATGTATCTGTTGCAGCTACATATGCCTCCGGTTGGTAATAATCATAATAACTGACAAAAAATTCTACAGCATTCTCAGGAAAGAACTCCTTAAATTCTGAATACAACTGTCCTGCAAGTGTCTTATTATGAGAAATTATCAGAGTGGGTTTATTTAATGCTGCTATTACATTAGCCATCGTAAAAGTCTTACCAGAACCCGTAACCCCTTGTAAAGTCATGAATTGGTTGCCTTCTTTGAACCCTTTTACTAGCTTCTCAATAGCCTGTGGCTGATCGCCTGTTGGTTTATAATCCGAATGTAATTTAAACTCCATAGTGCCTTGGTGACCTCATAATAAAAACGTCCTATTCGCCAAAAATTCGTAACGTGCATTTTCAGCTTTTTAACAAAAAAAATCATTTTAGCTTATTTTACGAATCCAACTCACCTAATCCTATTTTCCCGACTAGATGATACACAATAATATTACTCGTAAAAGCCAGACATATCGATCAAAATATACCTTATAGACTATCATATTATCTTACCACGTTAGTATATTAATGTCCACAATAATTAGAACTTATGTTCGATTTTCAACAATAAAAATAAGGCTGATATATCCTTACATCAGCCTTATCTATTTATGATGCTTTTATATCTTTAAGAAAATCTGATGTATCCACAACAATATCGGTCACATCTTCTTTCTCTATATCTGGAACCACATCTTCAATGAATTCAGCCAATTCTACAGTACAGTCTGTTATCAGCTCCTGACTATCCCCATATACATCGACTGTTATGATTTCTTCCGAATGTCCCATGAGTTTTGATACTGCCTTTGAGCTAAAATCATTTTTAAGTAGCAATGTTGTATAAGATGCTCTTAAGTCATGCCACCTAACATCTGGCAGGTCATTATCTCTTAACAATTTTTTGAAATATTTATAGTGAAAATCCTTACTCCTTGAATTGCCATAGGTAGAGCAACATATGTATCCTTGATCTGAATTCAACATAATCATAATTTACTTGGCTCATCGTGTATAACAAAAGAAGGAGCCTACTGGCTCCTTCCTCATAATCTTATAACCTGCTTTTCACCATTGTATGATAATTCTTTTTTTATGCCGTTATGTTTTATAATGAAGGTTCTCTCATTTAGCATACCTTCAAATTTACC
>JAUNIR010000020.1 GCA_030523345.1 Lachnospiraceae bacterium
CATATGACACAATGGATATGGATTTCATGAATGAAAACCAGTCAGCACATGGTGATAGAGAATATGGCCATATCGTTACAAGAATGGGCATTGAAAGAAAGATCATCGTTGGTCACTGGGATAGCGAAGATGTTGTTAAGTCCTTAGCTAGCTGGATGAGAACAGCTATCGGTATTATGGAATCTTCACATATCAGAGTATGTCGTTTTGGTGACAACATGAATAACGTTGCTGTAACTGAAGGTGACAAGGTAGAAGCTCAGATTAAGTTTGGATGGGAAATTGATCATTACAATGTTAATGATTTAGTAGAATATGTAGATGCAGTTTCTAAGAGTGATGTAGATGCGCTTGTTGAAGAGTATTACAGCAAATATGATATTGCTCTTGAAGGAAGAGATGCTGATGAGTTTAAGCGTCATGTTGCAGTTCAGGCTCAGCAGGAAATCGGAATGGAGAAATTCCTCGAAGAAGGAAACTATCAGGCATTTGTTACACACTTTGGAATGCTTGGTGGACTTAAGCAGCTTCCAGGTCTTGCAGTTCAGAGACTTATGGAAAAAGGATATGGTTTCGGTGGTGAAGGTGACTGGAAGACAGCAGCTATGGACCGTCTTATAAAGATTATGACAGCTGGAATGAAGGATGCTAAGGGATCTTCTTTCATGGAAGATTATACATACAATCTTGTTCCAGGTAAGGAAGGAATTATCCAGGCTCATATGCTTGAAGTATCTCCAGCTATCGCTGAAGGAAAGCCACTTATTAAAGTTCAGCCTCTTTCAATGGGTAACAGAGAAGATCCTGCACGTATTGTATTCCAGGCAAAGGAAGGATCGGGTATTGCTTGTTCACTTGTTGATTTAGGCCATAGATTCAGACTTATTATTAATGCTGTTGATTGTAAGAAGGTTGAAAAGCCACTTCCAAAGCTTCCAGTTGGTATTAACTTCTGGACACCACAGCCAAATCTTCAGGTTGGTGCTGAAGCATGGATTTTAGCAGGTGGAGCTCATCATACAGCATTTACATATGACTTAACAGTTGATCAGATGGTTGATTGGGCAGCGGCTATGGGTGTTGAAGCAGTTGTTATTGACAACAATACAAATATTCGCGACTTCAAGAATGAACTTAGATGGAATGAAGTATCATATAGACTTGGATTATAAAAGACAATTAGTTAGTCATATATAGAAAGGAAATAGTATGGACGTAAAAGAATTAATTAAGTCAGGTAATGCAATACTTGGTATTGAATTTGGATCTACAAGAATTAAAGCAGTTCTTATTGGAGAAAATAACGAGCCAATAGCTCAGGGTGCTCATGACTGGGAAAATGATTACGTAGATGGTGTATGGACATATAGCATGGAAAAGATTCATGCTGGTCTTCAGGATTGTTACGCTTCATTATGCAAAGATGTTAATGACAAATATGGTGTTGAAATCACAAGCCTTAAAGCTCTTGGTTTCTCAGCAATGATGCATGGATATCTTGCATTTGATAAGGACGGAAAGCTTTTAGTTCCATTCAGAACATGGAGAAATACTATTACAGCTAAGGCATCTGAAGAATTAACAGCATTGTTTAATTTCCATATTCCACAGAGATGGAGTATTGCACACCTTTATCAGGCAGTATTAAATGGTGAAGCACATGTTAAGGATGTTGCACATTTCACAACACTTGCTGGATATATTCACTGGCAGTTAACAGGCGAAAAAGTTCTTGGTGTTGGCGAAGCATCAGGTATGTTCCCAATCGAGATGGCAAGTGGTCAGTTTGATAAGGGAATGATTGCAAAATTTGACGAAGTTGTTGCAAAGAAGGGAATGCCTTGGAAGGTTGAAGATCTTCTTCCAGCAGTTGTATCAGCAGGTGCTGAAGCAGGAACACTTACAGAGGCAGGAGCTAAATTACTTGATCCATCAGGAAAGCTTCAGGCAGGTATTCCTTTATGTCCTCCAGAAGGAGATGCTGGAACAGGAATGGTTGCTACAAACTCAGTTGCAGCTAGAACAGGTAATGTATCAGCAGGTACATCAGCATTTGGTATGCTTGTTCTTGAAAAAGATTTATCAAAGCCTTACGACGAAATTGATATGGTTACAACACCAGATGGTTTCCCAGTTGCAATGGCTCATTGTAATAACTGTACATCAGACATTAACGCATGGGTAGGAATTCTTAAGGAATTTGCTGATCTTATGGGCGCTAAAGTGGATATGGGCGATGTATATGTTAAGCTTTTTAATAAGGCTATGGAAGCTGATAAGGATTGTGGTGGATTACTTGCTTACAACTATTTATCAGGTGAGCATATTACAGGTATGGAATCAGGACGTCCTTTATTTGTAAGAACAGCTAATTCAAACTTTAATCTTGCAAACTTTATGAGAACACATATCATGTCATCTCTTTCAGTAGTAAAGACAGGTATGGATATCCTTCTTAAAGAGGAAAAAGCAAAAGTTGATAAGATTTATGGACATGGTGGATTATTCAAGACAAAGGGTGTTGGACAGTCAATTCTTGCAGCTGCTATGGATGCTCCAGTATATGTTATGGAGACAGCTGGTGAAGGTGGTGCATGGGGTATTGCACTTCTCGCTTCATACCTTGTAAACAAGAATGGTGATGAGAAGCTCCCAGAGTTCCTTGAAAGAGCAGTATTTGCTGGATCAGAGGGTGAAAAGGTTGATCCAGATAAGGAAGCAGTTAAGGGATTTGAAGAATATATTGAAAGATATACAAATGGTCTTGCAATTGAAAGAGCAGCTGTAGATAATCTTGCAGAATAAAATATATACATCATTAAATAATAAGGAGATGTAAAAATGTTAGAACAGCTTAAAAAAGAGGTATATGAAGCTAATATGCTTCTTCCAAAATATGGTCTTGTTACATTTACATGGGGTAATGTTTCAGGAATTGACAGAGAGCAGGGATTATTCGTAATTAAGCCAAGTGGTGTTGATTACGACAAACTTACTCCAGACGATATGGTAGTAATGTCTCTTACAGGAGAAAAGATTGAAGGTAAGTATAAGCCATCTTCAGATACAGCTACACATATTGAAATTTATAAGGCTTTTCCTTATGTAGGTGGTGTTGTACATACTCATTCAAGTTATGCAACAAGCTGGGCTCAGGCTGGAAGAGGAATTCCATGTTACGGTACAACTCATGCAGATTACCTTTATGGAGAAATTCCTTGTGTAAGAAACCTTACTCAGGAAGAAATTGATGAAGGTTATGAGATGAACACAGGTAAGCTCATTGTTAATTATTTCAAGGAAAATGATATCGATCCAGAAGCTATGCCTGCAGTATTATGTAAGAACCATGGTCCATTTACATGGGGTAAGGATGCTCATGATGCAGTTCATAACTCAGTAGTTCTTGATGAAGTAGCAAAAATGGCACTTAGATGTGAGATGATTAACCCAGATGTTAAGCCAGCTCCTCAGATGCTTCAGGACAAACATTACTTCAGAAAACATGGTGCAAATGCGTACTATGGACAGAACTAATTAAATATTAAAAATATTGTATTTTACAACCCTGGAGAGAGTCTTCCAGGGTTGTTTTTTATGTCAAAAAAATGGTAAAATTAAACGATTATACCTATTAAATGTAATCGATTTATTTAAGATAAAAGGTGACTAAAAATGAAACAAAAAATTGAACAGGCAGTAATACTTGCAGGTGGAAAAGGTGAAAGATTAAAACCTTTTACAGATAAGTCCCCAAAACCTATGTACCCGGTTCAGGGTGTACCATTTATAGATAGACTTGTAGACCAGGTTAAATCATTTGGAATAAACGAAATTGTTTTGTTGCTTGGATACATGGCGGATCAAGTTGTTGAAGAGCTTGGAGATGGTTCAAAATTTGGTGTAAAGATCATATATGACATTACTCCAGTAGAATATGACACAGGTGACAGACTAAAGCATGCACAGAGCCTATTAAAAGATAAGTTCCTTTTGATGTATTGTGATAATTATTGCCCTATCGATTTTGAAAGCTTGGTTAATTCAAACGCTGAGAATGGATCACTTATTCAGTTAAGTGTATATTCAAATAAAGATGGATATACAAAAAATAACCTTATTGTTGAAGAAGACGGTAGAGTATCTGTTTATGATAAGAAGAGAGTTACTCCTAATCTTCAGGGTGTAGATATAGGATATGCTCTTGTAGATAAATGTACAGTTGAGGCTCTTGACGATGATATGCCAGGAAGTTTTGCAAAGGTTTATCCGCAGTTAGTAGAAAAAGGAAAGCTTTACGCAACAGTAACAGATCACAGATATTATTCTATTGGTGGATTTGAGAGAATGCCTCTTACAGAGGAATTCTTTAAAAATAAAAAGGCTGTATTTCTTGATAGAGATGGCACAATAAATGTCAGGGCACCAAAGGCATGCTATATAGAGAAGCCAGAAGATTTTGTATGGCTTGATGGTGCAATTGAAGCAATTAAAATGCTTAATGACAACAATATAATAATTATTTTAGTAAGTAATCAGCCAGGAATTGCAAGAGGCAACATGACAGAAGAAGATCTCAAACTTATTCATGACAAGATGAATGCTGATCTTGCAAAGGCAGGTGCAAGAATAGACCATATTTATTACTGTCCTCATGGATGGGATGAGGGATGTGACTGTAGAAAGCCTAATCCGGGAATGCTTTATATGGCACAGAGAGATTTATCACTTAATATCGATAACTGTATTTTATTTGGTGATGATGAAAGAGACATTGAAGCTGCAGACAGAGCAAGATGTAAATCAGAACTTATTACAGAGGAATATCCACTTATAGAAGCAGTTAAGAAATACATCAATAGTTTATAAAAGAAATCAGGTGAAAAAATGAGTAAAATTCTTATTACAGGAGCAGCAGGATTTATTGGATCACAGCTTGCATACAGATTATGGAACGATGGAGAGCAGGTTGTTTTAGTAGATAACTTTTCATATGGTTCAGAAGATAATCTTATTTTTGAAAAGAAAGACTTTAGAGAAGAAATCTATCATAAAGACATTAGAGATACTGAATTTATGGAAGATCTTTTTGCAAAAGAAAAATTTGATTATGTGTATCATATAGCGGGAATTACACCACTTCCTGACTGTCAGAATATGCCAGTTGATGCAGTCGATGTTAATGTGCGTGCAACAGTTATTATTCTCGACTTAGTTAGAAGATATGGCGTTAAGAAGATGTTTTTCGCAAGTACTTCTGCAGTATATGAAAATAACAAAGATTTTCCATCAGTTGAAAGCCATGTTGAGAGTCCAAGTCTTCTATATCCAAGTACAAAATATACAGCAGAGCAGTTCTGTAAAGCTTATTCAGAAGCGTATGGTTTTCCAGTAGTATGCTTTAGATTTGCTAATGTATATGGTCCTCATATCGACTGTTTACGTACTCAGCCACCTGTAATGGGATATATAATTCGTGAATTTAGCAGAGGAAAGAGTCCGGTTCTTCATTCAACAGGTGAACAGGAAAGAGACTTTGTATTTGTTGATGATTTAATTGAACTTGCCGTAAGAGTACAGCAGGCAACGGGATATGATGTAGTAAATGTATCAACAGGAACTACTATTTCAATTAATAAGATTACAGGCATAATAGCAGAGGAAATGGGATGTTCAGATATTCCTATAGAATATGCAGAGACTTCTCACTATTGGCATAATTATCCAGAACTTTACGCAGAGCCATATCCAATTAATAACGAACTTATGGAGCATGAAGTACTCAAGTATACTTGTCTTTCTAATGAACATGCAAAAGAAGTGTATGGATGGACTCCTGCTACAGATATCAGAGAAGGAATTAAAAAGACAATAGATTTTTCACTTAAGGTTTTAGCTGAAAGGGATAATAAATAATGGATAAAATATCAATTATAGTTCCATGCTATAACGAACAGGCATCTATTCCACATCTTATTCCAGAACTTAATAAACTAATGGAAAGTATGAAAGAGTGTGAATTTGAAGTCATTTTAATAGATAACTGTTCAGAAGATGACACATTAAATATGATGAAGGAAATCCATGAAAAGGATGACAGATATCAGTATATTTCATTCTCAAGAAATTTTGGAAAAGATTCTTCAATGACAGCAGGTCTTCAGGCTAGTACAGGAGATTATGTTGCAATTATGGATGCAGACCTTCAGGATCCACCAGAGATTCTTCCTACTATGTATAAGACAATAAAGGAAGAAGGATATGATTGTGTAGCTGCTTATAGGGAGAATCGTAAAGGAGAACCTTTTATAAGATCTGCATTAGCTCGTATTTTTTACAAATTAATGGGAAAAATTTCAAATTATGAGGTAGTGAATGGGGCTCGTGATTACAGATTAATGTCAAGACAGATGGTAGATGCTGTTATTTCTCTTGATGAAAGCATCAGATTCAGTAAAGGCATTTTCTCATGGGTTGGATTTAAAACAAAATGGATTGGATTTGAAAATAGAGAAAGAGTTGCTGGAGATACAAAACTTCCTATGAAGAGTGCTTTCCAGTATGCCATAAGAGGTATAGTAGGATTTTCTACAGTTCCTTTGGTTATGGCGTCTATTTTAGGACTTGTTTTCTTTTTTGTAGCTATTATTTATACGTTATATGTAATCATTTCCCAGTCGTTATTCAGGGAAGCAGTTTCCGGATATCCATCACTTATGTGTGTAATGTTATTTGGATTTGGATTAACATTTTTAGTTTTAGGAATTATTGGACAATACCTTGCTCAGATGTATTTAGAAATTAAGAGCAGACCAAAGTATATTATTAAAGAATCAAGTATGAAGGAAAAATAATGGGCGATTATATAATTAGAGCAACTGCAGCAAATGACAGTATAAGAGCATTTGCCATTACGGGAAAAGAACTTGTTGAGGAAGCAAGAGTTAGACATGAAGCTTCACCTATAGTAACTGCAGCTCTAGGTAGAATGCTTATGGCTGGAGCTATGATGGGAGTAACATTAAAAGGAAAAGATGATGTTATGACTCTTCAGATACAGGGTGATGGTCCTTTGAAAGGAATTACTGTTACATCTTATCCAGATGGGTTTGTTAAGGGTTTTCCTCTTGTAAGTGATGTCATTTTACCTCCAAAGAATGGAAAACTTGACGTTGGGGGAGCTATTTTCCCAGGTTTTTTACGTGTAATAAAAGATATGGGCCTTAAAGAGCCATATGTTGGAACTACGGAGTTACAGACAGGAGAAATAGCAGAAGATCTTACCTACTATTTTGCAGTAAGTGAGCAGGTTCCATCGTCTGTAGGTCTCGGAGTATTAGTGAACAAGGACTGTACTGTTAATTGTGCAGGTGGATTTATTATTCAGGTAATGCCAATGTGTCCTGACGAAGTTCTTGATAAAATCGAAGAAAATTTAAGATCAATACCTTCTGTTACAGAAATGATGTCTGATGGAATGACTCCAGAAGACATATTGAATAAAGTTCTTGAAGGATTTGAGGTTGATATTAAAGAAAAAACAGAAACAGGATTTAGATGTGACTGTTCTAAGGAAAGGGTTGAAAGATCAATAGCAAGTCTTAATAAAAAAGACAAAGAAGAAATTATTGCAGATGGAAAACCTGTAGAGGTTAAGTGCCAGTTTTGTAATAAAAAATATGAATTTACTATTGATGATATAAAGAAGCTGAAGTAATGAAAGAAATTAGAAGAAAATCATTAAAAGTACTTTTATTATCGGTTATTATGATGGTTTTGTTTGTATTACCTATATATGGTGAAACAGGAGCCGACAATGTTAAAAAAAGCGATAAACAAAAAAATACAATAGAAAGAGATTCTACAAAAAGTACAGCAAGTATTCCTTCAAATGTGCCTTCACCGCAGCAGGCTTACAAAAAGGGTATATACAACGTTGCTTTAGATGGAACTGGTGATTTTACATCTATTGCGGCAGCAGTTGCACAGGTTCCAAGTGGAAGTACTCTTATTATTCATGAAGGAATATATAACGAAGCCTTAAATATACAGACAAAGCAAATTAACATGAAGGGTGTGTCAAAGGAGAGGTGTATAATTCAGTATGATACAGCTAATTATTCATTTGTTCCTCTTAATATTGCATCTGGTACTTATGACAATTTGACAATAAATGGATATCATAAGGCAAAACAGAAAGGTGCTTTTCCAGGGTATGCGATACATATTGATTGTGACTCGTTAACAGGTCAGGCTGTAATATTTAACAATTGTAATATCATTTCTGAAAACGCTTTTTGTGTAGGAATAGGTCTTAGAAAAGGTGCCAAAATTGCATTTAGAGGATGTAATTTTGTAGCTAAAAAACAAGGTGTAATGTTATTTCACGATTCACAAACACCTAGCCTTGCAGGTAGTGCAAGCATTGATGTAGAAAACTGCGTCATGAATAACTATACAGATGGACTTATTATTACGCAGTGTATTTCACCAGCAAGTACTACAAATCTTACTTTTAGAAATAATACAGTAATAGGAAATGGTGACGGATTCTGTCTTGCCTATGGATCATATGGTGGTTCAGGAACTGGCTGGATGGGTGCTCAGAATGTGGTTCTTACAAGCAGAAGTGCTGGCAACAACATAATGAGTTTTAATTATGCAGAAATGGCTAAGTATAGAGACAGCATAAATGCTACAAGTGTGGCAAATAGCGCTCAGATAGCAGCTTCAGCAGCAAATGTTGCTCCAAATGGTAAGAAGAAGGTAAATAAATTTTATACAATAATTGATGAACAGGGTAGAGAAGTTAACGTTCCTGCAGAAAATATAGATGGAGTTATATTCTACGAAGATGGTACGTATGAGCCTGTACCAAAGAACAATTAGACTTATTTGTAATTCAAAAAATGAGTATAGAAAAGAAAATCAGCCATTTTTCAATTAAACAGATATGTGAATCAGGACAATGTTTCAGAATGACAGAACTTGAAGATGGATCTGTCGAAGTAATTGCATCTGGAAGATATATTAGAGTCAATCAGAATGATGATAATGTAACATTTTCCTGCGATGAAGAAGAGTATGAAACATTCTTTAAATCTTATTTTGACATAGATTCAAATACAGATTATGACAAAATAATAAGTTCTATAGACAAAGATGATTTGTATCTTACTAATGCTGCAAAGTATGGTGATGGTATAAGAATTCTGAACCAGGACTTATGGGAAATGATAATATCTTTTATCATTTCACAAAGAAATAATATAAAGAGAATACGAGGCTGTATTAAAAGACTGTGTGAAAAATTTGGTGAGAAACACATTATAACATTTAATAATGGCGAGATAGTCACTTATTATGATTTTCCAACAGTTGAAGCACTGGCAAATGCAAGTATAGAGGATATAAAGGCATTAGGTGTTGGATATAGAGACGTATATATTAAGCGTGCAGCAGAAAGTGTACTAAGAGGAGACATTAATTTAGAAGCTATTAAATGTATGTCTTATGAAGAAGCAAAAGAAGAAATACTTAAGCTGTATGGTGCAGGTAATAAAGTGGCAGACTGTATTTGTCTATTTGCATTGCATCTAACTGATGCTTTTCCAATGGATACACATATAATATCTATTGTAAATAATGAGTATAATGGCAATTTCCCTTTTGAAAAATATAGAGGGTATGCAGGAATTCTTCAACAGTACATGTTTTTCTATGATTTGAAATTGTAATGTTAATACATATAAAAAGGAGATGACAATGGATAATTTTTTCTTTCACACACCAACAAAAGTATATTTTGGAAAAGATGAAGAACTTAAAGTTGGTAAGCTTATCAAAGAATATGATGCAAAAAAAGTTCTTATTCACTATGGTGGAGGTTCAGCTGAAAAGAGTGGACTTTTAGCCAAGGTAAGAAAATGCCTTGATGAGGAAGGTATTTCATATGTAGAACTTGGTGGCGTTAGACCAAATCCAGAGTTATCACTTGTTAGAAAAGGAATAGAACTTTGCAAAAATGAGGGTGTTGATTTCATTCTTGCAGTAGGTGGTGGTTCAGTTCTTGATTCTACAAAGGATATTGCAAATGGTGTAGCAAATCCTGATGTAGATGTATGGGAATTTTCACTTGGAACAAAGCAACCTGCTAAGACTCTCAATAAAGGTGTAATTCTTACATTGGCAGCAGCTGGCTCAGAAATGTCAAATTCATGCGTTATTACAGATCTCGATAATAACGATAAGCGTGGATATGGTTCACAGATGAATAGAATGGATTTTGCAATTATGAATCCAGAACTTACTTATACTGTAAGTAAATATCAGACAGCATGTGGAGCAGTTGATATAGCAATGCATACGATGGAAAGATATTTCTGTCTTGGTGAGGATACATATCTTACAGATGCAATAGCAGAAGCAGTAATGAAGACAACTATTAAAGCAGGTATGGATTCTTACAATAATCCTGAAGATTACACAGCAAGAGCAAATATGATGTGGGCTTCATCGCTTGCACACAATGGGCTTACACAGTGTGGAAGATCATTCCTTCTTACGGTTCATCAGTTTGAACATGAGGTATCAGGAATGTATCCAGAAGTAGCACATGGCGCTGGTCTTGCAGCATTATGGTGCAGCTGGGCAAGATATGTATACAAAGCTTCGCCTGAAAGGTTTAACCAGTGGGCAAAAAATGTTTGGAATGTAGATACTGATTTTGAACATCCTGAGGTATCTATAAACAAGGCAATTGATATGCAGGAGGAATACTATAAGAAACTTGGTATGCCAACAAGTCTTAAGGAACTTAACGTTAAGGAAGAAGATCTTCCAGAGCTTGCACTTAAGTGCTCAAGAAATAGGACTCGTACACTTCCTGGATATATGCCATTATCGTACGATGAAATGTTAGATATATACAAAATGGCTTACAATGCATAAATAGTTAGGAAGAGTTATAGTATGTTGGCTTGCGCTTAGTTTACTTTAGCGTGCTAATATGTTAAAATCTCTCGAATAACTAAATATATATTTTATATTATATATTATGGAGGATATATTATGAAAAAGACAGTAGCATTAATATTGGCATTAACAATGGGACTTTCACTTACAGCATGTGGTGGAAAAAAGACAGCAGAAAAGGCACCAGCAGACATGGTATATGCTGTAGAAGCTGGATCAGCTGGAGAAGAAGCTGCACAGGACAACGGTTTTAAGATGAATTCAGTTGCTTCACAGGCAGATGCTTTAATGGAAGTAGCATCAGGAACATCAGATGCAGCAATTATTGACCTTCTTATGGCAGGTGCAATGATTGGTGAAGGAACAAGTTATCCAAATCTTACACATACAGATGAGCTTACATCAGAGATGTACGGTGTTGGATGTCGTAAAGGTTCTGACCTTGCGGCTTATATCAATGATGTTTTTGCTGAGACATACGCAGACGGAACTATGAGTAAAATTGCAACTGAGTATGGCGTTCAGGATTCACTTGTTGAGCAGAAATCAAATGGAGATTTTGCAGAAGGTGAAGATATCGCATACATTAAGGGTAAGGGATCTTTAGTAGTTGGTATTACTGACTTTGCTCCTATGGATTACAAGGATGACAATGGAAATTGGATTGGATTTGATGCTGATATGGCTAAGATTGTAGCTGATAAGTTAGGTGTTCAGTGTCAGTTTGTTGAAATTGACTGGGACAACAAGATTATGGAGCTTGATTCAAAGAATATCGACGTTGTATGGAATGGTATGACACTTACACCAGAAGTTACAGGTTCAATGGAATGTTCAGTTGCTTATTGTAACAATGCGCAGGTTATAGTAGTTCCTGCAAAGTAATAGAATCTTCTCAGGAGATTAAAAATGATTTTATCAGTAACAGTTCAGCTTTTAAGCGGATTACTTACAACATTTAAAATATTTGCACTTACGCTGGTATTTGCCCTTCCTTTAGGGCTTATACTAGCGTTTGGCTGTATGAGCAAATTAAAATTATTAAGAAGTGTTCTTCAAATCTTTATCTGGATTATCAGAGGAACACCATTAATGTTACAGCTCATAATAATTTTTTATGGTCCAGGATTATGGTTATCTCATAATATATGGGCAGGAAATGAGAATGGAAGAATAGCAGCTACAGTAGTTGCTTTTGCAATTAACTATGCATGTTACTTCTCAGTAATATTCAGAGGTGGTATTGAGGGTGTGCCAGTTGGTCAGACTGAAGCAGGCTTAGTACTCGGTATGACGAAGTTACAAATATTCTTTAAAATCACCCTTCTTCAGATGATTAAAAGAATAATTCCACCTATGAGTAATGAAATAATTACTCTTGTAAAGGATACTTCTCTTGCAAGAATTATTGCAGCATATGAGCTTACTTTTGCAGGTTATTCATTTATGAAATCAGATGGTATCACATGGCCGCTATTTTATACAGGCGTGTTCTATCTTTTATTTGTAGGTATACTTACTCTTCTTTTTAACTATATTGAAAAGAAACTTTCATATTTTAGATAAAATTATAAGGTTGGAAAAATGGCTATATTAGAAGTAAAAAACATAGAAAAGAAATTTCATAATACACCTGTTTTAAAAGACATCAGTTTCTCACTAGAAGAAGGAAATGCTCTTGCAATAATTGGATCATCAGGTTCTGGTAAAACAACTCTATTAAGATGTCTTAACTTTTTGGAAACTCCAAATTCGGGAAAGATAATTGTTAAGGATGATATTTTATTTGATTCGTCAAATAAAAATAAGGTATCAGAAAGTGAGTTAAGAAACAGAAGACTTCATTTTGGAATGGTATTCCAAAGCTTTAATCTTTTTCCACAGTATACTGCACTAGAGAACGTAATGCTGGCGGAGGAACTTATTGCAAAAGAGAATCCGGATTATAAGAATAATAAAGCAGAAATAACCAATCAGATTAGAAAGCATGCAGAAGAGCTTCTTACAATGATGGGGCTTTCTGAGAGAATAAATCACTATCCACATCAGTTGTCAGGTGGGCAGCAGCAAAGAGTTGCCATAGCAAGAGCGCTTGCACTTAAGCCAGACATTTTGTGTTTTGATGAACCTACATCAGCTCTAGACCCTGAATTAACAGGAGAAGTATTAAAGGTAATAAGATCATTAGCAGAACAAAACACTACTATGATAATAGTCACTCATGAAATGGCATTTGCAAGAGATGTTGCAGATAAAGTCATTTTTATGGATGATGGTGTAATTGTAGAACAGGGCACTCCTGATGAGGTAATTAATAATCCTAAAGAAGAGAGAACAAAACAGTTCCTCATGAGATATGCAGAGGGATAAATATGTATAGTTACGATACATGGCAATGGTTTATGTTTTTTTATATATATTGCCTAATCGGATGGATATGGGAAACAGCATATGTATCAGCTAAGAGCGGACGATTCGAAAACAGAGGTTTTATGAATGGTCCGTTTTTGCCAATCTATGGGTCGGGTGCGATAGTAATTTTATTTACAACTCTTCCGGCAAGAGATTATCCAATAATGGTGTTTTTTCTTGGAATGATATCTGCGACTATTCTTGAACTAATAACAGGAATAGTTATGGAAAGACTGTTTCATGTAAGGTACTGGGATTATTCGTATAGAAAAATTCAGTATAAAGGGTATATATGCCTTGTATCTTCATTAGCGTGGGGTGTATTTTCATGCTTTATGGTATATGGATTTCATAAGCCTATTGAAAAGGTCGTTCTGTCTATTCCACATCAAATTGGTGATGTTATTACAATGGCTCTTACAGTTATCAATACTGCAGACTTTGCAACAAGCTTTAAGACTGCTCTCGAACTTAAGAATATGCTTATATCGGCAGAAGATATCAAAAAGCAAATTGCTAAACTTGAAAGAAGGGCTGAAATCATGGAAGTATTTGCTGCAGATTCTGCTGAGAAGGCTAAGGAAGATCTTAGAGAACATATTTCGGATATTGCCGATAAAATACTTGAGTCAAAAGAAGAAGCTCAGGCTGAACTTTTAAGAATTAAGGCGGAACGAGATGAGATGATTGCTAGTCTTAAAAATAGGCTTTCGGAAAACAAAGCAGTATCTTCGTTGCTTAAAAGAAATCCGTATACTGTATCAACAAGGCATGCAGCAGCACTTTCGTCGTATAGAAAGCAATTTATTGATACGGTGAAGGAAAAGGTAGGACATAAATAAAAATATGAATAAAGAAGCAATAATAAAACCACTAATTATCCTTTTAATAGTCATAATTGGAAGTACAATATTGATAAGATCCTTTAGTGGAGGTCAGACATTATCGGAATACGCTATAGAAAATAATATTCCAGCCCATGCAGATAATGCTGAGGATGGTGAAAATAAGTAGCAACTTTGCAAAAAAAGTGTTAAAATTGTACTTAAATTAGTACAATGTGGACGGAGTGCCTTTATATAAGTTAATTATGGTTCTTAAATATAAAGCATATGCAAAAGTAAATATTGGGTTAGATGTATTGAGAAGAAGAGAAGACGGGTATCATGATGTAAAAATGGTAATGCAGACTGTAAATCTCTTTGACGAACTGACAATGGAAGATATGTCTTCAAATGGAATTATTATATCTACTAACGATGATTTTATTCCTACAAATGAAGATAATCTTATATATAAGGCAGCTAAGCTTTTAATGGACGAATTCCATATCGAAAAAGGTGTAAAAATAGATCTTGTAAAAAACATTCCAGTGGCAGCAGGAATGGCTGGTGGAAGTACAGACGCAGCAGCTACGATGATTGGGATTAATGAACTTTTCAGTTTAGGTCTTTCAAAGGAGGATCTTATGAAAAGGGCTGTAAAAATTGGAGCGGATGTTCCATATTGTGTTATGGGAGGTACTGCTCTTTCAGAAGGAATTGGAGAAGTACTCACTCCAATAAAAGGAATGCCACAGTGCCTTATTTTAATAGCAAAACCGGAAATAAATGTTTCTACTAAATTCGTATATGAAAATCTTCATGCCAACGAATTAAAGAATCATCCAGATATAGATGGACTTGTTGATTTTATTAAGAACTCAGATCTTGCAGGTATTGCTTCAAAAATGGAAAATGTTTTAGAGACAGTTACTGCTAAAGAGTATCCAATTATTGAGGATATAAAAAAATACATGAAAGAAAATGGAGCTCTTAATTCTATTATGAGTGGGTCAGGCCCTACTGTTTTTGGCTTATTTGATGACAAAGAAATAGCAGAAAAAGCATATAAAGGGCTTGTAGAAAAAAATATAACACGCCAGGTATTCCTGACAGATCTATTTCTATAGAGGGATAAAGATGGGAGATAATAGCTTAAAACTTCAAACAGAAGAGTTTCTTCCTCTAAGAGATGAGGTATTTAATACCTTGAGAGAAAGAATATTAAAAGGGTCACTTAAGCCAGGCGAAAGACTTATGGAAATACATCTCGCGGATCAGTTGGGTGTATCCAGAACGCCGATTCGTGAAGCCATAAGAATGTTAGAACTTGAGGGACTTGTGAAAATGGTTCCTAGAAGAGGCGCACAGGTTGCAAAAATTTCAAGGGAAGATTTGCAGGATGTGCTAGAAGTGAGAAAAGCATTAGATACACTTGCTGTAAAGCTTGCGTGTGAGAGAATAACAGAAGAAGAAATAAGAAAATTAATAGAAGCAGAAGAGGAATTTGAAAAGACTCTTAAATCTGATGACACAACAGAAATAGCTGAAGCTGATGTAGCATTTCATGATGTAATTCAGGCGGCTTCAAAAAATAAAAGACTTAAATCTATGATTAGTAATCTTGCAGAAAGAATTTACAGATATAGATTTGAATATATCAAGCAGCAGTCTGATGGGGGAAAGACACTGGTTGAAGAGCACAGGGAAATAATCAGGTGCATAGAAAAAGGAGATGTGGAAGCGGCAATTAAAGCAATTGAACTTCACATTGATAATCAGGAAAAGAGTATAGCAATGCAGCTTGAAATGTAAGGTGTATTACAGTTAATAAGGAGGATTTTATGAAGAGATTATTATGTTTATTATTAAGTATTTCGCTCATAGTAGGATTTAGCGTACCTTCTTTTGCAACAGATACTATTACTATTGTTGATAGTGATGAAAAATCTGATGAAAAAGAAGAAAAGGATGAAACAGATACAGAAAAGAAGGAAGCTTCAACAATTGAAGTAAAACAAACAACTACATTTGTGGCACTTGGAGCTGATTTAAATGCCAGTCAAAGAGCAACAGTTCTTTCTCTTATGGGTCTTACAGAGGAGAAACTTGCAAATTGTAATGTTGTATATGTTACGAATGCAGAAGAGCATAGTTATCTTGATGCATATGTAAGTGCAGACCGTATTGGACATAATTCATTGTCATCAGTTCTTGTCCGTCCTGCATCAACAGGCCATGGAGTTACTGTAAAGACTCAGAATATCAATTATTGTACAGAGGCAATGTATCAGAATGCACTCATTACAGCAGGTGTAACAGATGCTGAAGTATTGGTTGTAGGTCCATCACCTATTTCTGGAACAGCAGGTCTTATAGGAGCACTTAAGGCATATTCTGAAATGTCAGGAGAACCTGTAGATAAAAAAGCACTTGATACAGCTTTGGATGAACTTGTAACAACTGGTGATGTAAAGGATGCTTTAGGCGATGATGAGAAAGCATCAGAGCTTATTTCATATATTAAGGCACAAATAGCAGCTAATGATCTTAACACAAAAGAAGAAATAGAAGCTGCTGTTCGTAAGGGTAATAAGGAACTTAATGCAAATCTTACAGAAGAGCAGATTAAGCAGATTGTAGAAGTAATGGTTAAAATCAAGGCTATGGGAATTGATTTTGACGTATTAGCGGAACAGGCTGATAAGCTTTATGCTAAATATGGTGATCAGATCAAAGCAGGAACATTTAATATAGAGGATGTTGACTGGAATGATTTAGGTATTGGAAAGGTAATATCAAACGCCGTTGGTAATTTCTTTAATGGTGTAGGAACAAGCGTTAAATCATTTTTCGGTGGATTCTTTGGTAAGAAGAAATAAAATGGAAGATATTGAAATAAGACCCATTAAATCTAATGAATGGG
The DNA here is from genome assembly GCA_030523345.1 of Lachnospiraceae bacterium. Classification (GTDB taxonomy): domain Bacteria; phylum Bacillota; class Clostridia; order Lachnospirales; family Lachnospiraceae; genus UBA2868. Next base: position 17,134 of record JAUNIR010000020.1, read on the forward strand.
AAGAGGCGATGGGACTTGCCTGGGACACGTTTATTTTATTTGAAGCCCCTGAATATAGTAAGGAGGGAATAGAATCATTTAGGAATTTTGTGAATGATCCTATTTTGAAGAGGCTATTTTTAGAGGGAAAGTATCGCGCCGTAGCAGCATATGATAATGGCTTTATGGTAGGTATAATCGGAGTACGAAATGAGACACACATTTCTCTCTTATTTGTGGATAGTGAATATCACAGGAGAGGAATCGCAAAAAAATTGATGCATAAGATATTTGAAATGACATATAATGACTATGGAAAAAGAGAGATGACAGTAAATTCATCACCTTATGCTGTAGGTTTTTACCATAAGATTGGATTTAAAGATACAGACGTTGAACAGACAACAGATGGTATTAGATATACACCAATGATAATTAGATTTTAATAGATGGAAATAGTTTATGAATAAGTTTTTTGATATTGATGGACCATTTATAGTAGGCCTTACAAAAGTAGCAGATGTATTTATTTTGAATTTGCTATTCATATTGTGCTCGATACCAATTATTACAATTGGACCTGCAATGACAGCAATGTATTATGTCACACTTAAAATGGTTAAGGATGAAGATTGTTATATTGTAAGAGGCTTCTTCAAATCATTTAAGCAAAATTTGAGACAAGGTATTGTTATTTGGGTTATTATGGCAATTGTAGGTGCCATTATGTACTTTGACTCAAAATTCATGAATGGGTATTATTCTGATATTGTTGCGATATCTGATAATTCTGCGAAGGTTATGGGCATTTTGGTTCTGGCAGCATTAGTTCTTTACTTATTTACTATATCTTATGTATTCCCAGTGCTTGCTAGATTTGATAATAGTATCAAGAATACAATTAAAAATGCATTAATAATGAGCATTAGACATTTGCCATCAACAATTGCAATTGTACTGATAAATGTATTACCATTACTGTTAGTATATGCTGTACCAAGAGCATTTATTCTTTTATTTGTAATTTTCGGAATTAGTGCATATTGTAATTCTTCATTTTTTGTAAAGATATTTAAGAATTACATGCCAGAAGAAACTATTGTAAGTGATGAGAATTTTGAAATAAATATGGAAGAATAATAAAGGAAAAAGGAAATGAGCGGAAAAAAGACAGAAAAATTAAGGGACAATTCGTACATAGTACCAGGAATACTTTTGATGATAATTATTATTGCAATATTATCTTCTTTTGGTATCAGAATGGTAGATGAGGCGAAGAGCCGAGTTGAAGAATATTACCAGATGGAAACAAAGGAAATCAGTAAGATATATGAAAAGAATTTCTATAATATTGAAAAAGTAACAAATATTATTGCCGCTGAACTCCTTGATAAAGATGACTTTTTTACTGATGAAGTTGTTGAGAATATTAAAATAGTAAAGGATACACTTGGTGTTGAAAATATATATGTTGTCAATGATGGATATTCAGCAATAGATGTTAACAGACAAACATATGCGAATCTATTAGAAGATCAGAAATTTAAATCAATAATTGAATCAAAAGTTACTATGAATACATTTATAAAGGGAAAAGATGGAAAAGAGTACCTTTATTTTATGAGACCTATAGCATCTAAGATGACAACTAGAGGTTATGTAATAATTGAGTATATTCCAAATGTAATGGAAACATTATTAAATAATCCTAAGTACTCAAGTAGAAAGACTTATGGACTTGTATCATCAGATGGTGAAGTTATTGAATCAACAGGAACAAAGTTCCACTTACTTACTCATGGCGAAAACATGATTGAAAGTGCAAAGGATATCTTGTATTTAGATGGTTCTTTTAATGCATTTAGTCAGGCCGTTAATGACTGTAGATCAGGTTCTCAGCAAATAGTTTATCAGGAAATTGGAAAAAATGTATATTACACACCTGTTGAAGGATGTAATGCAAATATTGTAATGCTTGTAGATACAGAAGACGTAGAAAGAAGCTTTGCAGCAGTGTCAAAAACAATGAGAAGTATGACATTGGGAATTGGTATTACAATCATCGCATTTATATTAATATTCCTTTGTATGGCACTATTTAATAGAGCAAAATATAACATGGAGACAGAAGATCTTCAGAACAAGGCTGATACAGATCTTCTCACAGATTTGTATAATAAAGTTGCAACAGAGCGTATGATTAAGGAATACTTAGCCGGAGAAGGTAAAGATTCTGTATCAATGCTGTTTGTACTGGATGTAGATGACTTTAAGAAGATTAATGATACAAGAGGCCATGCTTTTGGTGATCAGGTTCTTTCGTCTTTAGGACATCAGATAAGAACATGGTTCAGACTTAACGACATTTTAGGACGTATTGGTGGAGATGAGTTCATGATTTTTGTTAAGGATGTTAAGGATCCAGAAGTTATTAGACGTGAAGGATCACGTATTATGCAGTTCTTCGAAGGCTTTAATGTAGGTGAATATTCAAAGTATTCTCCTACAGCATCAGTTGGTGGAGCTGTATATCCTAATGATGGTAATGACTTTGAATCATTGTATAAAGCAGCTGATAAGGCTGTATACAAATCAAAGAAAGAAGGAAAGAACAGAGTTTCCTTCTACGCTGATCTTAACAGAGTTGAAAAGGATGTTGTTATAGATAAAAAAGAAGATTAAAACAGAATATACAATTTGCATAATAAAGGGTGATTTTTTTGTTTAAACGTGTCATAGCAAAAGAATCACCCTTTTGTTATACTAACTTCAGTTGTGGTGAAAGCCACACTTTAGAAAAGGTATTTTTTAGGAGGATATTAAAAATGGCAAGTTTATCACTTAAAAACATTTGCAAAGTTTATCCTAACGGCTTCCAGGCAGTTAAGGATTTCAACCTTGAAATCGAAGATAAAGAATTCATCATCTTCGTAGGACCTTCAGGTTGTGGTAAGTCAACAACACTTCGTATGATCGCTGGTCTTGAGGAGATTTCTTCAGGTGAATTAAGAATTGGCGACAAGCTCGTTAATGATGTAGAGCCTAAGGACAGAGATATCGCAATGGTATTCCAGAACTACGCTCTTTACCCACATATGTCAGTATATGACAACATGGCATTTGGTCTTAAGCTTAGAAAAGTTCCTAGCGATGAAATCGATAAGATGGTTAAGGAAGCAGCTAAGATTCTTGACCTTACACAGCTTCTTGATCGTAAGCCAAAGGCTCTTTCAGGTGGACAGAGACAGAGAGTTGCTATGGGACGTGCTATCGTTCGTAATCCTAAGGTATTCCTTATGGACGAGCCTCTTTCAAACCTTGATGCTAAGCTTCGTGTACAGATGCGTGTAGAAATTTCAAAGCTTCATCAGAGACTTGAAACAACAATCATCTACGTTACACATGACCAGACAGAGGCTATGACTCTTGGTACACGTATCGTAGTTATGAAGGATGGTGTTGTACAGCAGGTTGATACACCACAGAACTTATATGAGAAGCCAGCTAATCTTTTCGTTGCAGGATTCATGGGATCACCTCAGATGAACTTCCTTGATGCAACAGTTAAGGTTGAAGGCGATGTTGCTAAGCTTTGCTTCGCAGGTAAGGAGATTCCACTTCCACCAGCTAAGTCTAAGAAGCTTATCGATGGCGGATACGATGGAAAGGTTGTTACATTCGGTATCAGACCAGAAGACATCTATGATTCACAGATGTACATTGAGAGCTCACCACAGTCAGTATTCGAGTCAACAGTTAAGGTTTACGAACTTCTTGGTGCTGAAGTATACTTATACTTCGATCTTGAAGAGTTCCCTATCACAGCTAGAGTTGATCCTCGTACAACATCAAGACCTGGCGATACAGTTAAGTTCGCTATGGATGTTGAGAAGATTCATGTATTTGATAAGGATACAGAGCTTACAATTACAAACTAGTATTAAGCTAATTATGGCCCGAGGTTTATGCCTCGGGCTTTTTTTGTATAGAAAATAGGTATGGGGCTTTTGTTTTGTGGTATAATCATAAGTTAAGTAGATAAGCTATAATTGATTTAAAGGCTATTTGGTGAGGTAATATGATTTCTAATCAGACATTAATAGGTTGTATAGAAGAAGCAAAGAAAATATCTGGACTAGACTTTATGCTTACTGATAATTTAGCAGTTACAATAGCATCAACTGCTGACTTTTCCGAAGTAAAAAAGTCAAATATTACAGAATTTGTCAAATCTGATGAGGACAATAAAGAAATAAATAATGTTCTACTATTAAGAGTGACTGCAGAAGATGCTGAGGACTATGCTTTACTTATAAAGGGTGACGACAGCAAATTATTGGCTGGAAAACTTTTAGTATCGCAAATTCAAAATCTTATAATTGCATACAAAGATAAAATAGATAAAGATGGCTTCTTTCAGAATCTTTTGTTAGATAATTTATTACTTGTAGATATATATAATAAAGCACAGAAACTCAATATCGAAGCAGTAGCTTCAAGATGTGTTCTTGTTATAGAATTAAGCGCTATAAAGGATCCGGGAGCCATAGAAATGGTTAAGGAACTTTTTGATATAGAAAATGGCGATTTTGTAACAACGGTTGATGAAGATCACATTATAGTTGTAAAAAATATTGAGAATGGTAACTCATATGATGAAATAGAAGCTGATGCAAGAATGCTTGTAGATATGTTCAGATCAGAAACTATGACTAATGTAAGGGTTGCTTTTGGTACAATAGTTAATGACATTAAGGGCGTTTCTAAATCTTACAAGGAAGCTAATATGGCTCTTGATGTAGGTAAAATATTCTATGCTGAAAAGTTTGTTATATCATATAGTACATTAGGTATCGGTAGACTTATTTATCAGTTACCAATTAATCTGTGTGAAATGTATATTGATGAAGTATTTGGTGGTGAATTATCAGAAGAAATTGATGAGGAAATACTCAATACGATCAATAAGTTCTTAGACAACAGCTTGAATGTATCTGAAACATCGAGACAGTTATATATTCATAGAAATACACTAGTATATCGTATTGAAAAGCTTGAGAAAGCAACGGGAATGGATGTAAGAAACTTTGACGATGCTTTATCTTTCAGAATAGCAATGATGGTGCTTGGATATATAAATTACGTTAAGAATAATCAGTAAAATGAAGAAATACACCCAAGATGAAAAGTATATGAAGGCAGCCATAAAAGAAGCACAAAAGGCGAAAAAACTTGGTGAAGTGCCGATAGGTTGTGTAATTGTATACGAAGACAAAATCATAGGACGAGGCTATAATCGCCGAAGAACAGATAAAAACACTCTTTCGCATGCAGAACTTACAGCAATTAAAAAAGCAAGTAGATATATAGGCGACTGGCGACTTGAAGGCTGTACGATGTATGTTACGTTAGAGCCATGTCAGATGTGTGCGGGAGCAATTGTACAGGGAAGAGTGGACAAAGTTGTAATAGGCTGCATGAGTCCGAAGTCTGGATGTGCGGGTTCTATAATCAATATTCTGCAAATGTCAGAATTTAATCATCAGGTAGATATTGAAAAAGGAATATTGGAAGAAGAATGTTCTAATATGTTAAGTGAGTTCTTTTTAGAGCTAAGAGATAAGCAAAATACCAATCAGCCTTAATTATATAGGCATAATATATGGAAAAGAGGAAAAAAGAGATGGCAGTACAGATTATTGTTGATTCAATTGCTGATATTACAGGTGAAGATAGAGATAAACTTATTATTTTACCTGTAACAATCAGATTTGATGATGGTAATGAATATAAGGATGGAGAAACAATAACTCATAAGGAATTTTATGAAAAGTTAATTGAGTCTGATTCACTTCCAACAACTTCACAGGTTACGCCTTATGAATACGAAGAAGTATTTGAGAAAATAAAGCAGGCGGGAGATGAAGCAGTAGTAATAACTATGTCATCGAAGATTTCAGGAACTTATCAAAGTGCCTGTCTTGCTGCTCAGGATTATGAAGGAGTAATTACAGTAGTAGATAGTCTTAATGCTACAGTTGGAGAAAGAGCCTTAGTGGATATGGCTTTGGCACTCAGAGACGAAGGTAAGTCAGCTAAAGAAATTGCTGATGTAATAAATGAGGAAAGACACAATGTACAGCTTGTTGCAGTACTAGATACACTTGAGTACTTAAAAAAGGGTGGTCGTATATCATCTGCAGTCGCATTTGCTGGTGGTGTTTTAGCTATTAAGCCTGTTGTAGGCGTAGTAAATGGTGAAGTAATCATGTATGGAAAAGCAAGGGGATCAAAAAATGCAGGAAATGCCCTTGTTACACAAATTAACGCATGTGGAGGAATTGATTTTACTAAGCCATACAGAGTAGGATATGCAGGACTCTCAGATCATCTTCTTAAAAAATATATTGAAGATAGTTCTGACATGTGGGCAAAATATGTTGATGAAATACCTTATCAAACTGTAGGTTGTGGAATCGGAACACATGTAGGACCAGGTGCAGCAGCCGCCGCATTCTTCCCCAAGCATCCGGAAAGGCTTAAAAAGTAAAATGGTATTTTACGGATTACAGAAAACAACTTTATTAGATTATCCAGGACATGTAGCAGCCACCATATTTACGGGTGGCTGTAATTTTAGGTGCCCGTTTTGTCATAATATGAATCTCGTTAATTTGCAGGGAAAAGATAGTATATCTACCATTAGTGAAGCTGATATTTTTTCTTTTTTGCAAAAGAGATGTGGAGTATTGGATGGTATATGCGTAACGGGTGGCGAGCCTACGCTTAATGATGGACTGGGAGAATTTTTGTCAAAAGTAAAAAAAATAAATACAAATAGTAATAGTTTATTAATAAAGCTTGATACAAATGGAACAAATCCGGAAATGATAAAAGACCTTATAGATAAGGGTCTTATAGATTATGTTGCAATGGATATAAAGTCTTCAGAGGATGACTATTATAAAGCTGCAGGAATTAATGAAGAAGATAAGTTTATTGATAGCATAAAGCAGTCAGTATCCATCATTATTAATTCTAATATTGACTATGAATTCAGGACGACAGTAGTAGATGGACTTCATGATATTGATAGTATAAAAGGAATTGGACAGTTAATTAAAGGTGCTAAAAGACATTATTTACAAGCATTCAAGGAATCTGAATTTGTTTGTGATAAGAGCTTTTCTACGCCAGATGATATTACGATAACGAAATATAAAGAAATAATGAAAGACTATGTTGATGAGGCTTATATAAGAGGAGTTGACTAGTTATAAATCAAAACGTATAATGAAAAATGCGCAGCTGGGGAATTAGCGGCTCCCTGTACCTGAAATCCGCTATAGCAGGGGTGATATCCCGTAGAGGGTGTTTTGGCGTATAGCAGTCTTTGGTTATCTGGTGTTGAGACTTGGGTCTCACGCGACGGAAATCCGTGAACCGTGTCAGGTCAGGAATGAAGCAGCACTAAGCGGAACCTTCTGGGTGCCGTGAGGGTGCCTGGGTTGAGTCAGAGGCCACTGTAACGTGTACGTTTTGGACATTCGAAGCGGGATGCGCTTTTTTTATTCCATATCATCCATCATATTCTGAATGATATCTCTTACTTTGGCTCCAAGGAATTTCTGTTCTTCCTTTGCTAGCTGATCTGTAAAAATTGGTTCTCCAAAACGAATTGAAACATTGGCGCCTTTTATGAAAGGCATGTGATTTTCAAGCAAGTCATCCATATGTGTCATAGCTACAGGGACAATAGGACATCCACTCTTAGTAGCAATCTTTAAACTTCCTTCTTTAAATGGAAGCATCTCTTTATTATGATTGCGAGTACCTTCAGGGAAAATAGTATATGAAATACCTTTGTTTTTAACATTATCTATGGCTTCTAATATAGTCTGAAGACCAGCCTTTATATCTTTTCTGTCAAGGAATATTCCGTGAAGACATGAAATCCAGTGTCCAAGAACAGGAACTGATTTAAACTCCTTTTTGGCAATAAAACCAGTAGGTGTTTTTGCATATCTATATAAAACTATTATGTCGAAATAGCTTCTGTGATTTCCTACATATAATACAGGTCTATCCTTTGGAACATTTTCAAGACCTTCGACCTTAACTTTAGCTCCACACACAAAAAGAATAAATACAAAAGCTCCTCTCATAATTCCATAAGATATAGTATCGTGTAAGTTCATATTAATCTTACCAATGACCCATAAAATCATTAGTACAGGAATTGTAATTATAAAGAAAAAAATAATAAGTAAAGCAGCTAAAATTGTTCTAATCATAATGACCTCGCATGTAAAATATCCTATCGATTATTCTAATAAATATTTATTAAAGAATCAACTTAAGATATAATTATTATCGTGTAATGGGAAGGGGTATTATCATGAAAATCTCTAATATAAGAATAATAAACCCGGCTACAAATTATGATGATGTAGCAGATATCGCAATAAAGAATGGTGTAATTACAGAAATAGGTAAAAACCTAATCTGCGACGATGAAGAAATAGATGGTACTGGATTATGTTGTGCACCGGGACTTGTGGATGTGCATGTGCACTTTAGAGATCCGGGATTTACACATAAAGAAGATATTTCATCTGGTGCGAAAGCGGCAGCAGCAGGTGGATTCACTACAGTTATTTTAATGGGTAATACAAAACCAACAGCTGATAATGTTGACACTATAAAATATGTACTTAGTGAAGGAAAAAAAACAGACATAAATATTCATACAGTAGCAAATGTTACAAAAGGTATGAAGGGCAAGGAGCTTGTAAGCTATGAAGAGCTAATAGAGGCAGGTGCCATTGGATTATCAGATGATGGTATTCCTATTATGGATGAAAGTCTTTTAAGACAGGCTTTTATAAAAGCAAAAGCGCTTAATCAGCCTATTTCACTTCATGAAGAAAACCCAGAGTTGATTGAGAATAATGGGGTTAATGCTGGGGAAGTATCTAAGGAACTAGGAATTGGTGGTTCTAAAAGAGAGGCTGAGATATCTCTTATAGAGAGAGATGTAGAAATAGCAAAGGAAACAGGAGTAGAACTAAACGTACAGCATATTAGTACTAAAGAAGGTGTAAACTTAATAAGAAAAGCAAGAAAGACTCATAAAAATATTCATGCAGAGGCAACACCTCATCATTTTACTCTTACGGAAAAAGCAGTTTTACAATATGGTACAAATGCAAAAATGAATCCTCCATTAAGGCTTGAAGAAGACAGATTAGCTATTATTGATGGATTAAAGGATGGTACTATAGAAATAATAGCAACAGATCATGCACCTCATGCAAAAGAGGAGAAAGATCAGGAGATTACAAAAGCTCCGAGTGGAATAATTGGACTAGAAACCTCCCTTGCATTAGGAATTACGGAGCTTGTTGATAAAGGCTTTTTATCAATTAATGAGTTAATAGAAAAAATGACTTTAGGTCCTGCAAAATTGTATTCACTTCAGGATGAAATTGCTTCAATCGAGGTAAACAGGAAAGCAGATTTAGTTATTTTTGACATGGACGAATGTTTTAAGATAGATACATTTAAATCAAAGTCTCAAAACTCTCCTTTCAGGGGGTGTGAGCTTAAAGGTAAAGTAAAATATACAATATGTAACGGAAGGGTAATATATTCAGATGGGAAAAATTAAAGAGACAGCTATAATTTTGTCACAGGAAAAACTTTCAGAGGGCATATATAGTATGTGGATTAACACAACTATTGCAAAAGAAGCTAAGCCAGGTCAGTTTATTTCAGTGTATACAAATAGTGATGCCAGACTTTTACCAAGACCAATTAGTATTTGTGAGGTTAATGAGCAGAAGTCTGCGCTTAGAATAGTATATAGAATTGCAGGAAAGGGTACAAAAGAATTCAGCTCATATAGAGGCGGAGAGTCACTGTCAATTCTAGGACCTCTTGGAAATGGCTTTCCTTTGAAAACAGAAAAAGCAATTCTTATAGGAGGTGGAATTGGAATACCTCCAATGCTTCAGCTAGCTAAGGAGCTTGAATGCGAAAAGACTATTGTAGTCGGATACAGAAACGCAGATATGTTCTTGGAAAAAGATCTTGAATGCTACGGAAAGGTTGTAATAGCAACAGAGGATGGAAGCGTAGGAACAAAGGGAAATGTAATCGATGCTATTAAAGAGCAGGGAGTAGAAGGAAGCATTATTTATTCATGTGGTCCAATTCCAATGCTTAAAGGTGTTAAAGCCTATGCTAAGGAGAATGGTATTACAGCTTATATATCTATGGAAGAAAAAATGGCATGTGGTGTCGGTGCTTGTCTTGGATGTGTTTGTAAGTCAAAAGATATAGATGATCATTCAAAGGTTAATAATAAGAGAGTATGCGCAGATGGACCAGTGTTTAATGCGGAGGATATTGATTTATGAATACAAGCGTAAATATTGCAGGAGTAACATTTAAGAATCCAGTAATGACTGCATCAGGCACATTTGGATCAGGAATGGAGTATGGCGAATTTGTAAATTTAAATGAGCTTGGAGCTGTTGTAACAAAAGGTGTAGCTCTTACTCCGTGGCCAGGTAATCCAACTCCAAGGGTGTGTGAGACTTCAGCAGGTATGATGAATGCCATAGGTCTTCAGAATCCAGGAATTGATACTTTTATAGAAAGAGATCTTGAGTTTTTAAAAGGCTATGATACAAAAGTTATTGTTAATGTATGTGGAAAATCTGTAGAAGAGTATGTAGGTGTAGTTGAGAGATTGGCAGATACAGATGTGGCTATGCTTGAGATAAATGTATCATGTCCAAATGTAAAAGAAGGTGCTATTGCCTTTGGTCAAAATGCAGATATGCTCTATAACGTAACAAAAGAAATAAAGAATCATGCAAAACAGCCTATTATTATGAAGCTTTCACCGAATGTTACAGATATAACAGAAATGGCTAAGGCGGCAGAGGCAGCAGGTTCTGATGCCCTTTCACTAATTAATACAATAACAGCAATGAAGATTGATATATATAAGAGAAGCTTCGCTCTTGCTAATAAGACAGGTGGTCTATCAGGTCCTGCGATTAAGCCTGTAGCCGTAAGAATGGTATATCAGGTTGCAAATGCAGTTAAGATTCCGGTTATAGGAATGGGTGGTATATCAAACTATGAAGACGCCATAGAATTTATGATGGCAGGTGCTAAAGCAATAGCTGTCGGAGCCATGAATTTCCATAATCCATATACAACAAAAGAAATTGTTAAAGGTATTGAACATTTTATGGAAAAGCAGGGCATAGAGGATATCAATGACATTGTAGGATGTGTTAAATAAAACTATATATTGTGTTGGGTAACATAATCTCCAAAAGTTACTTTTATGTCTATAAATGTCCTAAAAATGCCGAAAAATAGGGAAAAAAAGCTATTTTTCCTTGACTTATTAAGCTAAAAAGTATATAACTACATGTAGGCACTACGGTGCGTTTTAATTCGCAATCAATTAATAGGAGGAAATTATAATGAACAAGACAGAATTAGTTGCAGCTATGGCTGACAATGCTGGTATTTCAAAGAAGGACGCTGAGAAGGCAGTTAAGGCTTTCACAGAGGTTGTTGCTAAAGAGCTTAAGAAGGGTGGAAAGGTTCAGTTAGTTGGATTCGGTACATTCGAAGTTTCAAAGAGAGCAGCTAGAGAAGGTAGAAACCCTCAGACAGGTAAGACAATGAAGATCGCTGCTTCAAAGGCACCTAAGTTCAAAGCTGGTAAGGCTCTTAAGGATCTTGTAAACAAGAAGTAATTAATACTTAACTATAATTAGTGTTAAAAATGAAACAGCTACCTCTGTTCCAAGCTTGCTTGAAGGACATGGTAGCTGTTTTATTTTACAGTAAGGAAAGGAATACATTATGCGTTTAGATAAGTATTTAAAGGTCTCAAGAATTATTAAGAGACGTACAGTTGCAAACGAAGCATGTGATGCGGGAAGAGTAACAATTAATGGAAGACCAGCTAAAGCATCTGCAGATGTTAAAGTTGGTGATGTACTAGAAATACAATTTGGAAATAAACCTGTAAAAGTTGAAGTTACAGATGTTAAAGAAACTGTAAAAAAAGACGAGGCTAAAGAGATGTATAAAACTCTCTAGTAGCCTCGGCTATAAATTATTAATTTGAATTTGTTCTTTATAATGTCTTATGGGTGCGAAGATACTTAAATGTTTCTTTTTCCCCATTCTCTGCAAGCATTCTAAGTAGGAATTCAAGCTTTTTGCTTGTTTCTTCATGAATTAGTATGCCACGTTTATCACGGCCTTGTTCAAAGTACTTTAATGATGAATCATCTGTATATTTGTTACCTTGATATATCTTAGATGCAGCAACACGATCACAAAACATTTCTTTAATATATTTATCAGGCATAGGCATACCTTGCATTTGTCTTGTGGCATGATTGTAATCGGTCCAGTATTCGAAATGGTGCCTATTACGTCCTTTATGGTGCATCCATGCCTTACTATAACCTATGGATTCACGTTCGCCTTCGTTAGGGGATCTAGTTCCTTGGTAATATATTGCTCCAGGAATAAACTCGGTAGGAGAATACTTTGATAGGTCATGAAATAGTCCTTGAAATCCAATACCAGCTTTAAAACAGTGTATGATAACCGCATGCCTGTGTTTTGTAATTGTTTTGAAATGTTTGATTGGATGCATTGTTATAGTTTTTCCTTATTTTTATTATGTGATTATTATATCATAAGGCTTTAAATTTAAAAATTTAGGTCATTTTAAAAAAATTTATAAAAGGGGTTAAGTTTATTAAAAATATGCCGATACAAAAGAAAACATATATTGTCTAAAAGTGAAAAGGAGTTCACTTTTTATATTAATCACGAAAGATCCAAGGAGGGAACGTTATGAGTGATATTTCAAACATCTATTCAAAAGTGGGTGCTACTTATAGTCAGCCTAAGGTAGCCAAAGTAAAAGATGATAAGGCTGAGATAAAAGAAAACACATCTAATAAAAAGATACCAGGTAAAACAGTAGGAGATGTAAAATTATCAGATAAGGCTCAGAAATACTATGAAGAGCTTAGAAGCAAATTTCATAATATGGAATTTGTATTAGTTAGTGAGGATCAGAAGGAAAATGCTAAAGCAAGAGCAGCCTCTTTTGCGCAGCATGGAAAGATGGTAGTTCTTATCGATGAAGCAAAAATTGAAAGAATGGCCGAGGATTCATCATATAGAGCTCAGTATGAAGGACTTATAGAAAAATCAGCAGCTAGTTTTGCAAGTTTCGCAGAATCTGTTGCAGCAACTGGTGCCAACGTCAAGGGATACGGCATGCAGGTTAATGATAATGGAACGACATCGTTTTTTGCTGTATTAGAAAAGTCTTCAGAAGCGCAGGCTAAGCGTATTGCGGAGAAGCGTGAAGAGAAAAGAGCAGAGAAGAAGGCTGAGGATAAAAAGGCAGCTAAGGAAAGACTTGAAGAGCGAGTAGAAGAAGCTAGAGAGTCAAATAAAGCAAATAAGGTAAAGTTAGAGTCAAATAAGAATAAACCTGAAGAAACAGTAATAACAGCAAATTCTCTTGAGGAGCTTCTTCAGAAAATACAAGATCACGTGCAGCTTGAAAAAAGTGATTCAGTTATTACAGATGCGGAGAAAACACTAGGTCAGAATATAGATTTTTCCGCATAAAGGAGAATTCTTATGGTTGTTGATTCATTAAGGTCTGTAGGTGCTTTGTATTCTAACAAACAGACCACTGGTTCTCAAAATAGATATGGAAATCCTGTAAATTCTTCATATGCTGAAGCACAGGAATCTAAGGCTCAGACAGTTAATAATATAAAGAGCCTTCTTCGTGGTGATAAAAACCAACGTAAGCCTGCATCAATTGCAGACTCTTCAATAAGCTATGCTCAGAAATTAAGAGAGCAACGTACAAATACAAAAAGTACAGCAAATGAACTTAAGCAGCTTAAGTATAACAGTAAGAATATATCTAGTCAGATAAGATCTGCTAAAAAATCCATTAACGCAAAACAGGTTGCATCAAAAGCAAGACGAGAAGTTATACAGCTAAAGCTTAAAATGTCATCAGGAAAGTATGATAAGGAAGAGTTGCAGGCTGCTATTGAACATGCAAAATCAATGGAAAGAGCGGCAAATAAAAAGGCACGTCATTTAGAAGAAGAGGAGCTTATCAAAATCACTGATAAGCCTGCAGGTGCAGGTTTAACTGCTGCGGAACTTGAGGAAAAGTTAGAAAATGAATCTGAAGAGGCTATTAATAAATTCGAAGAGGAGATGGCAGCAAAAGAGGAAGAGCTTGAGCAGTTCTCCGAAGAGCAGATAGCTGAAATGGAGCAAGCAATTGCTGAAAATATGGAAGAAGTCCAGCAGATGATACAAGAATCTATGGAAGAGTCAATGGAGGATATGTCAGAAGACATATATGATCTTCTTGCTGAGGCTATGGAAGATATGATGGAAGAAACTCTAGAGGGTCTCATGGATGGGATGATGGTTATTACTGACTATGAAATGACTGAAGAGGAATTCAAATCTTTTAAATTAAAACACAGAACATCAGAAGACAAATCTCTTGTGGAAGCTGATACAAAGTATTTAAAGGCATTATTCGATATTTATGATAAAAGAATGAGTGGCGGCGGTGGTTCTGGTGCAGATATTAGTGGAGCTTCATCGGCTTCAGTGAGCGTAGATACAGGCAATAATATACCAAATGTTGTGGATATAAGTATATAGACCACAATTTGAATAAAAAATATAAAAAAATATCAAAAAATGCTTGAAATCATGGCTTTAAAGTGATATTATCAATCGTGCGTTGTGTGAAACAGATGCACACGAGTATTCGCCCAGATAGCTCAGTTGGTAGAGCAAAGGACTGAAAATCCTTGTGTCGCTGGT
>JAUNIR010000021.1:0-15856 GCA_030523345.1 Lachnospiraceae bacterium
ACCATCATGCATGACAGCTATTCTGTCACTCATTGTCAGTGCTTCTTCCTGATCATGAGTGACATATATAAATGTTATATTGAGTTTCTTTTGAAGTCTTTTAAGTTCAAGCTGCATTTGCTTACGTAGCTTCAAATCAAGAGCACCTAATGGCTCATCCAAAAGAAGAACTCTTGGTCTATTAATGAGAGCTCTGGCAATTGCTACTCTCTGCTTCTGACCTCCTGATAACTGTGATGGATATCTCTTTTCAAATCCAGATAACTGAACCATTTCCATCATCTCTAATACTCTTTCCTTTATTTCAGCTTTAGGAACTTTTTTCATTTTTAATCCATAAGCAATATTGTCAAATATTGTTTTATGAGGGAATAAAGCGTATGTCTGAAATACAGTATTTACATTTCTTTCAAATGGCTCCTTCTCTTCAATTGGTTCACCCTCTACCTTTATAGTTCCAGTAGTTGGTTCCTCAAATCCTGCTATCATTCGAAGTGTAGTAGTTTTACCACATCCTGATGAACCAAGCAGAGTTAAAAATTCACCTTCTTCTACAGTGAGATTTAAATCCTTAACTACATGATTCGTGCCATATATCTTGTTTACGCCATCTATTTCAACTATTTTTTTCATGTGACCACCTCGTTTATTTAGAGAGCTTTTACTCCTCTCTCTCCTGTTCTAATACGAATTGCGTCTTCAACATTCTTTATAAATATCTTTCCGTCTCCAACATGATCTGTTGCACATGCTTCGCGTACAAGTCCGATGATTTTTTCTACATCTGCATCTTCTACTACGGCTTCAACTTTAACCTTAGGTAATAAATTAATAGTTGTTTTAAATCCCTTTAATTCGTTAACACTTCCTTCTTCAGAAGTAACACCTTTCTGGGTACCACATCCCATAACTGTTGAAAGTGTCATACCTCCACAGTTGACCTCATCAAGAATTTCCTTAACCGCTTCGAGTTTCTCAGGTCTAATTAGCATAACAAGTTCTTTCATAATTTATCCCTCCTATGGTATTTAATACAAAAAGGGCTTATCCTAAAAAATATAGGATAAGCCCCGTTGCTTAACATTTTTAATTACCTCGAATGTTAAACCATAAATCGTGTACTTTCAATTCACCAGGTATACCATTTTTATTACACTAAAGTAGTATTACTCATTCTCTTTTACCATTTTGAATAATTGTACCCTATTCTTTATACCCATCTTTCTGTATATATTAAGTATATGTTTTTTCAGAGTATTAATTGTTATAAATAACTCCTCACAAATCACACTATTATCTTTTCCTAACATCAGTTCTTTAAGCACAGTTGCCTCTCTTTTCGAGAGCTCAAATTTTAGTATTGCTTCAGATATTGTCATCTTTTCAACTGATGTCTCTAATCCGAGAGTATACTTCTCGAGCCTGTATGCCAGGTGATCCTTAAGCATATCAAGCATGAATATATCATCGTAATGGAAATTTTCTTTTCCAATTGTTCTATAGAATGTTATTGTTCCTAAAAACTTTTTGTGTCTGGCTATAATAATCTGAAGGGCATAGTGCCAGTTATTAGGCTTATATACTTTTTTATAATAATCAGTTTCTACTCTTGCTTCATCAGACATAATATCTGTCTCTCTGTAAATAAGAGTTTTTCCGCTGACCATTATACCTCTGCTGTAATCTAGATCTTCATACATCTCTGATAGGTCCATATCACAGTTATATGTAATAGGATTACAAAGCAAACGGCCCTCTTCCTTTGAAGCAAGAAAGAAGTCAGCACTGTCATAATCAATTACCATCTTAAGTTGTTCTAAGAGATCTAGTCTCATCTCATCAAAATTATCCGTAGTATGTATTTTATAAATAATATTATTTAGGATAATCCAGTCATTCGTTTCAAGTTTTCTCATAATATAGCTCCACCTCCGTCTTCTGTAATAATCAGAAAAAACAGAAAAAGACAAAGAAGTATTAGCCTCTTTGCCTTTACTGAAACTCTATCATTATATAAATACCATGTCAATTACCCAAAATAAGTAGTCATATTATTTTTCAAAAATTGGTTCGTACCTTTTTCTGACTTCTCTTACTAAACGATTGGCATTTTTTGAATCTATATAAACATCATAAATATTTTGTACCGATCCAAATGTCACTACATTATGAAGAGAAGAATACTCCTTAAGATAATCTATCATATTTTCTTTTGTTGCATTTTTACTATAAATTTTTATATAAGAATATCCTTCATAGTCCTTCGAATCATATGTGACAACATTGAATTTATTAAGTATACCTCTTTCCTTTAGTACCCTGTAAAAATCCGCTATCTTAGACTTTAAGTCTAGCAACATAAAATACACTACCGATTCTCCATCAGGTAATGGCCTTTTCACATAGTTTCTATAAGGTGAAGTTCTAAGTTTCTTTACAAGCTGTCTATTAACTTCATCCTCTACATCTTCATAATATATTACAAGCATATCGTCGATTATTACATTTGTATAAAAACATATGCCTGCTTCTTTTATCATACTAATAATCGATTTAGATTCATCGTGTGAAATAACATATACCTTGAGATAGCTGCATGTTTCCATATCATATAAACATGCCCCGTTCATAGCAATCACCGGAATTCTTAAATGCACGTCCCTCACTGCATCAATTATTGATGCAGGGGTACGCATTGTAGCAATTGTAAAATTCAACCCATCATCAATCATACGATTAAGTTCAACTTTACTGAACTGACTTAGCATTTCCTTTTTATCAAGAAGAACCTCATCTAACCCTGAAATAAAAAGTGTTTCCCTATTTGGATGTAGACATATTCTGAAGTCATTGACTACTATACCTACCACAATTCCTATCATCGTATCCAGGAATCTATTCCACACAAAAAAGAAAGGATTTGAATCTTTTACATGATTTATTACAATACTTAAGAATACTACACATGAAAAATAGGAAGCCTGTGGTTTCTTCAACAGTACCGTTGTGTATAGGATGATTATTATCATAATAGACACTATAATATCACCTATTATCATATGCACTATTTCATCACTCAGCACTAAAGGACTCATAATTAAATATAATAGTCCATAGAGCGCTCCTACTATAGTTCCTATTGTTCTCTGTATAGCATTTTGTTTCGTGTTTGCCCGATACATTTGTATGCACCAAAGTGCTGCCAGCTGAGAATAGAAAACCATTCCCTGCTCTCCACGAAAGTAATCGATTATAAAACAAATTGCCACAGCAATGGCTGATTTTACAATTCTCATACCAATACCCGGCAATCTGTTCATATTATCTCTATTTATTGACATAAACTTAACTCTTTATCCAATCAAAATATCCTTAAGTGAACGCTTAGGGACATAATGAACATCATTTTCATCTCTGTAATAATTTGTAGATCCGTTTTCTTTTATATCTGTTATAACAATCTCTTCATCAGGCTTACCAAGCGCAACAATTAATAATGGTACTAAATTTTCTTTGAATCCTAAAACTTCCTTTACTTCTTCAGGTTTAAAATTACCAATCATACAGCCCCCAAGACCTTCTTCTGTAGCCTGAAGTAATATTGTCTGTGCGACAATACCAACATCCTTCATAAATCTTTCTGTATTTGGTGAAATATTAGTATCCTGACATATTATTATAAATCCTGTTGGACGTTTACCAGCATATGGAAGATCAAGATTAGGCAGCGCTCTTGCCCACTTAGTCATCTTTTGTATTGTATCTACCATTCCTTTCTCATATGCAACAAAATATTTAAGTGGCTGCATATTAACACTGGAAGCTGCATATCTTGTTGTATCTACATAATCCTCAAGTTGTTCTTTTGTAAATTTGTAACTTTCGTCATATCCTCTATAACTACGATTTTTTATAACAAGTTCCTTAAATGTTCCCATTATTCTTACTTCATCCTTTCATTAACAATACCCGCGATTATCTCCGCTGTACCATTTATACCATATTTACTACTATCAATACATAGATCACGGTTATCAAATGGTGAATTATACTGTGGGACATACAACTTGTGATAGTTTTCTCTTGCTGTATCTACCTCTCTAATGAGACGCTTTGCATCTTTTTCCTCCATACCAAGATAACCTGTACAATTCTTAATACGTTCTTTGTATGGAGCGTAGATATAAACATTTAAACTATTTTTTTCATCTTTTAATATATATTCTGCACATCTACCAACAATGATACATGAACCTTTTTTCACATAATCCTTTATTATATTACTTTGTACCTCAAATATCTCATCCTTTATACTCGGAATACCTACACCTAGAGGATATATTCGTCCAAGGAATCCTGCCTTTACTGCTTCTTCCTCATTACTGATCATAGAAACAGGAAGGCCCATTCTTTTAGAAGTCATTTCCACAATATCTCTGTCCAAGAAATCGATCTCCAGTATGTTCGATAGTTTCTGAGCAATCGATCTTCCCATACTACCAAATTGACGTGATATTGTAATAACATACTTTTCCATTCTGTTCTCCTCTGATTTATGCCACGACACCTTTCCTTTTTTCTGTCATCCCTCTAACTACGATAGATAATGCAAAATCTATTACAAAATAAATTAAAGCTGCAAATCCAAATAATACAAAAACATCAGAACTATGAACATTCATTGTTCCATTGTATTGTCCAGCTGAACTTAACACCTGCTTAACCCTGGCCATCAATTCAATAACAGCAACATTTGCAAGATAGGACGAATCTTTTATTGTTGTAATAACCTGTCCTAATAATGTAGGGACAACATTTTTAAGCGCCTGTGGCAAAATAATATATATAAAAGTCTGAACCACTCCAAATCCTTGTGATTTAGCGGCTTCAAACTGACCTATTAATACTGAATTCAACCCACCTCTTATAATCTCCGCAATAATAGATGATTCGAATAAAATAAGTGCCACTGCTGCCTTCCATAAAAGCTTAACCTCAACTGATGTTAGACCCATCATTTTATGATTAAAAAACTCTGGAGTTGGACAAAAAACAACACATATAAATATCCACAATAAAAGTGGGGTGTTTCTAAATATTTCTATATACAGTATGGCAACCTTTCCAAGAATTCCCATTAAACCCTTTGTAAAATAATTACGTAATATTGCTAATACTGAACCAATTATGATACTTATCAGTATCGCTATTACCGAAATAAAAATAGTAAATAAAAGGCCGCGTCCTATGTATAACAAAACATTTTTATTTTGTAGCATTGTTATGCTGTGGGCAAAATCACTCATATTACTAAGCCTCCTTCACTGCAGTATTAACTCGCTGCTCTTTTTTCTTAAGATATGATTCCCATGTACTCGCAAACTTTGATAATGGAAAACATATAATAAAAAACAATAGTCCACTTATAATATATGCTGGTGCATATGCACCTCCTGTATTTTCTCCCGTCACAAAGCTATATGTCAGTGAAATCAAATCGGCGCCACCAATGATATACAGGCAGGAGGTATTTTTAATGAGATTTACGACCTGATTTACCATTGGTGGAAGAATTATTTTTATGGTCTGTGGGAGGATAACCAAATACATAGTTTCAAAATAGTTAAATCCTTGTGAATGAGCTGCTTCGCCCTGACCTTTAGGAATAGCTTCGATTCCAGCTCTAAAAACCTCTGCCATGTACGCACCTGTATATATTCCTAAAGCAACAACTCCTGTTGCAATTATTCCCATGCTATGTCCTGAAAAGGCTAAATAATAATACAGAAAACAACATTGAAGTAATACAGGTGTATTCTGTATTATTTCAACATACACTCTTGCAATAGTTTTCAGTAACTTATTGCCACTGGTTGCCATCAATCCTAAGATTAGTCCAATAACCAGTGCTAATAAAATACCCAATACTGATGTTTTAACTGTATTTAAAAGTCCTAATGAAAAAGTATTTCTATAAATCCAAACCTTTTCCCATGCTCTGTATGAAAACATTCCTGACACGGCATATCCTCCAAAATTGTGTTTAAAACACCATCTCGCCGGGTATCCCGACGAGATGACATTTTATAATTTAATTAATCAAGTCCATTTTCTGAAATAAATCCAGCAATAGTTCCGTCTCCTAACCATGTAACTACAAGGTCATCAACAAATGTTGAAAAATCAGAACCCTTCTTTGTTGCTACACCATAATCCTGAGGTGAGAACTGATCATCGATATAATTTCTATCATCTGTGTTATAAATTGCGAGAATTGATTTATCTACGCAGAATGCATCAACTTCACCAGCTGAAAGAGCTGTTGAAATTGCTGGATAATCATCATACTGCTTGTATGCAATACCCTCTGTCCATGTTGCTGCATCAAATGAATCTGGATCGAAGTCTGTACCATCAATGAATCCTGCTTCTATCATTGCATTAGTAAGTGATTTTGCTGATGTTGAACCTGATGAAACACCTACGGTTTTATCCTTTAAATCCTCAAGCTTTGTAATTCCTGATGCTGTCTCAACAAGCACTGAAACATAATCTGTAAAGTATGGTGTTGAGAAATCCCAGCTTTCTTTTCTTTCGTCTGTAATAGTAAATGTGGCTAATACACAATCGATATCTCCAGAATCGAGAAGCTCTGTTCTTGTTGCTGCTGTTACAGTTGTAAATTCAATATCTACACCAAGTTCTTCTGCAATCTTTTCTGCGATTGAAATTTCAAGACCTGAATATTCTCCTGTAAGTGTATCCTGGAAACCGAATCCTACTACCGCATTTTTTACACCCACCTTAAGAACTCCTCGGTCCTTAATAGCCTGTGTATCTGCACCAATCTCTGCAACAGCTTCTTCGACTGCTTCGCTCTCATCTTCTACAGCCTCTTCCACTGCTGGCTCTTCTACTTTTGTTTCTGTAGGCGCTGGTGCTGATGCACTAGCTGAACCACATCCTACTAATGCTACAGCTGTAAGCATTACAGAAGTTAATACTGCTACCACTCTTTTTTTCATAACTTTTCTCCTTCATATCATTTATTTATATTTAAAGCATGAGCCTTAGATATCTATTTTCTAATGATTTTTCCCAAAAACTGTTTAACTCTTTCTGACTCCGGATTATTAAAGAAATGTTCTGGATCACCCTCTTCAATAATCTGACCATCAGCCATAAATACAATTCTGTCGGCGACTTGTCTTGCAAACCCCATTTCATGTGTGACAACAACCATTGTTATGTTTTCTTTAGCAAGCTTTATCATTACATCTAAAACTTCCTGTATTGTTTCTGGATCAAGTGCTGACGTAGGTTCATCAAAAAGGATTATTTTTGTTTGAGAACATAAAGCCCTGGCAATAGCTATACGTTGCTGCTGTCCGCCTGAAAGAGTCGTCGGGTAAACATTAGCCTTGTCCCTTAGTCCTACTACATCCAAATATTTATATGCCAGTTCTTCAGCTTCCGCCTTACTCTTGTGCTGTAATTTCATCGGAGCAAGAGTAAGATTCCTAAGAACGGTTAAATGTGGATACAGATTGAACTGCTGAAATACCATCGACATGTTATCTTTAACAATCTTTGTCTTGTTTTTTGATGTTATTTCCCCTCCATTAATAAATACCTGGCCACTACTCGGCTCCTCTAGAAAATTCATACACCTGACAGTTGTAGATTTTCCTGATCCAGATGGGCCAATAATAACTAGTTTTTCACCTTCTTTAACTTCTAGATTAACATCTTTTAATACTTGTAAGTCTCCAAAATTTTTATTAACATGTTTGAGTTTAATCATATTTGATCCCTCTCGTTTTTTGTTTAAAAACAACAATAAAGGCGCTTTGCTTTTGTGCAAAACGCCTTTGTTTTTTCTTGAAATGTAAGATACTCCTATAAAATATCCTTGTCAACACATTTACATATAAACTATCTTAATGGGGTATGTTAAGTATACTTTATTACTACTATATAATTTTTCTTTCACATTTTGTAAGAATATAAAATTAGTCAATAATGTCATTTTGAAACCTCGAAAGATGCTCATAAGGCAAAATAAGTCTGCCTCTGAAAAGACCACATCCATCATTCATTACACTATTACTGATTGCTCCAAACATATTGACATTTACCTTTGAAAGATCAAGTTCATGAAGTTTGACAACTCTTTCAAAAGCTTCATCGAAAACGGGATAAACACCAGTTGGAATCTCGTCCCTTCTTGTACGCTCCTCCTCCTGCCTTTTTTCATATCCTAAATGATTAGCTGCCCCTATCTCTGCATAGTCATCCATATCCTTTGTTCTAAGCTGTACTTCCACATAGCTTCTTGAGATATTATCATACAATGTAATATGTAATGACTGATAACCTATAGGTGTAGGATTTTCAATGTAATCTCTATAATAAGAAACTAATTCAGGAGTCAATCTTTCTGAAATATTAGGCTCTTTCTTGTCTGATATTTGAACACTAAACCCTCTTTCTTCTAGGAACTCTGGAAGTATATTTGCAATTTTATACAGGTAGTCCAGTTCGATTTCCCTTCTGTCATCACCCTCTTTTATATGACACTGTGGCATTGAAACTACAATTCTATACGCTATCAAATCACGAAAGAAGCTGAGCCTCTGTTTCAGATTGTCGATTGAAGGAAACTCTCCGTTTTCTTTATAGTAATCATAGACATATTCGACTATATATCCGTTAAATTTCTCCTCTGCTCTTATGATTGATTTAATTCTTCCTCTAAAAGTAAATGCAAGAAATGGAAATTCCTTTGCCATTATTTTATAAAGCTCTCTTATTCTCTGAGACTGGGAAGTTAAGAAATCATTATGCTCAAGAATATCTATTTGCTGCAATAAAAAATTGCAATGGACTAAATCAATAGCATTATGAGTGTTCAAAGAGTTCTCTTTAAGATCTTTCGAATAGCTGTGAAGTATCTTAAGAACTGTATCTCCTGAAAATAAATAATCATTAAGTGTAATCATTTTTTACCCTTTTTTATAAAAACAAACTAAGTGCTATCATCATCTGACCAATATAGTAAAGTGACAGATTCGTAATTCGCATTGAAAATCTTGATGTTCCACTGAATGTATTAAATATAAGTACAATATCTGAAACCATAAATAACACTGCACCAATTGCATATTCAATGCTTCTTATACTCTGTACAGAAACTGCTGTATCTATTGCCATAACTGTCATTATAATAACTGCACCTAAGTAGAATACTCCAAATATTTTAAATGCAAGCTTTACATCCATTGTTTTAAATATATATGCAAGAAGGGCTGCAGCTAATAAAGCTCCTATGCATACACATATCCCTGCATGTTGAGCCTGTGGAATAAGAGCAGCTAGATACAGAATATGACCGATAAGAAATGATACAATTCCAAGAAGAAATACTTTCTGCCCCTTCTCTTCTCCTACAACAAATCTGAGATTTAACAGAATATCTCCAATCATTCCAAATATAAGACCAATCATAAGTTTCATTCCAAAAGAATCATTTGATTTCGTCATATATCCAACTATTCCTATTATTACAAAACAGAATGCAGCACATCCTTTTAATATATCTGCTGCAACATATTTTTCTTTATGCTCCACTGCAATAAAAATCCCCTGAAGAATCACTCCAATTATAATTAATGCTATTATCATAGTTCCTCCTTATATTTTTAGACGTGCTTAAACCAATACCTGATAACTAGTTCATCGTAAGACTCATATAAGCTAGAAGTCCGCCCCAATGATAGAATTTATCACTTCTTACACTATTACAGCCTTCTCCGGTTTCTGGATCATAATTTTCATGAACATGTCCACATTCTTTCCACTCTTTTAGTATAAGTTGTGCAGACTTTTCGGCTAGAAGCTCAACTGTCTCTGACTCACCTGCACACTTTAACGCACAGAAAGTTAGGAAGTTCATCGGCGCCCAAACCCTGCCTTGCCAATATGTCTGATTTATATATGATGGATCAGACTTTGCAATAGAAGGAATCGGGAACTTTGTCCAGAACTCTTCTTCATTCAGAAGATGCTCTTTTATTATTCGGTTTATCCTTTCCTTTCCAACCTTCTTACTAAACAATGAATGAAAATGAAAAGGTGAAAGCCTGTATTCAAACTGATTAGTATCTGTTCTTCTATTAAGATACAACCCTGTTTTTTCATCCCACAGACTTTCCATTTTATCTTCTATTTCTATGAGTCGTTTACTAAGTATCTCTTCTTCTCTATTACGTCCAAGTATTTCAGCTATTTCTTTTAATGCCCTGCAATCCTGTATATATAAGCCACTCAAGCCTACATCATCAAGTTCTAATTGATACCTTTCAAAATCAAATGGAATATCTTCATACATTGGTGAGTTATCAAGACCAGATTCATAAGACGCACCTTGCCAGTCTCCAACACCATCTGATTCAAGATGATGATCATAATATTTTTCATACGGATCTGATCCCCATGTAAGAAGTCCATTTATAGTTGTTCTTCTTTCATAAAACCAGCTGTTCCAGCTAAAAAGCTTATCAAATACTCTCTCAAGAAACCATTTTTCTTTATAACGATTATATATTTCTAAAACCACTGATGAACCAACTGGTGGTTGCGATCTGTCAAAACTTTTAAACCCATTCTGACATACATAGTTCGGAACAAATCCTTCCTTGGTAACAGCGTCCGTGATTGCAAAAACATTACTATAGGCTAGTACCCTGTTATCAACTGACTGCATAAGCGCACCAAAATATGTGTCCCAACAAAACAGCACATATCCACCCCATTGCTTATTCCATATACGACTTACTGTTGTAATTGGTGATCTCAATACTGGATCATATATTGTATCCCATGCCTGCGCTATCTGCATTGCGAGGTACAAATCTTTCTTGTCACCATATCTATTTGCAATATTATAGTAGCCAGTCTTCTTGCCTTCTATAATTGTTTTTATTTTTCCAATGGATTTATTTGAGTTTGTTGATATTCCAATTTCACCTTTTAATTCTACTGATAAGTATGGAGTGTTCACAGGTACATATAATTCACCATTTTCATCACACGTAACGTATACTGCGCTTTCTCCTTGGCTTCCCTTAAGTACAAGGTGCGGTTTATCTAAAGTGCCATTACTATTTTCTTTTTTTACTTCTGCAGAAAGATTGTATAAACTTAACCCTTGAATAATAAGTGAGGACGATTTAACTCTTTCATCATCACACTTTATAAGTATATACAACTCATCATCCTCAGTAGCTGTGAGAACTTCAAATCGATTGTCTTTCCATTCTACGTAGACATGCGTAAATGAGTCATCATATGCGTGAGCTCTAGGTATGACATTTGCATTCTCATCGCCTATAAGAACATTTTCAAGAAATGATGCATTTTTATAATCTTTAATACAAAGCCTTATTCCACGTCCATCTAAAGGGTAAATATAAGACAATATACTGTCATTATTCCACGTGTGCCAGCCTCTTAAATATTCCTCTTTTTCCTTCTCCCAATCCATATGCTTACCTCTCTTATTCTTAACCCCATATTTTAGTATAACATAGAGGTTAATTATAAATATATAAAAAGCCCACGCTTATTATAAAGCATGGGCTAAAGAAAACATCCGGATTGATAATATATCAAACTATCATCGGCACAAATATTGAAATTATACCTGCAATTACTAAAGCAATTACTGCTAGCATCATAAATCCAGAAACGGCCATTATTATTAATATTGCCGGGAAGAAAACTATTGTTAATACTACTTTTGTAATACTCCAGGCTGCTTTTATTGAAAATACTATTAATTTTCCAATTACTGTGAACATTAGAATTACAAATATTAATGAAAGCATAGTCCGTACCTCCTTGTCTATACTCTTATTTTATCTTTTTACAAATTCTTATTACATATTTATATCAGCAAAATAAACAGTGTATTTTGTCGATTTTAGAAAAATAAAGGAATTTAAAATATAAAAGCCCCTAAAAAGGGGCCATTATATATATAAAAAGCCCTTTTATCATATGCCTTTGGCAAGGGCTTCGAGCAGGGTGCTGAACATTATATGTAATGCACCCTGGCTCTTGTATTTTATATCTTAATTATTTAATTGTGTAGTGTTATTTATTAATGTGCAAAGTCTATTAATACTTCTGATGATGGAACATTTCTAACAATATATGGCTCATTAATAAGGTCAAGATCGAAGTATAAAGGATGGTCGTTTCCATCAAGCTCATATCCTATAACTACTGCCCAATGATCAACTATTCCATTTTCTTTCCATAATACTGGTGTTTCTTCATCTAATAACACCTTTTCCCATGAATCATCATACAATCTGTTTGAAGCAAAGTCCCAAACACCACCTTCAACACTTGCAAGCTGCTCGTCTGTAAGCTCGATCTTCTTTGTTTCAACTGCTGAACTACCATCTTTCATTGTCTTAATCATTTCTTTACTCATATCCATTTCCTCCTAAATTCTTTGTTTTTATATTTCCTTCTGTTCTAATATCTCTTTAAATTTCTTGTTTATGTCCTTCTGTTTATATATACGAACCATAAAATAAAATGGCTAATAATATTTAATATTTTTTTATTTTTTATTTTCTAAGGCTAATTTTAGTACATGTAACTCTTCATCATTTATAGATGACTGAGGAATCGCAAATCTTTTTCCTATAAATGATATTTCAATTACTTTTTTCTTATCTAGCAATATTTTAACAAGGTTATAAATACATATTCCCATTAGAATATAATAGATTACTGTAACAGGTCTGAGCGATACTCCAAATTTATCAAGATAATCGAGCACATTTTTGAAAAAGGTGAATATAGTTCCTGCTATAAAAAATATTAAAACTTTTCGATAGGATCGCTTAGAAAGAAACCCAATGCCAATATAATCACTTACAGGGGCACCGTCGACACATCCATTACTTGAATAAAAATCCATATTATCAAGATATAAAAAATCGCCTTCAATACTAAAAACCCCATTTTCGACTGATATTTCGTATAAACGTCTTTCATTACGTGGAAGGATATATGTATTCTTTTTTATAGATATAGGATTTCCACATGAAGAGCAAAAGGCTGCATCACTATCTATTGGTTGTCCGCAATATTTACAATATGCCATTAAATCTTACCATTAACCTTGTCTTTCACACGGCGAATCTGCTTCTGAAAGTCCTGAACATCTTTAATACCTACAGTTGTTGCATCAAATTTAATTCTTCCACCTGCATATTCAATAAAGAACTGAGTTTGTCTTGCTGCTATAAATCCAAGTATTAAACATATTATTGCAGCTATAACACCAATAAATGTAGTAAACATCACTACCCCTAAATGACGACTATCCATTATTAATCCTATTACGGCACCAATGATAATCGATGCTATACCTAGCACAAGGTAAAACAATGGAAACGCACTGTAAATAAAACCTGTACCAGTAATATCTTCAACATCAAGTATCTGCATACAACTTACTTCGTTTATTTTACCTCCACCAGTTGAATAAAACGTACCTTTTAAATAAACCCTCTTATTACTTAAAAGGCCGAAACATCTTCTAACATGCTTATTAACAAGAAGGTTTACAAGGAAACCATTTCCAAGCTTCGCAATAAGCTTTTCGTCTGTATCTACAAAAATATCACGAAGTTCTGGTGAATTAGTATCAACATCATATCTTGCCAACATTGCCGACTCATTTGACCTTTTATCATCCACGTAGCTATGAATAGCCCCTCCTATGTTTTCTACATATGAATTCAGGTTATCATTGTACTGACGTACAGGTGTTGGTCCATGGTGAGGTTGTTGAGAAGGGCCTGCAGAATTCACAATCTTCTGTCCACATTCACAGCAAAAAATAGCATCATTTTCGTTATCAGCTCCACAATACTTACAAAACATTTTTTTCTCCTTTTATGCATATATTATTATTTATAAAAATTAGCAAAACCCACTGGACTATAATAGTCATACCATTCTGGTTCATTTTCTCCCAATTGTTCTCTTTTACCCTTATCAATACCGAGTGACTCTGCAAAGCTATCTATTTCTACGCCCGTATAGAGTTTTAATCCATCATTTATTGCAGCATCTCTCAGTATATCTGCAAATCCTGGAACATCACTGTCAAATGTGCCATACATTTGTCCGTCAATTTCATATAGTGTTACTTCACAGCCTGCTTGTTCCTGCACTTCTGTGCTGTCATATAAGGCTGCAAGATCTAATGTATGCTGGCTAAAGTAGTCCTTTTTAAACCATCCAAATAATCCACCAATCCAGCCTGAATAACATGTCTCACTTCTGTATATACAATTGACGTTTCCATTTTCGTCTATGTAATATTCATCATCAAGATGATCACCGGCTCCAGCAGATCCTCCACCGCTAAGTACTCCATATTTATTAGTAAAGCTTCCTCCTCTTCCATACATGTCAAAACTATATGTTGCTACAAGATCATCACCCTGCCTAACAATTACAAAGGTAGAACAAGATCCGTCATCTGTAAATCCTTCAGTTCCAACATTTTTTAACATAAGAAGAAATACATTATTGTCATTTATATTTAATACAGAATAATAAATTTCTGGATAAAGATTTTCTATACCCGCATCATTTACAATAATATCTTTAATCTCTGAAAGTGATAGTTCCTGACCTCCGTGCTTATATATTGTTACAGAATTTTCATAATCATAATCTGAATCATAATATCCAACTGAAACATTATCTCCTATTCTTATTTTTGAATCACCTTTAATGAACGACCTAAACATCGCAAGAGCCTTATTCTGCTCTTCATATTCATATAATACAGCCCTCATATCTTCACTCATAGGCAAATATTTGTCTATATTTTCAGGCGTCAATGGTATTGCCTCAAATGGGTATTCTTTTACCTTTTTGGCAAAATCTGATAGCATTGATTCATATTCTTCGCGTGAAATATTATTATTATTTTTTAGATAATAATCGTATTCGTGCTCATCATAATATTCATCTTCAATTATGTATTGGTTGTTTTCTATATAACCTTTATCAAAATCATTATTTTCCCCAACAAAAGCAGTATATATTCTGTTCTCATCAGTATCGTAACATAAAACATCTTGGCAACCATATCCACCTTGCTGACACTCACTATCAGATATTGTCATATACTTCCATGTCATAAGTGGAAGGTATTCAAAGTTATCATTTCCTGTATACTCTAAACCCTGTTTATAAGAGGATGAAATTAAAAGTTCTGACACCCCATCACCATTCAAGTCTTTAAATGCAAAATACCAATTATCTTTTGATTCAGTATCCGCATATGATATCATATCGGTTCCGCCATCGATCCAAGTAAATCCATTAATGAATTTTGTAAGCCATTTATGATAAATCAAAGCATTCGCATCATTTTCAGAAAAAACAACCTGCGCTTCCGGTATATTAGCAAATTTAGTGGAATCATCTAAAGATATAATCTCATCCGAAGATTCCATACTGTTCTCATCAGCTGCAGCTGCTTCGGCCTCAGCAACCATAGGCTCAAGCTTTTCTTTTTTACCATGGCTAAGAATCACAACTAGACATATTACAAGAATCACCACTACAGCAGAAAGCCCTGCGATAGCCATTATTATATTTCTCTTCTGTGTATCTAAGCCGCTCTGTTTTTCTTTAGCAGGATTTTCTTTAACGCGCTTTTCCTCGACAGGTATTTCTTCTACTTCTGCCTCCTCAAATGTTACATCCTCAACAGGTTCTTCACTATATATTGGCACACTAACTGGTTCTT
>JAUNIR010000021.1:15866-31479 GCA_030523345.1 Lachnospiraceae bacterium
ATGACTGACTCTTCAATAATTGGTTATTCAACAATTGGTTCTTCCGCAACTGAATCAACATTAACTGATTCTTCGACTTCAATAATCGGGCGTTGCTTCATCTTATGTCCGCAATATCTACAGAACTTCTTGCCTTCCCCATTTTCTTTTCCACACGCACTACAATACATTTTTATTATCTCCAGTTATTTTAGTTTCCGTATATTTCAATTTCACTTATTGCAGTATCTTCATATTTACTTCCTGCGACTGCATTTATTATAGTAAGCTTGATTGTATCTGTTTCACATTCCTGTTCTGGCATAATCACAGTACTGCAAGTTTCAACAGTTGATTCATCAAACTCTATTTCCTCCTCTGGTAATGAAAAATTACAGTTTAAGTCAACCTGTTGTGACTGCCCATTACAATAATCAACTAAAACTGTTGTCACTTTACCATTTTTAGTATATCTAGCCCATGTCTTTAAAAATCCCGAATAGATTTTTAGGCTTGATATTTTATGAAGGCCATCAAGGTGAATAACAAGTACTTGCCCTTCTCCACGTCCATCAACGCCCTCAACCCATGCTGTTCTAAAATCTCCATCTGCAATATTTCCAGCTATATAAGTTGCATTGTCTTTTGATTTAACATTTAATTCAGACGAAGCCTCTGCATATAAAATACCTAATCTAGATATTTCAATTACCTCTTCAGGAACAGCTTCTTCCTCTTCTTCTATTATATATTCCTGCTCTTCAACTATAGTATCTGTTATTTCATCTGCTACAATATCGTTTTCAAGTTCCTCACTATCTGAATTATCATCCACATCCTCTGACATATCAGCAGCTTCAGCTACTTCTTTCAATATAGGTTCTTCCTGTTTAGCAGTCTCTTTTTCAGATTTTTTGTTATATATCAGACAAGCTACAATGCTCAAAATAAGCAAAAATATAATAATCATAAGAGCAACTAAAATACGCTTAAAATTTTTGTTAGGATCCTCTTGTTTTTTTTCTTCCGTATCATTTTTTATTAATGGCTTTCCGCAATATTTACAAAACTTACTATCTGTGTTGTTTTCTTTACCACATGCAATACAGAACATTATTTGTTATCTCCTATTTCACCAATTTATATCGTTATTCTCCATCTACTCTGGAATTGTAATTTCTGTACGACAACCATTTCCAGGACTGCTCTCTATTTTCATAGACGCATTACACATCTGCTTTAAACGTTCCTTAACATTGTGCATACCAACATGGCTTCTTCCATCTTCTTTAGGTGGCTGGTTCATGTCAAATCCAATACCATCATCTTCGATAATAATTTTATATCCATCTACATCTTTATATGTACTTATTACTACATGGCCTGGAGCATTTTTTCCACGAATGCCATGCTTAATACTATTTTCTACTATAGGCTGTAAACCTAATGATGGCACCTTGAAATTTTGCTCCTTTATGTCGTATTCGACATTTAGAATATCACCAAATCTCTTTTTTTCGAGTTCCACATATGTCTTTATATGCGAAAGCTCTGTCGGAAATGGCACTGGTTCCTGATTTCTTAAAGAATCAAGATTTGTTCTTAAATACTGTGAAAATAAAACCGTTGTCTCCTCAGCCTCTTCTGGGTCAGTTGCACAAAGATTGCTAATCGTTGTGAGAACGTTATAAAGAAAGTGTGGCTGAATCTGTGAAATCATAAGTGCCGTGCCTTGTTTTGTAAGTAACACCTGCTGTTCAGCAATTTTCCTCTCTCTATTTGAAAAAATGCGAATATATATTAATAGAACTGATAATAGATATGCCGAATATATCCATGTATATTCCTCCATAAGGTCTTCAGCGATGTAACCAATAAATGGGAATATTTCAAACGACATAAGAATAAGCTTCTCATTAATACTAATATTTTTTGTATGAAGTATGGCAATTATCGCTAACACAAATACAGTAATTATGGCGATATCGGTTAAAAATTCCAACGGTGTGTCTACATATTCTCCAGCATCTGATACTGTAAAATAAATACCCAGCTTCACGTTTAAAATATCAAGAACAATATTTACGCAAATAGCAATTCGAACAATTTTATTTGCAACCTGAAGGAATTTACCACGAAGACTCAGTTGATCTCTAATGTATGTCCAATAAGTGTATCCAAGTACATCTTCAAATATAAATCCCAAAGTATTAACTATTATTATTCCAGTAACAAATCTAGGATTTCCCTCTATGCACGACGATATCAAGTCAACTAAAAATAAAGTGGTTAGCGAAAAAATGATTCTAAACATCGCATGATTTTGTTTGTCTTCATTATTACCTGCAAATATGCCTATTAATAGCACTCCACAAACCAGCATACTTATGCAGTCTACCGACATATCTCTTGCATATCCCATAGATATATTCGTATAGTCTACGCTGAAATATAGGTAAATTCCTATTGCAGTCATTATCTCAACAAGAGTAAACAATCCTATATATATTTTTTTTACATTTTTAGAACTCATCATATAGCGCTGCTCCTGTTGTCTCAGCCCAGCTGTACTGCTGCATATATTCACCCTTATACGCATTTATTCCATCAGGTGTACCCTTAAGGTAATCGTAATAATCACATCTGATTTTGTCTGTAATAATAGACGCTCCTGCACGTTCCCTGTTAAATATATCTCCTACTCCAAGTTCCTCAAATGTGTCATGTATATCCTTCATAAGTGAACGATAATATGCCGAATGATCATCATCGTCGTCCCACAAATTAATAATAACCTCTGAATTAGTACATAGTGCACCTTTTCTATCAATAAGAAACGCTATTACTTCTTTAGATTTTGCATATTTAAAATGAACAGGTTTCTGATTTACAAAAATTTCAAAATCTCCAAAGCATTGTGCACACACTTCAGGACCACCTGGTACCGAGAGTGGATATCGTAAATTGTCTAAGGCATGTCTTACTTGTTCCTTTGTAGCAGGCTTTAATAAGTAACCACTAGCATCAACAGCAAACGCATCCATTGTGTATTCCGAATATCCAGTTACAAAAATCATATTTGACTTAGGATTTAGCTTCTTAAATTTCTTTGCAAGCGTAATTCCATCAATCTCTGGCATCTGAATATCCATAAAAGCTACATCAAAAGGTAATTTGCTCGCTGACTCAAGTGCTGCCGTAGCATTATCAAATCCATACACCTCTGCATCCGGCTCTGCACTCTTTATTTTTCTTGTTATGTATTCAAGTGCATTTTTTTCATCATCAATTGCATAAATTATCATAGTATCAAACCCGTCCACAACTATTTAAATCACGTTTATTTAATTTAATATTAGGCTTTATTTTGAAACTTTAGTAAAGTTGATTGGCTCAGCTTTTTCATATTCTTTCCAAAGCTGTGTCCAAAGCTCAACCTCATCTCCATTAAGAAATACGTTGTCATCATCCACAAGAGAATTCTTTGTTCTCTTAAATCCACTTACAGTTTTAGGTACTCCATTATCATCGAGTTCATCTGCATATACAGATGTCAAAATCATCATACTTTTATTAGGTGTACCGTTTTCGCCATAACACTGCTTATCAACATTCTGATGTGAAGCTGTGAGAACACATCCTTCCTTATCCATAGCAAGTGGAGTTGCTGTTCCACCAGAAACAAGGAGACTGTCTGCTGAAGCCTTACCATCAGCTTTAATTGTATATGGTGTAGATTCTATTGTAGCCATATGTCCTAAAAGATCATCATATACTGATTCTGCTACTAAAAGAACCTGGCCATCATAACCTTTCATATTCACTAAAGCATAGGCCTCATCGCCTTCAAGAAGTCCAATGATTTCATCATATGAATCAAATGATGTCTTGCCAACTCTCTCCTCAAATGCATTTGATGGGTAATCTCCTGCTCCCTCATCTCCGATAAGTTCTTCTGATGGTTCTGCTTCACCCTGGAAGAAATTAAGTACAATAGCCTGGCTGTATTTATCAAACATCTCAGTTAAAACACTGTTATCTTCAAGCTCCTTAATGTTGTCAATATCGCCTTCGTTAAGGAAATATGTTGCATTTCCCTGCTCATCAAATTCTTCATATGCTTCTTTCTGAATAATAACTGATGAATCAATTACATTTGCCATTGTCATGCTGTGGTTACCACCAAACATAAGCATGTCTTCATATACGGCAATTGGGTATGCTGTTCCATCACTCCATACATTTCCTGCATAACATGGTTTTCCGTTGTCGAGACCATATACAGTAGCATCAATTGCTGCCATATTACCATCAAGATTGTCATATACACCATCAGCCACAAGTAACACGTCATAACCATCACCAACAGCTGCAAAAGCATAATACTGATCTGTTGTAAGTGTTGAAATTATGCTGTCGTATTTCTCTAAGTCTTCAAGGAACGGAGGGTTGACTGATGATTCCTCTTCTTCAACCTCTGCTACATCCTCTACAGATTCCTCTTTAACTTCTTCTACAGCTTCCTGTTTTGGCTCTTCCTTTACCTCGCTAGCTGCCTTCTTACCACACCCCATTAGCATTCCAACTGATAATGCTGCAACAGAAACAGCTATTGCCATTTTTTTAGTTGTAATTACATTTTCATTTTTCATAATTATTCACTCCTTCCATTTTTCTAAAGACTATTTTACACCATTTTTTTTATTTTTCCTTAAATTTTGCCATATATTTCCACTTAAAAAATACCACTTATAAATATCTCTATTCCTATTCCAATAAGAATTACTCCGCCCAAAATACTTGCCTTACCTGCAAATTTAGTTCCAAATTTCTTTCCAAGTATCAAACCTACAAAACATATAAAAAATGTAACTATTGCAATAATTACTGCACTAAGAATCGCCATATAAACATCATATTCAGCAATTGTAAAACCAACAGACAAAGCGTCTATTGACGTTGCCACTCCTTGCATGATAAGCACTCCGATTTCCAGCTTTGCTGTCTGTTCTTCTTTATCTTCTCCTCGGATACCATCTTTTAACATGTTACCTCCAATATAGCAAAGAAGAATCAACGCAATCCAAGGAATCAACTTTTCAAAAATAGTAAAATACTGCATAATTGTATGAACACAAATCCATCCAATCATTGGCATCGCAGCTTGAAATATTGCAAATACTCCCGCAACGATACTCATTCTTGCTCTGCTCATTTTAGGATCATTTAGTCCGTTTGCGAGTGATACAGAAAATGCATCCATTGCAAGCCCTACTCCTAAAAGCACACTATTCAAAAGAAAAATATAAGTGATGTTCATCATTCACTCCTCCAATCAATGTATAAAAAAACAGGTATAGTTGAAACTACACCTGGTATATACAACAATCCATATATAGACACCACGTATAGCTTCTCAGTTATACATGAGTCTCGACATTTAAATCAAGCCAGATTCGATGAATCAGCATGTTGACTTGATACACATTTGTGCTCTCTACTCCCTCATGAGTGTGTTTATATTATCTTAAATAAAGTTGTATGTCAATAAAAATCAAATCTATTACGCACTTCTGGAATATTTAAACCCTCTCAGTTTTTTAGATTTTATGATAAAATATATTATATGGGGTTTATTATTCTGTTTAATAGAGTTTATGGAGGAGAAGGAATGAATTACACAGAACAGGAACTTGAATATTTAAAGAAGATGGCCTCGTCCTCAAAACAGGGTGTTGTCAACAAATGTGCTTGTATTTGTCAGACAATTCTTGCATCAATTATAGGACTAGCATATCTTCTTGAATTTTTTAAAGGAAGTCGTGGACTAGTATATACACTAATTGTTTGTGGATTATGCTGGATACCAGTCATTATCGCCTGGATATTTTACAATCAAAATCACAGTGCTCCTAATTCAATAATGCGTACAATAGGAATTGGCTTTACAGCTCTTTATACAGTTTTGTTATTCACCGCAAATAATAACTTAGTCTTTTCATATGTATTTGCAATGTTATTAGTCTTACTTTTATTTAATAAGATGAGCTTTATACTAATCATTGGTATTGGCGCTGCATTAGAAAACATTATAGATATCGTTATTCGTATTGCACAGGGATATACAGAACCAACAAATATTGTAAGTTATGAAATTCAAGGCTTGCTTGTTATTCTATGCGTAATCTTTTTTATAGTAGTTAGCTGGTGTGTTAATATGCAGAGTGAAATCCGTCAGGCAAGACTTACTATGGAAAGTAAAAAAATATCTGATCTTTTAGAACAGGTACTTTCTATATCAGACAGTGTGGCTGAGAATGTAACTCAGGTCGATGACAAGGTATCTTCTCTTAATACTTCAATGGGACAGACACTTGATGCGATGAATGAAGTTTCATCAGGTGCTACTGAAACAGCTGAGGCCATTCAGAACCAGTTAGTAAAAACTGAGGAAATCCAGAAATATATTGCATCAGTTGAAGAAGCTACTAATACAATTACAGATAATATGAAGGCTACTTCAGAGGCAATTGCATCCGGCCAGAAACAGATTGACAACTTAATGAATTATACAATGATTTCCGACAAAGCTGGTAATGAAGTTGCTAATTCACTTCAAACGTTTAGTGAGACAACTGGCCAGATGAATACTATTACAGATCTTATTAATTCAATAGCTTCACAGACTAGTCTCCTAGCTCTCAATGCAAGTATTGAAGCAGCAAGAGCAGGTGAGGCTGGACGTGGATTTGCCGTAGTTGCTTCTGAGATTTCAAACCTTGCTAACCAGACAACATCAGCTACTGGCGACATCAACAATCTTATCGCTGAAATTAATTCACAATTAGGTAACATGGTTGAAACTATTGGCAATTTAATAAAGAGTAATGAAGAGCAGAGTGCTTCTGCTGATGAAACAGCAAGAGAATTCGCAATTATAATTTCAAATATTAACATTATTAAAGAAAAATCTGATGACCTTAATTCAATTGTTGTTAAGCTCGCTTCTTCTAACAATGAAATCGTAGATTCAATTCAGACTGTATCTGCTATTACCGAAGAAGTAAGTGCTCATTCAAATGAAACATACTCAGCAAGTGAAGGTAACCAAAACGTATTAAGCCAGGTTAGAGAATTAGTTGATACACTTAATGAGAGTGCACAAAGGCTAAAAGAAACTAATAATAAATAAAGTATAATAAGTATATATAAAATAGCGTATGGGAAATACTTCTCATACGCTATTTTTCTATTCGTTTTATTCTGCATTTACTTATTTATTTCAAAGACACCACCCTTTAGCAATGTAATTTTTCTATCATGAAACTCTACGAGTCTCTTACGATGACCTACGCTTATTATAACTGCATCTGGAAGTCTTTCCCTAAGATATTTGTATGCGTTCTCTTCATTTTCTTCATCTAAAGAAGATGTTGACTCATCAAGGAAAATAATGTCTGGCTTCATAAGGAATATTCTTAAAAACTGTAGACGTTGCTGCTCACCTAATGATAGAATTCGGCTCCAATCATCTACGTCATTCAATCGGTCTTTTAATCCATCTATTCCTACTCGCTCCATCATTTCAGTTATCTCTGGCGAAATCTCTTCTGGAACTTCCTGTGGATAGTATATAGCACTTATCAAGCTTCCCAATGGAAGGTAAGGTCTTTGTGGTAAAAAGAGAGTTTTCCATGTTTCTGGTTTTTTCATTTCACCCTCTCCATATGGCCATATTCCAGATAGAACTCTAAGCAGCGTACTCTTTCCACATCCACTTTCTCCAACAATCAAAACGGATTCTCCTTTTTTCAGGGAGAAGTTAAAATCAGAAAGGATTACTTTTCCACCTGGAAGCACCTCATTAATGTTCTTAAATTCTACTGTTTCCTCATCAGAACCAACTTCTCTAAATTTCTTAGGTAAGTTTTCTACTTCTTCTATGTGACCTATAAATCCACCAAGTCGTTGTATTGTTGCAACCAAATCAGAAAGACCATCAAAGTTGTTAACAATATATGATAATGCATCCTGCACATTACCAAATGCTGATGTTACTTCCATAAATCCACCAAGAGCCATAGCACCAGCAAATAATTGAGGAGCAGCCATTATCATAGGAAATATAACCGCCAACTGCATATAACCATTCGTGTAGTAATTCAGTCCCAAGTACTGTTTCATTAATGCACGATAATTCTTAATAACATAGGAAAAAGCTCCTTTGAAATTTCCTATTTCTGGTTTCTCTCCATTATAAAATGCGATACTCTCTGAATTTTCACGTACACGAATCATAGTGAATCGAAAATCTGCTTCTACTTTTTCCTGTATGAAGTTCAAACGAACAAGCTTCTTTCCAAATAGTGTAACACAAATGGTTCCTACAATAGAATAAAGCAAAGCTGCATACACCATGTAGCCATGCATATGTATATCTTTTCCAAAAAGAGAAAAGTTTAACACACCTGACAAATTCCACAGAACAGTAATAAATGCAATTAATGTAACGATTTTATTAATTAATCCTATTCCATAAGTTATTACAGAAGAAATAAAATTACCAATATCTGTTGCAATACGTTGATCCGGGTTATCAAGGTCAGAGTCAATCACCTTCATACGATAGTAAACTTGATTGGACATCCATCTATCAAGATATCTCTTCGTCATCCATGTACGCCATTTAATCGTCAGGAGCTGTCTAATATAAAATTCATAAACAGCTATAATGATGAAAATAAAGGCCATAATCGCAAATTTACCTATAAGGTTAAAAAATCTGTCATACTGACCTTCCTGCATCAAACTAAAAAAGTCGTTATTCCAATGCGTAAATTGAACATTTAAGTACACCATAAAAAGATTCATTGCTAAAATGGCAACAAGCAGAAGCCATGCAACAATCTTTTCTTCTGATTTCCAATATCTTTTTGTCAGCTCCCAGCCAGTCCTAAAAATTTCCTTGACTGTTAGTTCTTTTTCATTAACCTTTATCTCTTCCAAATATATTTTCCTCCAACTAAATAATGCATCTGCTTACTATTCACCTACTTGCCACTATATTAGTATTCTTCATCATATGGAAAAACCAAATTATTACCACTTTCGGTAACTTGATAATATTTATCCTTTTCTGTATCTACTAGCAATACTGGAATATAACCGCTTTCTATTACCGTTCCATCAATGTAATAATGAGATTCTCCATCATAATATATATCGTGAAAACTTGGATCATCCGCAATCACACATGTTCCGATGTGACCAGCAACAACCTTCATTTCCAAGCCTTCTATTTTACCTGTTTCAGCAGGATACTTTCCAACCAATATATCCTCACCTGTTGCCCATTCCCACATGTCACCAGCATCTTCTTCTATTCCTGCATGTACGAAAATTGTATTGCCTTCTGTATAGTATCGCGGAAGATTTTCAAACCACTGAATATATTTGTCATCACTTACATCATCTGTCCAGTGTTCCTCATCCTCAACCAGATTCATATTATTTATTGTTGAGTATCCGGTTAATACGAAATCTTCGTGATTTCCCAAAAGGGCTATGACTTTATCAGATCCATACTTATTCTGAAGTTCCATTATTCTATCAAGGACTCTGTAATTGTCAGCACCACCATGTATATAGTCACCCAAAAGACATAGCTTTGTATCTGGTTCATCCAAATGTTCCAAAACAAGCGCTAAGGCCTCTTCAAACTCCGCAAAAAAACCGTGAACATCACTTATACAATATATCTTCATATCCTTAATTTCCCACTCATAAATATATTTCTCTATAACTATGCTACCACAGATTCCTTATTCCAAATTCCATCAATATAGCATTCCCTGGATAGACCAATCATCAATTTTGTTTTACACACAGTACCATCTTCTTTTTTCTCATAAGGAATAATCCAACAAGGAAAAGAACAACAATTGTTGGTATCATGTTCGCACTATAGCTGCTTATCGTATCTTTAACGCCACCACCATTCATCATTCCCGATTGAAGGAATGCTGCCGTATCCTGTATTGAATGCAAAAAAATACAAGGCCATATATTTTTGTCACTTCTTACATATATGACTCCAAATACTATTCCAAGTGCAACAGCATTTATTGCCTGAATTATTGAACCAAATAAACTAGCTCCAATTAAGACATTAAATATATGAAATAAACCAAATATACTACCTGATATAATGATTGCTCTCTTTAAAGATGAAATTGAACTTTCTCCAAAATACTCTAAACAGCTATTTAAAAGAACTCCTCTAAACAAAAGTTCTTCTGACACCCCTACCATTACCATAGCTAGAAAAAATAGTATAATTTCTCCACAAGAAATCGTCACAGTCTGTACACCCATAATATACTGATGTATCCAAGAAAATAGGTTCAGCATTTGTATACAAAGTATAAATAATCCAACAATAATACCTGTTCCAAATCCTCTTTTTTGCCATTTCAGAGTATTCATTTTCTTTGTAGCAAGCGCACAACATATAGCACATATAAATAGTGTCAGTTCTGTAACAAATGCGTTAATAACACCATTTTCAATGCGTGAAATAGCAAACTTTCCTATAAGCTTGTATATTGCAAAAGCGATAAATGCAAATAGTACGTTTTTAAAAAATTGATTCTTATTCAAATCTAACTTCATTTTTTCATTCTCCACAGGTATCATTATTTTATTTAAGTTCTAATGCATTTTTTACACAAGCGAATACTTCGCCTAAAGCTTCTGCTCTTGCATCATCGTCATCATGTGTAATAGCTTCATCTAATACAATTACTTTGCCATTATGCTCATAAAGTGTATAGAAATCAGCAATATATAAACCTGATTCATATACTTCATCTGCAGCGTAAGCAAAGCATGTATAATCTACACCCTCAAAACCATCACTAACTGTTAATTCTTTTCCCTTTTTCTCTGCAAGTATTGCAACAGCCTCTTTAGCTGTAGGAACATCTAACTCTGAGATTTCAATTAATGAAGTGCCAGCACATTCACCTGTATAATTAATAATAGTATTGCCTTCATCATTTACATATCCATACCAGCTATCTGTATCATAAGAAATGCTCCATGAGTCTGTTTCAAAGAACCCTGGATTCTCAGCTAATTCTTCATCATTTGATGTTTCAGTCTGCACCTTGCTCTTGTCTGCAACTGTAATAAGATTTCTAGATAAATCAGCTATGTAATAATAGTCACTATCCTCAAGATATACAAAATCTCTACCTGGGGCAATGATATTACCAGCCGCTTCTGCTGATACAAGGTCTGAGTTTTCTGGGTCATCACTAGACTCCTGTGCTACAATGCTGTTTTCATCAATTACGACCTTAACACTATCAAATGTTTCAAATTCATATGTGATAAGTTCTTTAGCTTCTGTTTCAGTTGTCTCAGTATTTACATTGCCATCCTGATCTGTTGTCTGTGTTGTAGTAGTTGTTGTTGTATTTCCATCAGCATCTGTATGAGTTTCTGTTGTTGTTACTGTCTTTTGTACAGAACATCCCATTAC
This sequence comes from Lachnospiraceae bacterium, assembly GCA_030523345.1. Classification (GTDB taxonomy): domain Bacteria; phylum Bacillota; class Clostridia; order Lachnospirales; family Lachnospiraceae; genus UBA2868. Next base: position 27,391 of record JAUNIR010000021.1, read on the forward strand.
TGAACATGCTGCAATTGCTGCTAAAATAATTGCTGCTACTCTTTTTGTTGTTTTTGTACTAATTCTCTTCATAATATTTACCTCGTTGTGTCCTTCCTTTTATTTGTTTGTGCTTTTTTGTTTATGAGCCAAGTATAATAAAGAGAGTGTTGCAAAAGCGTGACACTCTCTTTATATTTTTTTTATTTTTTTGAGTTCATATATATTAATCCTTGTTTTTAATTATTGCTTCCAACAAATTCTGGGTTTACTTTGAGATCTGAAGCTTTTCCATTTTTAAAATGTGCTTCAACAACCGGTGAGTAATATGCATCTCCTCTCATATCTGTAACTACTACAGACTGCACATAATCTCCATCAGGAAGATTTATAAGCTGTATTTTAGAAGAAGCCTTATATTTTACTTTCTTTCCGTTGACTTCCTTTTTTTCCTGACCATAAGCATCCTGCTCAGTAAGTATTGGAACAATTGTATCTCCTGGGATTAATTCGGTGTTTATTCTAAATGAAGGATCATATTCTCCATCTGTCTGTCCTGGCATTTTACTTACCGAATTAATAACAATATCTCCTGTATTGTTGTCGTATGTGAATGTCATAAGAGATAACACACCATTGTGAATTACTTTTGCAATGTATGTAGATGTTTCATCCGTTGAGAATGAAATATCAGCTTTAAGTAGTGAGCCATCAAGAGCAAACCACTGACCATCTACGGTTGCTACAATACCTCCTTCTCCATCAAAGTCATAGCAATTATCAGTACCGTAATATGTTATTTTTTCAAGAACTTCATCATAGCAAGCTGTTTCTAAGTATACATCCTGAATTGATCCCAAAAGATCATCACCTACGTTAATAACTATTTCATCACCATTTATTGTTGGCTCAATCTTCTGATAGTCATAAAAAAGCTGTGTATTAAGAACCGGCAAGCTCTTTCCAGTAACATCTAAAACCGTCTCCTGCAATTCATCATTGAGACATCCTGCCACCTTATAGTAGTATAGGGCATTTGTACATTTATTTTTACTTATGTTGTAGATGTAATCCGTAAATATATATAGTCCATATGATTCTCCCATACTAATAGGGAAGTAAATAGATAATCCCTGTGAATCCTTAAGGAAAGAATTTCCTCTCTTATATAGTACTGCTTCTCTTAATAGCTTCCTAACTTCTTCACATTCGTCTGGGTATGTTTCACTCAAATAGTCGACATATGTTCCTAAATCAATTGTATTAAAATAATCGTAGTTTTTCTCTGCATACCTCATCGTCTTGCTTGCAGCTCTGCTCATATCGGTAATAACTGATTTGTCATTTACAGCAAGTTTCAAGAGTTTTTCATTCATTCTTTCATACGCTGCATTTAACATTGCTGCCTTATGGATATCTACAACCGAAAACGTCACAACCGTATTACCCATAATTTTAGAAGTTATAAAATCCAGGTTCCTTTTCATATGAAAATCTATATACGAATCTGTGATTTCACGGCAAACTGCCGCTGCATTCATCGTCGGATTCTCCGCCAAGGTGTTAAGCCATACTGAATAATTCAGTCCATCTCCCGGCATTACCTCTTCACTTGCTGCAAGATATTTTCCATATCCATCAAACACACTCGCCGCTTCTGTAGATGCCATAAGACAAGCATCAAAACTAATAATGTCAAAGTATGGATCATTCACATCTTTTTTTAGAGGTTTTGAAATCGCCTTTTGTAAATCAGCAAGTGTCATTTCTGAATTAAAAATACTATCAAGACCATATCCTGTAACTCCACCGCCATGATCCCATAAAATAAGGCCCATATGGTCTGACTCATAGTTTTTAGCACAATAAGAAATAAAATCTGAGAGAGTGTTAGGATCACAGCTATCCTGAATATGCATATTTTCTACTTCAGAAATTATTCCATTTTTTATAACAAATCTCTGTGTTTTATTTGGGTTTACAAGTGTATTGCTCCACCTTGTTGCACCACCAGTTTGAACCACTATTGTAATATTTTCAGGAAGCTCGTTTGAAACCATTTCTGAAATATCAGCAGAAGCTGCTCCCGTTTTGCTTGCTACAATAACATCCTCCGTAACAGTAGTACTTGATGCAACAGGTTTATCAATTTTATAAAGATACTCTGGCAGATCAAGACCATTTTCATTTACTTCTGATGCATATCTATAAAGTCTTTCATTTAATTTGCTATCTCTATCAGCTGCATTTTCAGCTGCCACATCGCTAGTAATCTTGTAAACATAGCTTGATAAGTCATTTTCATTCATATCTTCAAGATTTGCGCCAACAAAATAAACACAGAAAGTCCATGTGTCATCTGCTCCATTCTCAGGAAGCGCACTGATTCTCTTAGCACCATCCTCATCTATTGGTGATAATGCATATATTTCTTCATTTGGAACGTCCTTAGCATCCACTTTATCAAGATGCTTATTTATTTCTCCTACAATAAAATCTTCATCTGTGAAAATAATGCCTAATACAGAAAGGACCACAACGACCGAAATCAATGTAACTATAATTCTGCGTGCATTTACGTGAAAAAATCTTGTAAGCACTGGCGCATTAGCATATTCCTCTTTCAGATTTTCACGCTGAAGCTTGCGTATTACCTTTTTCTCGACCTTTTTATTCTTCTTATACTCTTTCCAATTAGCTTTCTTTACCTTATGAGCCTCTATTTTCTCTTTGATAAAATCACGCATCTAAATTGTCTCCTAATTTTCTATTTGATGTTCACCCATATGTCAGCAATTTCTTCTGGTGAAAGTATCTCATCAGATATTCTTATGTATTGTCTGTCTTCTGATATTCCACCATTCTCATTATATGTAAATACAATTTGATTATTAGATTCTCTCCTTAAACCGTTCTTAGATAAATCATAACTTACAGGATATCTTGGATGTAATGAAGTATCACCTGTCTCATTAATAGTATCTACTGAAACTATTCGACTATTAACTAAAACGATACAGGAAGCAGATGTTTCATATCCCATAGCAGTCCCTTGTGCTACGTAATAAACATATAATTTTCTGTACTGACTATTGTCAGCCATGTCACGGTTAATTGCTTCGTAAACAAAAGTACCTTTTTTTTCGAAAGGAATATTTTCCTGTTCAACCGAAGAATACTCAAGGTCAGAATATATTTTTTCTTCACCAGTTAGTTCATAACCTTTATAATCCCAGTTATTGAATGTTTCATCAAGGTCATATGATAAAGTAACTTCCTGTCTTAATACAGTATAATAACCTTCAAGATCTACTCTTACGATGGCATTATATCCGTTAGATGTTTTTTCATTTTTATCAATGATGAAATTCTTTAATCGATAGCTATCTTCTGGATGCTTTTTCTTAATATCTCTTTCAGCATCTGAAAGATCAAACTCAAGATCAAATGCATTCTTGTATTCTTTGAAATTGATTGCATCAGATAAATCCTCAGGCAGAGGTGAATAGGAGTTCATACTCACATCAAAGTCGTCTGATTCATCACTTGTGCCGAAGTCGTAGAAACCATCGGAGTCAAAATCTGAATCGAAATCCGAGTCAAAATCAGAATCAATATCAGAATCAAAGTCCGAGTCAAAATCGGTACCGGCATCTACACTATCCGTAGCAGAGCTAGCTACACTATTATCATTCTCAAATTCAACTGGTCCAGATGTGGCCTTTGTCAAAATAAGTAACATTAGTCCAACACCTGCTAATCCTCCTATAAGTTTTGCGAATAACTTGATTATACTTTTATCAAACATTTTTTCTCCTCGTAATTAAATCGAATTTTCCATAACTATGCTAACACAATTAAAACATAATTGTATATTAAATAATCTATAAATCCCCCAAAAACTATACTTTAATAGGTCGTTATATCGTTTTTATCTCACAGCACCATCAAATAAATCACAATTGTAAAACTTGATAACATATTTGACTAATAAAACATCCGAGACCCGTTATTACGAGCCTCGGAGTTTTTCGGAAAAAAATGAAAACAAAATCTATATTATTTGATATTTGCTAATTATTAGAATGGCCATAAATATTTAACGAATGA